>JAHDDY010000003.1:9791-47358 GCA_020629115.1 Paracoccaceae bacterium | reverse complement strand
CGCGCGGGCCTCGCGCGTTGCGATGGCGATGTCCCGCGCCGCCGGGCCGGTGCGGCCGGCGATCGGGGCGGTGAGAGGGTTTCTGGGCGATTGCCGTGGCGCCCCATAGGACAATCGGGTGAATGGATTTTCATGACAGCAATGAAAGCAGTCATCGTCGGGCTTGACCCGACGATCCAGGATCGCAAGACCTGCACATGCCGCAGCCATGGATTGTCGGGTCAACCCCGACAATAACCTCACGTGTGTCAAGACATGCCTCACCCGATTCCCCCGTGTCCGCCCTTGTCATCGAAGACCGAATGCGCAAGATGGCGGGCAAAACACCGCACAAGCGGTCGCATGACAGGGAGAGAGACCATGACATTCACCGCGCTCGCGCGCCGGACGGCGACGGCCCTCCTGGCCACCGCCGCCTTCGCCTTCGCCGCCCCCCAGGCCCATGCGGGCGGGCACACCATGGACATGAGCGGCAAGACCGTCGAATGGATCATCCCGTTCTCGGAGACCGGCGGCTCGGCCAAATGGGCCAACTTCTACGCCCCCCTGCTGTCCGAGGCCCTGCCCGGCCAGCCGACCGTCGTCGTCAAGTTCATGCCCGGCGCCGGCTCGACCAAGGGGGCCAACTGGTTCCAGGGCGAGAAGTTCGAGGATAGCGAGGGCACGGTGATCTTCGGCTCCTCCGGCTCGACGCAGTTCCCGTACCTGCTCGGCGATCCGCGCGTGCGCTACGAATACGACGACTGGAACGTGGTCCTCGCGTCGGGCACCGGCGGCGTCGCCTACCTGCCGCCCGACCTGGCCGCCGAGATGGACGGGCTGGACGCGACCCCGCTCCAGGACACGGATTTCATCTACGGCTCGCAGGGGGCGACGCGCCTCGATCTGGTGCCGCTGCTGGCATGGGAGATGCTGGGCCTCAACGTGGAGCCGGTCTTCGGCATCAAGGGCCGCGGCGACGGGCGGCTGATGTTCGAGCGCGGCGAGGCGAACATCGACTACCAGACCTCCTCCTCGTACCTGAAGGGCGTGACCCCGCTGGTCGAGGCGGGCACGGCGGTGCCGATGATGAGCTGGGGCGCGCTGGACGCGGATGGCGACATCGTGCGCGACCCGACCTTCCCCGACATGCCGACCTTCAAGGAGGTCTGCGACGCGACCCCCGGCTGCGAGACCTCAGGCGAGCGCTGGGACGCGTGGAAGGCGTTCTTCGTCGCGGGCTTCCCGGCGCAGAAGATGGTCTTCCTGCCCGCCGGCGCGTCGGACGCGGCCATCGCGACCTACACGGAGGCCTTCGAGGCCGTGAAGGCGCGCGACGACTTCGCGGAGATTTCCTCGGGCCGCCTCGGCAAGTATCCGCAGATGACGGGCGACGAGGCGGCGGGCGCGCTGTCCTCGGCGACCAGCGTGCCGCAGGAGGCGAAGGACTTCGTCACCGGCTGGCTGATGGACCGCTACGGCGTCTCGCTGAAGTAGGCCGTCCCGTATGAACAGGCCTCTGCCCCGGACTTGATCCGGGGCCTTTTCGAGCGGAACGCATCGTTCGGACAGGCCCCGGATCAAGTCCGGGGCAGAGTGCATTATCGGTAAAGCCCCGCATGGACCTCCTCTCCGTCGCCCTGCCCGCGCTGAACGACGCGGCGGCGCTGATCCTTCAGCCCACCGTGCTGGGGTATCTGGTGCTCGGCGTGGTGATGGGGCTGTGCATCGGGGTGTTTCCGGGGCTGGGGGGCATCGCGGGACTGTCCCTGCTGCTACCCTTCATGTTCGGGATGGAGCCGGTCTACGGCCTCGCGCTGATGATCGGGATGGTCGCGGTGGTGCCGACCTCGGACACCTTCGCCTCCGTCCTCATGGGCATCCCCGGCTCGTCGGCCTCCCAGGCGACCGTGCTCGACGGCTTTCCCATGGCCAAGAAGGGCGAGGCGGCGCGGGCGCTCTCGGCGGCCTTCGCCTCGTCGCTGTTCGGGGGGCTGGTGGGGGCGGCGTTCCTCACGGTGTTCATCCTCGTCGCCCGGCCCATCGTGCTGGAGTTCCGCACGCCCGAACTGCTGATGATCACGATCTTCGGCCTGTCCATGGTCGGCATCCTCGCCGGGCGCGTGGCGCTCAAGGGGATCGCGGCGGCGGGCCTCGGGATGATGATCGGCACCACCGGCGAGGGCGACAGCGCGGGCGAACTGCGCATGGCGACCTACGACATGCCCTACCTCGTGGACGGGCTGAAGCTCGTCATCGTGGGCCTCGGCATCTTCGCCATCCCCGAGATCATCGCCCTCCTGCGCCAGGACCGCGCCATCGCCGACCGCAAGCCCCTGGGCGGCGGCTGGGCGACGGGGGTGCGCGACTGGTTCGCCAACATCTGGCTCTCGGTGCGGTGCTCGATCATCGGGGTCGTGGTCGGCGTCATCCCGGGCTTGGGCGGCTCGGTCGTGGACTGGATCGCCTACGGCCACGCCGTCCAGACGACGCCCGACAAGTCGCGCTTCGGCTCGGGCGAGGTGCGCGGCGTGATCGGGCCGGAAAGCTCGAACAACGCCAAGGAAGGCGGCGGGCTGGTGCCGACGCTCCTGTTCGGCATCCCCGGCTCCGGCTCGATGGCCATCTTCATCGGCGCGGTGGCGCTGCTCGGCTCCGGCTCGATCGAGGTCGGGCCGTCGATGCTCAAGAACAACCTCGACATCACCTACGCCATCGTGTGGCTGCTGGCGCTGGCGAACGTGGTCGGCACATTGCTGTGCATCGCCGCCTCGGGGGGAATCGCGCGGCTGACGACGGTGCCGTTCTCGCTGCTCGCGCCATTCCTGTTCATGATCATCGCCTTCGCCGCCTTCCAGTCGGGGCAGGATATCTGGGACCTCGTCGCGCTCTTCGCCATCGGCCTCCTCGGCATCCTCATGCGCCGCTTCGACTGGTCGCGGCCCGCCTTCCTCATCGGCTTCGTCCTGTCGAACCCGGCGGAGACCTACGCCAACCAGGCGGTGCAGATCGCCCAGTCGCGGTTCCGCAAGGGCTTCGCGGAGGGGATCGACTACGTCTTCTCGCCCATCGTCCTCGTGCTGATCGTCATCACGGTCGTCTCGGCGGTCGTCGGCCTGCGCCAGGCGAAGACCATCATGGCCGAGGGCGCGGTGGAGAGCGGGCGAAAGCGCGCGCCGGTGGCGTTCCTGCTCCTGGTGCTGGGCTACCTGCTCGTCGCCTTCGTGAACGCCTCGCTGATCCCCGACTACGCGTCGGCGGATCGCGTCTTTCCCCGCTTCGTCTCGGGCGTCGCGATCGTCGCCTGCCTCGTGCTGCTGGTGCGGATGATGCGGGCGGACGAGACCAGCCCCCTCTTCGCAGACCGCGAGGCGGGGGAGACGATGCGGCACGGCCTGTGGTCGACGCTGGCCTGGTTCGCGGGACTGCTCGCGCTGACGGCGCTGGTCGGCTTCGTGCTGGCGCTCGGCGTCTTCCTCCTCGCCTTCATCCGCTTCCGGGCGGGACGGGGATGGGGCTTCGCGGCCCTCTACACGGCGGCGGGCATCGCCTTCATCTGCGCGATGGCGGGGCTGCTGAACCGCGATTTCCCCGCCGGATTGCTGCAGGACGTCGTGAAACTGCCATGGCCGCTCGGATGACCCAAATCCCCATCCCCTTCCTCTTCATGCGCGGGGGCACCTCACGGGGACCGTATATGAACCGGGCCGACCTGCCGGCGGATCGCGCGGCGCTGGCGCGGGTGCTGGTCGCGATGATCGGGTCGGGGCATCCGCTCAACATCGACGGCATCGGCGGCGGGGCGGCGGTGACGACGAAGGTGGCGATGCTCTCGCCGTCCGACGACGCGGGGGCGGACGTGGATTATTTCTTCGCGCAGGTGGGCGTCGAGGACGGGCGCGTCGATTTCAGGCCGACCTGCGGCAACATCCTCGTCGGCGTCGGCCCGGCGGCCATCGAGATGGGGCTGGTTCCGGCCACCGGCGAGACGACCGAGGTGCGCATCCGCGCGGTGAACACGGGCGCGCGGGTCGTCGCGACGGTGCGCACGCGCGGCGGCGCGGTCGTCTACGACGGCGACGCGCGCATCGACGGGGTGCCGGGCACCGCCGCGCCGGTCGAGCTGATGTTCCGCGACGTGGTGGGCGGGGCGACGGGGGCGATGTTCCCGACCGGCAACCGCATCGACACGATCGACGGCATCGCCGTCACCTGCATGGACGTCGCCATGCCGATGATGATCGCCCGGGCCGAGGCCTTTGGCCTGACCGGGTCCGAGAGCGCCGCCGAGCTGGACGCGAACCGCGACTTCTACGCCCGGATGGAGCCGATTCGGGTCGAGGCGGGGCGGCGGATGGGCATGGGCGACGTGTCCGCCTCCGTCACGCCCAAGGTCGGCCTCCTCGCCCCGGCGCGGGCGGGGGGCACGGCGCTAACGCGGTATTTCATGCCCAAGGCCTGCCATCCGGCGCTGGCGGTCACCGGCTCCCAGTGCCTCGCCGCCTGCCTCGTCGCGCCGGGGACGGTGGGCGCGGGGCTGGCCGATCTGCCCGATGCCGGGCCGGTGGCGATGCGGCTGGAGCATCCGGCGGGGATGCTGGACGTGCTGCTGGACTATCGCCGCGCGGGCGGGACGGTCACCGATATATCCGCCGGGCTGACCCGCACGGCGCGCAAGCTGGCCTCGGGCGAGGTCTTCGTCCCGTCCGCCGCGTGGACGACGGGATAGCCGCAGGGTACATCGTATGCGATCGGACGGACCGTGGAGGATATCATGAGCTACGAGACCGCGCTCGATGCCGCCCGCGACGCGCTGCGCGAGGCGCAGGCGGCGCTGCACGCGGAGATTCGCGCCTACCCGACGCCCGTCTCCGGGTGCGATGCCCAGTACAACCACATGATCGGCCAGCGCGGGGCCATCGCCGAAGCGCTCCGCGCGCTCGACACCCCGCATTTCGTACCGACCCCGCGCACCCTCGCGCCCGGCGCGGGGGTCGAAAGCCGGTGAAGGTCCACATCCTCGACGACTGGTTCGACACGCTGCGCGGCCTGCTCTGCTTCGCGCTGCTCGACGGCCATGACGTGACGGTCTGGACGGATCACGAGCCGGACCCTGCGCGCCTCGCCGACCGGGTGCGGGAGGCCGAGGCGCTGGTCCTCTTCCGCGAGCGTACGGCCATCGGGGCGGACCTGCTGGCGCGATTGCCAACCCTGCGGCTGATCTCGCAGCGGTCGGTGTATCCGCATATCGACGTCGATGCCTGCACGCGAAACGGCGTGCTGCTGTGCTCGAACATGCACGGCGGCACCCCCTCCTATGCCGCCGCCGAGATGACGCTGTCGCTGATGCTGGCCAGCTATCGCCAGATCCCGGCGCAGGTCGCCTCGATCCGGGCGGGGGCGTGGCAGGCGGGGGTCGGGCGCACCCTGCGCGGGCGCACGCTCGGCCTCTACGGCTACGGGCGCATCGCCGGGGCGGTGGCGGGCTATGCCGAGGCGCTGGGCATGACGGTGCAGTGGTGGGCCTCCGAGGCGGGTCGCGAACGGGCGCGGGCGGACGGCGCGCGGGTGGCCGAAAGCCGGGAGGCGTTCTTCGCGACCTCCGACATCGTCAGTCTGCACGTCCGCCTCAAGCCCGCGACGCGCGGCATCGTCACCGCCGGGGACCTGGCCGCCATGGCCCCCCGCGCGCTGCTGGTCAATACGTCGCGCGCGGGCCTCGTCGCCCCCGGCGCGCTGGAGGCGGAGATCGCGCGCGGGCGCATCCATGCCGCCGTCGACGTGTTCGACACCGAGCCGCTGCGCGACCCCGCGCACCCGCTACTCACCCATCCGAACGTCATCCCGACGCCGCATATCGGCTACGTCACGGAGGACGAGTTCGACCTGCAGTTCCGCGACATCTTCGAGCAGGTGAACGCCTACGCCGCCGGGTCGCCGATCCACATGATCAACCCGGAGGCGCGGGGCTGACTATAGTGAAACGCGATCAGGTTGAGCCACAGAGTGTCAGGAAATGCGCACGTCTTGGCGCAATTCCTGACCCGACTTGATCGCGTTTCACTCTAACGCCGCGCGAACAGGCGCTCGACCTCGGCCAGGGTCAGGGTGATCGAGGTGGGGCGGCCGTGGTTGCAGGTGCCGGAGTTGGGCGTCGCCTCCATCTCGCGCAGGAGGGCGTCCATCTCCGCGTGGTTCAGCCGCCGCCCCGCGCGCACCGACCCGTGGCAGGCCATGGTCGCGCAGACGTGGCGCAGGCGGTCGTCCACCGCGTTCGCCTCGGCCAGCGTCTCGGCATTCTCCGCCAGGTCGCGCACGAGGGCGGGCACGTCGACCGCGCCGAGCATGGCCGGGGTCTCGCGCACGCAGACGGCATCGGTCCCGAACGGCTCGATGGCGAGGCCGAATCGTTCCAGCATGTCGGCATGGACGAGCAGGGCGTCCGCCTCGCCGGGGGACAGCTCGACGATCTCGGGGATGAGGAGGCCCTGCCGGAGGACGCCGTCCGCCATGGTCGCCTTCATGCGCTCGTAGACGAGGCGCTCGTGCGCGGCGTGCTGGTCGATCAGCACGATGCCACGGGCCGTCTGGGAGACGATGTAGGTCTCGTGGAGCTGGGCGCGGGGGATGCCGAGGGGCAGGTCGAGGGCGGCCTCCGCCCCGGGCGCGGCCGGGGCGGCCGTCGCCTCGCGGCTCGCCCAGCCGCCGACATCCATGCCCGGCTGTGCCGGGGCCGGGGCGAGGTCGGCGGCGGTCGGCCCCTGCCACGCCGTCGCCGTCTCGGCCAACCCGCGCGGCAGGCGGTCGGGGGGGCGGGACGGCATCCGGTAGCGCATCCCCTCGGGCGCGGCGGGGGCCTGCGCGCCCAGGGCGCCGATATCGCCCAGGGCCGCGCCCCGGTGCCCCGCCCCGGCCAGCGCCTGCCGCAAGGCCCCGACGATCAGGCCGCGCACCCCGTTCGGGTCGCGGAAGCGCACTTCCGTCTTGGCCGGATGCACGTTCACGTCGACGCCCTGCGGGTCCAGATCGACGTAGAGGGCGAGCGCCGGATGCCGCCCGCGCGGCACCACGTCGGCATAGGCCCCGCGCGCCGCACTCGAGAGCATCCGGTCGCGCACGGGCCGCCCGTTGACGAAGAGATGCTGCGCCATGGCGTTGCCGCGATGATCCGTCGGGGCCGAGGCGTAGCCGGTCAGGCGCACGCCGTCCCGCTCGGCGTCGATGGGCAGGGCCTGGGCGGCGAAGTCCCGGCCCATCGCCACATGCAGCCGCGCGCGCCGCCCCTCGAACAGGTCGCCCGTCTCGGCCCGGGCCTCGAACAGCGTGCGGTCCTCGCTCTTGAGGGTGAAGGCGACGCCGGGATGGGCCATGGCGAGCCGGCGCACGATCTCGACCACCGCGCCGGTCTCCGCCCGCTCGGTCTTCAGGAACTTCAGCCGCGCGGGGGTGGCGAAGAACAGGTCGCGCAATTCGGCCACCGTCCCGCCCGACAGCGCGGCAGGCTCGGGCGGCGAGACCGCCCCCGCCTCGACCGCCAGCCGCCACGCCTGCGCCGCGCCCGGCACGCGGGAGCTGAGCGACAGGCGCGAGACGGCCCCGATGGAGGGCAGCGCCTCGCCCCGGAAGCCGAAGGAGCGGATGTCCAGGAGATCGGCCCCGTCCGTCTTGGAGGTAGCGTGCCGCTCGATGGCGAGGGTCAGGTCGCCCGGCGTCATGCCGTGGCCGTCGTCGGCGACGCGGATCAGCGCCCGGCCCCCGCCCCGGATCGTCACGTCGATGCGCGTCGCCCCGGCGTCGAGGGCGTTCTCGACAAGCTCCTTGACCGCCGCCGCCGGCCGCTCGATCACCTCCCCCGCCGCGATGCGGTTGACGGTGGCTTCGGACAGGCGGTTGATGCGGGGGGGCGCGGCCATGCGGGACAATCTAGCCGCTCGCCGGCCGCTTCTCCATCGCGAAATTCGTCAGCGCGACACCCGCCCGCTCGACCGACTGCCGCCGCACCGTCCGCCATCCGGCGCGGGCGAAGAGAGGGCGGGCGACGAGGCTGGCTTCGACGGTCAGACGCGCGAGGCCCCGCGTCCGGGCCTCGTCCTCCACAGCCCGCAGCAGACGGGGGCCGATGCCCCGTCCGGCCCGCTCCGGCGCGACGAAGGCGAGGTCGATATGGCCGTCCGCGCGCAGGGCGATGAACCCCGTCACCGTGCCGCCCTCCTCTGCCACCGTCACGCTCTGCCCGGCCAAGCGTACGGCCCAGGCGGCCGGATCGGGCGGGGCGGGCGACCAAGCGGCGCACTGGGCGGCGTCGTAATGGCCCGCCGTACCCTCGCGCACCGCCGCGTGGAACAGCGCGCACAGGGCGGGCACGTCGTCCGCGCGCATCGGGCGCAGGATCGTGCCGCTCATCCGAACCGCGCGTCGCCGCCCGCCCCGAGCTGCGCCTTCATCGCGTCCACGTCGCCCAGCACCCAGAGCGAGCCGAGCCTGTCGCCGCGCGTCTCGAAGAAGGCCGCGCCCGACCAGCGAATCGTCCGCCCCGTGGCGGGGACGCCGAAGAAGTCGCCCCGGTGGATGCCATGGAAGTCCATCCGCGCGGCGGCTCTCGTATCGGTCCCGACCAGCGACACGATATCGCAACGGTAATCCCCGAGCGCGGCATGGACGGCGCGCATGTAGGCGATAAAGCCCTCCGGCCCGACCCGCTCCGGTCCGAGCGAGCCGCGAAAGCGAAAATCCGCGTGCAGGATCGCGCGGGCCGCGTCCGTATCCTCGCGATTCCACACCTCGTCGTAGAAGCGGCGGACGAGGCGTTCGGGTCTTCGCATGGCCGATCCTCACCCATCTGTCGCCTTGGAAGCGCGCGAATTCGGGTGTAGAGCGAAACCCATGAGCACACCAGCCCCCTATCCGCCCAGCTACTACGCCGCCAGCGCCAACCCCGCCCGGCCCCGCCCCCCGCTGCACGGCGAGGCCGAGGCCGATATCGGCATCGTCGGGGCCGGCTACAGCGGCCTGTCCGCCGCGCTGCACCTGGCCGAGCGGGGCCATTCGGTCGCCGTGATCGAGGGGAACCGGGTCGGCTGGGGCGCGTCGGGCCGCAACGGGGGGCAGATCGTCAACGGCCTGAACGCCGGCCTCGACAAGATCGCCCGCCAGTTCGGCGACGAACGCGCGGCCTTCGTCGGCGGGCTGGTGCAGGAGGGCGGGCGCATCATCCGGCGCATCGTCGCCGATTACGGCATCCCCTGCGACCTGAAGGACGGCAACCTCTTCACCGCCTATACGCCCAAGCACATGGCCGAATTCGAGGCGAAGCAGCGCCTCTGGCGGACCTACGGCATGGACGACCACGAGATGCTCGACGCGGGTCAGGTCAAGCGCCACGTGGCGAGCGACGTGTATGCCGGCGGAATGATCGACCGCACGGGCGGGCACCTGCACCCGCTCAACCTGGCGCTGGGCGAGGCCGAGGCGCTGGAGGACCTGGGCGGGCAGGTCTACGAGGGCACGCCGCTGGTGCGGCAGGAGGGAACGACGCTGCACGTGCCGGGCGGCACCTTGCGCTGCAAGGCGGTGGTCCTGTGCGGCAATGCCTATCTGGGCGACACGGTGCCCGCCCTGACCCGCCGCGTGATGCCCGTCTCGACGCAGATGGTGACGACCGCGGTGCTGGGCGAGCGGGCCGATGCCCTGCTGCCCACCGATATCTGCGTCGAGGACGCGCGCTACATTCTCGATTATTTCCGCCTTTCCGCCGACAGACGGCTGATCTTCGGCGGGGGTACCGTCTATGGCGGCACCGACCCGGCGGACGTGCGGGCAAAGCTGCGACCGGCGCTGGAGAGGGTGTTTCCGCAACTGGAGGGCGTCGCGCTCGACTATGCCTGGAGCGGTAATTTCGCCCTGTCCTTCACCCGGGTGCCGCAGATGGGGCGGCTGGAGGACGGGGTCTACTTCGCCCATGGCTACAGCGGCCACGGCGTCACCGGCTCGCATCTCTTCGGACGCATCCTGGCGGACGCCATCCACGGGGACGTGTCGGAGTTCGACGTCTTCGCGGACATGCGCTGGCTGCCCTTCCCCGGCGGGCGAACCTTCGGGCCGCTCTACTCAACCATGGGGTCGTGGTGGTACGGGCTGCGCGACCGGCTGGGGGTGTAGGACCGCGTCGACCATCGAACGATCAAAGCGCCGGTGCGCCGTACAGGAATGAACAGCCCTGTGACGGTAGGATGTTCACCGTATTGGTCCGACATCTGACAATAACCCTTAGGTTGATATAAGTAATATTTGTTCTATCTTGAAACACGCTCAAACCAATGCTACCACATACGGATGGTTAGAGTGGGCACTTTGATCATACTACGGCACAGGAACCCTCGATGCCAAGGTGTCGAGGGTTCTACATCTTGGAATAGAGAACGCTTTCTGATCTTACACAGTCGAACATTCAGCGCTCCAAACGGACCGGAGCCGACATGATACCGAAAGCAAACCTTTTATTATGACTGTCAGCAGACGGCCTTTCACCTTGAGGGAGACGACCATGAAAAACACTATCGCAACCTTCGTCATCGCGGCCGGCGCTTTCTATTTTCCGGCGACGAGCATGTCCTTCGGACAGAGCGTCCTGTCCAGCTGCAATCCGGCCACGGGCCTTACGCCGTCCGGCCAGCAATGCGTCACGCTCACGCCGGTCGAACCCACGCGGTACCAGACCCAGATCAGCGGCGAAGGGGCGCAGAACTACAACCCCGTCAACGTAGGGCAGCTGGCGGAGACGTATCAGTGCAACCCTTCGGGAGCGAACGCCAACGCCAGCGCCATCGGCGGCGCCCTTCTGATCGAGGATTGCGGCCAGCCTCTCGATCTCAATCCCGCGACCTTCCAGGAGTTCGTAGGCTACTCGGGCACGCCGGCCCCCGCGCCCATCGTTCCCGCCTCCGCACCCGTGGCACCGCCGCCGGTGGTCCCGACGCCCGTCGCTCCGGTGGCTCCGGCACCGATCGTCGCTGCGGCAGCTCCGCCCGCCTACGCGGCGGTGCCGTTCCAGGCCGCCGGTCTGAGCAATGCCGCCCTCGTCGGGGGGGCATTGGGTGCCGCCGCGCTCGTCGGCCTCATCGCGGTCGTCGCCAATGACGACGACGATGATAGCTCGTCGACCACCACCACCACCAGCCCCTGAGCATCGGGGCATCGCACACCGCTGCCGACCTTCCGGGGGTTGCCCGGTTCGGGTACAGCGGCGCGATGGATCGTCATTCCGACGATGGCAGAAACGAAAAGGGCCGGGCGTGATGCCCGGCCCTTTTCCGACGAAGGTCCCCCGACCTTCCCCTCCCCATCGGTACCGGGTTCCCCCGAACCCCGCGCCGTCTTCTCATCCCCCGGAAGTCTTGCGCTTCCTTGTCGTGCTGTCCCGTGGCTCCCCCGAGCCACCGTATCGGTCGACCGTCCCCGTCTTCCGATAAGATGGACTATGCCCGTCAAACATGAACATACCCACCGACCGTATCGAAGAAGAGCCGAAGAAGCGTGTAAAATTGTAGGCGGTCCAAGTATCGCAACACTATCCACGCGCCGGTTGTCGGCGGCACGAACGAAAGGGGCCGGGCGTGATGCCCGGCCCTTTCCCGACGAAGGCCCCCCGACCTTCCCCTCCCCATCGGCACCGGGTTCCCCCGAACCCCGTGCCACCGTCGTCCCCCGGAAGTCTTGCGCTTCCTTGTTGTGCTGTCCCGTGGCTCCCCCGAGCCACCGTATCGGTCGACCGTCCCCGTCTTCCGATAAGATGGACTATGCCCGTCAAACATGAACATACCCGCCGATCCGCATCGAAGAAGAACCGAAGAAGCGTGTAAAATTGTAGGCGGTCCAAGTACAGCGCATCGCTTTTAAAGTGATTGAATTTTCCTCCCGCGGGTTTGACGCCGCTCCCGGATATCCCAGTTCGTGGAACAACGACAGTTCTTCGGGAGAGAGACCCATGCCCCGCGCCCTGCCCGCCGCCATCTTCACCGCATTTCTCGCCACCCCCGCCGCTGCCTGGCAGGACGGAGCGGGATATCTGGAGCTGGCGGACCGGCTCGACCGGCCCGAAGACGGCTACTGCCTCGACCTGCCCGGTTCGGGCGACTGGGTGGATTTCTCGATGCCGCTCAATGCCCATAACTGCAAGCGCCCCGGCCTCTTCGCCGACGAGGCGGTGAGGTTCGCCGCGCCGGGGCCGATCCGCTTTCCGGCCTACGAGGGCTGCGTGACCGCGGTGGGGCTGAACGGGACCTCGTTGCCCGGCGCGCCGGTGATGCTGCGTCCATGCGCGGGCGATATCGACGCGTCCCGCGCGCCCTTCGTCGATGCGGCCCTGCAGGATTTCACCCACCGCCCGGACGGGCGCATCGCGCTGACGGGGGCGGACCTGTGCCTGACGGTGGGGACGGAGAGCGCGGCGACCTTCAGCCCGGCGCATCGCTGGCGCGCGCTGACGCTCGAACGGTGCGCGTCGGCCCCGGCGGCGCGGTCGGTGTGGAACCGCTTCGCGCCCGATTCCTGAACGCCGCCCCTTGCACGGCGCGGCCCCCTGCGCCACCGTGCGCGGATCGACGCGCGAGGGGGAGAACCGCCACGATGGACACCGTATCGACCAATGCCAGCTTCGGCGGCACGCAGGGCGTCTACAGCCATGCCTCGGAGACTTGCGCCTGCGACATGACCTTCGCGGTCTACACCCCGCCCCAGGCGGCGGACGGGCCGGTGCCGGTGCTGTGGTACCTGTCGGGCCTGACCTGCACCCATGCCAACGCGATGGAGAAGGCGGGCGCGCAGCGGGCCGCCGCCGAGCACGGGGTCGCGGTGGTCTTCCCCGACACCTCCCCGCGCGGGGAGGGCGTGGCCGACGATGACGCCTACGACCTGGGGCAGGGCGCGGGCTTCTACGTCGATGCGACCGAAGCGCCCTGGGCGCCGCATTTCAGCATGAACAGCTACGTCCGCGACGAGCTGCCCGCCCTGCTGCGGGCCGAGTTCGGCGGGACGCTCGATCTGGATCGCTGCGGCATCACCGGGCATTCGATGGGCGGGCACGGGGCGCTGACGCTGGCACTGGTCAACCCTGACCGCTACCGCTCCGTCTCGGCCTTCGCCCCCATCTGCAACCCGCACGCCTCCGACTGGGGCCGCAAGCAGCTGTCGGCCTATCTCGGCGCGGACGAGGGGGCGTGGGGGCAGACCGATGCGTCGACGCTGGTGCGGGAGAGGGGCTGGCACGGGGAGATCCTCGTGGATCAGGGGGAAGCGGATGACTTCCTCGACCTGCTGAGGACGCAGAGCCTGATCGACGCCTGCGCGGCGCGGGGGCAGGACGCGACGATCACCATGCGCCCGGGATACGATCACAGCTATCACTTCGTCTCGACCTTCATCCCCGACCACGTCGCGTTCCATGCGGCGTGGCTGGGGCGGGGCTGAAAGAGACCCAGTCTCCGGCGAAGACCGGGAACCTCGCAGGGCGATGCTCTACCTTCAAACGCTACGCATTATCCGCCCCCACCCCCGGTCTTCGCCGGGGGTGGGGCGGGGGGCCATGCGTCCCGCGCATACCGGCTTTGCACGATCGGGGGCTACGCGGGGACGGGGTGCATCCCCACTTTTGCCGCAATGCAGCAAAGGATGGATGAGATGAGCTTCTACGAACTCGACCGCCCCGCCGCCCCCGGCCTCCTCGACCGCGCCGGCGGGTTCCTCGCGTCCCTTCGCGCCGGGGGCCGGAGCCTGCTTCGCTCGCTGGCCTATGCCCGGATGATCCGCGCCCTGCACGAGATGGACGACGACGCCCTTGCGCGCATTGGTATCGCGCGGCACGAGATCCCCGCCCATGCCGAGCGCTGCCTCGCGGCGGACCGCTCGTTCAAAGGGTGACGAGGACGCAGCCGCGTCGGTCGCCGCTCTCGACCAGCTCGTGCGCGGCGGCGGCTTCGGCCAGCGGGAACTCGGCGGCGATGCTATGCGTCAGCGTCCCCCGTGCCAGCGCCTCGGTCAGGTAGGCGATCCCGGCGGCGCGGGGCGCATCCGGCAGAAGGTAGACCAGCTCCGTGCGCAGCGTGACCCGCTTGAACATCAGCGCGTAGAACGGCAGAGCCGGTTCGCGCACCGCCGCCGAGCCGTAGGCGACGATGGTGCCGTTCGGGCGGATCGCCTCGGCCAGCGCGTCGATGTTCGCGCCGAATTCCAGATCGACGGCATGGTCGATGCCGTAGCCGTCGGTCGCCGCCATGATGGCCGCCGCCACGTCCTCGCGCCGGTAGTCGATGGCGCGGTCGGCCCCCGCGCCGCGCGCGTAATCGGCCTTCTCCGGGCTGCTGACGGTGGTCAGAACCCGCGCGCCCGCCGCCGCGGCCATCTGGATGGCGTAGAAGGACACGGCCCCCGCCCCGCCCGTGACCAGCACCGTCCTGCCCGCAAGCGCGCCCTCCGACCCGTTGCCGCCGAACAGGCACGCATGGGCCGTCATCGCGGGAATGCCCATGCAGGCCCCGGCCTCGAAGCTCGCCGCGTCCGGCAGGGGCACGGCCTGCGCCTGCGGCAGGGCGATCAGGTCGGCGCAGGTGCCGTGCGCCCGCTGCCACTGTCCGTTCCAGATCCAGACGCGCTGGCCCACGCGGGCCGGATCGACACCCTCGCCCACCGCCTCCACGGTCCCCGCCCCGTCGCTGTGCGGCACGATGCGCGGATGGCCGATGCCCTCGACGCCCGGACGCCCGCCCGCGCGCAGCTTCACGTCGGACGGGTGCACGCTGGAGACGGCGACGCGGACCAGCACCTCCCCCGGCCCGGCGACCGGATCGGGCATCTCGCCCACCCGCAGCACGTCGCGCGCCGGTCCCGCCGTCTCGTAGAAGGCCGCCCTCACAGCGACCAGCCGCCGTCGATGACGTGCTCGCCTCCCGTGACGAAGGCGCTCTCGTCACTGGCGAGGTACACCGCCAGATGCGCGATCTCCTCCGGCTCGGCGATGCGGCCCATGGGCTGGCGCGCGACGAAGGCGGCGCGGGCCTCCTCGTAGGGGCCGGGCATGGCGTGGATGCGCTCCTCCAGCGAGGGCGACTGCACGGTGCCGGGGCAGATGCAGTTGCAGCGGATGCCGCGTCCGACGTAATCGGCGGCGACCGCCTTGGTCAGGCCGGCAACGGCCGCCTTGGTCGCGGTGTAGAGCGCGCGGTTGGGTACCGCCTTGATGGTCTGGAGCGCGCTCGACATGTTGACGATCGACCCGCCCCCCCGCTCCAGCATCCCCGGCACGAAGGCGTTCAGCGTGCGCCAGAGCGATTTCACATTCAGGTCGAAGCTGAAATCCCATGCCGCCTCGTCCACGGCGAGGATGTCGCCCGCATGGACGAAGCCCGCGCAGTTGAACAGGATGTCGACCCGCCCCGCCTCCCGCGCCGCCGCATGGACGGCATCCGTGTCGAGCGCGTCGAGGGGACGGGTGACGATTCCGGGACCGTCTTCAGCCAGTTTGACCAGAAGGTCCGCGTTCAGGTCCGTCGCGACGACCTCGGCCCCCTCGCGCAGGAAGGCCAGCGCCGTCGCGCGCCCGATCCCCTGCCCCGCCGCCGTGACGAAGGCCCGCTTGCCCACCAGTCTGCCCTGTGCCATGCCATGCTCCCCCTGCTATGTCTGCGACGGCGATATGAGCGGGAGGGATGCGGGATGTCAAACGGGGCGGGAGCAGGGTGATGGATCACGTCGAAAGCCGTCGGAGAGGAACCGTCATCACCCGGCGCGACCGGGTGATCCAGAGCCACGAGCGCCGGCACTTGCCGCCCTGGATTGCCCGGTCGAGCCGGGCAATGACATCGTCAGGGTCGTACCCGTCGACACGCGGCCGATGAGCGGGACCGAAAGCGTTGCGCAAGGCGGGTGCCAGTGCGGGGCGGTGCGGTTCCGGCTGACCGCCGCGCCGAGCGCGGTCTACTGCTGTCACTGCCTCGAATGCCGCCGCCAGTCGGCCAGCGCCTTCGGCATCTCCGTCCTCGTGCCGCCGGGCGGGGTGGCTCTGCTGCGGGGGACGCCGCGCGAATGGAGCCGGGCCACCGATAGCGGCGGGTCGATGGTCTGCGCCTTCTGCCCGGATTGCGGCTCGCGGCTGTGGCATTCGGGCGGGGGGTTCGTCTCGGTCAAGGGCGGGGCGCTGGACGAGACGCCCGAGCCGACGCGCCATATCTGGACCGCGCGCAAGCTGCCCTGGGTCGTCATCCCCGAGGGCGTCGACCGCTGGCCCGGCGAGCCGGATGGTGCGGCGCACGAAAACCCCTGACTTTCGCGAATCCCCTGTTAAGCTTCCGGCAACCACAGATTCGGGAGACCACGCATGAAACTCGGTTCCATCCTCGGCGCCGCCGCGCTCGCGGCCCTCGCCACCGCCGCCATCGCGCAGGAGAAGGTCGTCAACGTCTACAACTGGTCGGATTATATCGACGAAGCCATCCTGGAGGAATTCGAGGCCGAGACCGGCATCAAGGTCAACTACGACGTGTTCGACTCCAACGAGCTGCTGGAGACCAAGATGCTCGCGGGCGGGTCGGGCTACGACGTGGTCGTCCCCACCGGCACCTTCCTCAGCCGCCAGATCCAGGCGGGCGCGTTCCGGAAGCTCGACATGGACGTGCTGGAGAACGAGGGCAACGCCTGGGACACGATCCAGGAGCGCACGGCCAAGTACGACCCGGACAATGCCTATTCCATCAACTACATGTGGGGCACGACCGGCATCGGCTACAACGTCGGCAAGGTGACGGAGCTGCTGGGCGAGGATGCGCCGGTCGACAGCCTCGCGCTGATCTTCGACCCGGCGAACGCCGAAAAGCTCGCCGAATGCGGCATCCATGTGCTCGACGCGCCGACGGAAATGATCCCCGCCGCGCTGACCTATCTGGGCGAGGACCCCGATTCCAAGGACCCGGAGGTCATCGCCAAGACCGAGGCGGTCTTCATGGCCATCCGCCCGCATATCCAGAAGTTCCACTCCTCCGAATACATCAACGCCCTGGCCAACGGCGACATCTGCGTCGCCTTCGGCTGGTCCGGCGATATCCTCCAGGCCCGCGACCGGGCGGCGGAGGCGGATAACGGGGTTGAGGTCGAGTATTCGATCCCGAAGGAGGGCGCGCTGATGTGGTTCGACCAGATGGCCATCCCCACCGATGCCCCGAACCCCGAGAACGCGCACGCCTTCATCGACTACATCCTGCGCCCCGACGTGATGGCGAAGGCCTCGAACTACGTCTACTACGCCAACGGCAACCTCCCCTCGCAGGAGATGCTGAACGAGGACGTGATCGGCGATACCGCCATCTACCCGGACGAGGGGACGCTGGAGAACCTCTACACCGTCACCGCCTACGCCCCGCGCGTGAACCGCACCGTCACGCGCCTGTGGACCAGGGTGAAGACGGGGCAGTGAGGAGGCATCACCTCTCGCTCCACACCGATACTGTCATCGCCCGGCTTGACCGGGCGATCCAGAGCGGCACACGCCGACTTTTGAAACCCTGGATCACCCGGTCAACCGCCGCGCGGGGCATACGGGTGATGACTGTAGGAGTGGTGCAAGCGCCATGACCGCCCCCTTCGCCCCCTGGGCCGATCCCGCCGCCTCGCCGCTGATCGAGATCCGCGACGTGACCAAGCGGTTCGGGGCGTTCGAGGCGGTGAAGTCCCTGTCGCTGAACATCTACGAGCGCGAGTTCTTCGCCATCCTCGGCCCGTCGGGATGCGGGAAGACGACCCTGATGCGGATGCTCGCCGGGTTCGAGACGCCGAGCGAGGGGGCGATTCTGCTGGACGGGGAGGACCTGTCGCCCGTTCCGCCCGCGAAGCGGCCCGTGAACATGATGTTCCAGTCCTACGCGCTGTTCCCGCACCTGACGGTGGAGAAGAACATCGCCTTCGGCCTGAAGCGCGAGGGCACGCCATCGGGCGAGATCGCGGAGCGTGTCACCGATATCATGCGCCTCGTCCAGCTCACGGATTTCGCCCGGCGCAAGCCCGACCAGCTCTCGGGTGGCCAGCGTCAGCGCGTGGCGCTGGCCCGCGCGCTGGTGAAGCGCCCGCGCCTGCTGCTGCTCGACGAACCCTTGGGCGCGCTGGACAAGAAGCTGCGGCAGGAGACGCAGTTCGAGCTAATGAACATTCAGGAGACCCTCGGCACCACCTTCGTCATCGTCACCCACGATCAGGAGGAGGCGATGACCGTCTCGTCCCGCATCGCCGTCATGCGCGCGGGCGAACTGGCACAGGTGGCCACCCCCGCGGATCTCTACGAACGCCCCGAGAGCCGCTTCGTCGCCGACTTCATCGGCGAGGTGACGATCCTCGAAGGGCGGGTGAGCGGGGCGGACGCGGTGGGGGCGACGCTGTCGGCGATGGAGGGCGCGCCGGACCTGCGCGTTGCGACCGACACGCTGCCGCCCCTCGGCGAGACGGCGTGGCTCGCCCTGCGCCCCGAGACGGTGACCATCACGCCGGACCGGCCCGAGGGGGCCGACAACGCCCTCCCGGGAACGGTGCTCGACATCGCCTATCTCGGCAATCTCTCGACCTATCACGTGGCGCTGGCCGACGGGCGGGTGGTGAAGGCGCAGGAGTCGAACCGCTTCGGCGCGAACCGCCGCGGCATCACGTGGGAGGACGCGGTCTGGGTGAGCTGGGAGGAGGATGCGGGCGTCCTGTTGCAGGCATGAGGATGACGACAGCACGGATGACGCTTCGCCCCGCACGTGGATGGCCCCGCGCAGCGGCGGGGCCTTTCCGGGCAGGGCGCTTCGTTGCGAAAGGCCCCGGATCGGGGTCCGGGGCAGAGGGTTCCCCGCGATGACCCGCACCCCTGGCCAGCGCCTGCTCGTGGCCCTGCCCTATCTGTGGCTGCTGGTGCTGTTCCTCGCGCCGTTCCTCATCGTGCTCAAGATATCGCTGTCGGATCTCGCCGTCGCCCGGCCGCCCTACATGCCGCAATTCGACCTGTCGGAGGGCTGGGCGGGGGTGGCGGCGTTCGTGGACGCGCTGGATGTCGAGAACTACGTCTTCCTCGCGGAGGACAGTCTCTACATCAACGCGTACCTGTCGAGCCTGCGCATCGCGGCGATCTCGACCGTCATCACCCTGCTCATCGGCTACGCCATCGCCTACGCGCTCGCCCGCGCGCCCCGGCGGTGGCGGCCCACGCTGGTGATGCTGGTGATCCTGCCGTTCTGGACCTCGTTCCTCATCCGGGTCTACGCCTGGATCGGCATTCTCAAGACCGAAGGGCTGCTCAACCAGGCGCTGTTGTCCGTAGGCCTGATCGGCGAGCCGCTGACCATCCTGAACACGAATACGGCCGTGTATATCGGCATCGTCTACTCGTACCTGCCCTTCATGGTCCTGCCCGTCTACGCGACGCTGGAGAAGATGGACGAGAGCCTGCTGGAGGCCGCCGCCGACCTCGGCTCCTCCCGGCTCGCCGCCTTCTTCCTCGTCACGCTGCCGCTGTCGCTGCCGGGGGTGCTGGCCGGATGCTTCCTCGTCTTCATCCCCGCCATCGGCGAATTCGTCATCCCGGACCTGCTCGGCGGGTCCGAGACGCTGATGATCGGCAAGACGCTCTGGGTCGAGTTCTTCAACAACCGCGACTGGCCCCTCGCCAGCGCCGTGGCCATCGTCCTGCTCGCCCTGCTCATCGTCCCCATCGTCTTGTTTCAGCGTCAGCAGATGCGGCAGGAGATCGGGACGTGAGGCGCTTCTCGTGGTTCAATGCGACCTCGCTGGCGCTGGGGTTGGCGTTCCTGTACCTGCCGATCCTGATCCTCGTGGTCTACAGCTTCAACGAGTCGCGCCTCGTGACTGTCTGGGGCGGGTTCTCGACGAAATGGTACGGGGAACTGTTCCGGAACGAGCAATTCTTGGAAGCCGCCTGGGTGACGCTGCGGGTGGCGCTGGTCTCGGCGACGGTGGCCACGGTGCTGGGGACGCTCGCGGCCTATGCGCTGGTGCGGGCGGGGCGGTTCCGGGGGCGTACGCTGTTCAGCGGGATGATCTACGCGCCCCTCGTGATGCCGGAAGTCATCACGGGCCTGTCGCTGCTGCTGCTGTTCATCTCCATCGGCATGGACCGGGGGATCGTGACGATCACGCTGGCGCACATCACCTTCGGCATGTGCTTCGCCTCCGTGGTGGTGTCCTCGCGGCTGGTCGCCTTCGACGCCTCGCTGGAGGAGGCAGCCTGCGATCTGGGGTGCACGCCGGTGCAAGCGTTCTTCTCCGTCACCCTGCCGGTCATCACGCCCGCCATCGTCGCGGCGTGGCTCTTGGCCTTCACGCTGTCGCTGGACGATCTGGTCATCGCGTCCTTCACCTCCGGCCCCGGCGCGACGACCCTGCCAATGAAGATCTACTCCCAGGTCCGCCTCGGCGTCACGCCCGAGATCAACGCGCTGTCGACGCTCCTGATCGGCGTGGTCGCGCTGGGCGTCGTCGCCGCCTCGCTGGCGGGCAAGCGGATGGAGGGGAGGGCCGACCCATGAGCACCTTCCTTCTGGGCGTGTGGCAGAACGCACCGACATGGGTCTGGCCGCTCTTCGTCGTGCTGGTCGTCGTCGGCCTGCGCGCGATGCGTACCCGAGAGACCCACAGCGCCTATTTCGCGCTCTATCCCCTGTTCGTCGTGACGGCGGCAGGGATGATCGACAGCCTCGCCATCGCGCCGCTGAACTGGATCGTCTTCTGCATCGCCCTGCTGGTGAGCGTGGCCCTGTCGTTCCGATGGCAGGACGGGTTGATCCTTCGCAAGTCCGGTCGAAGGATGCGTCTGGCGGGCGAGAGGGTCACGTTGCTGGTCCTGATGACGATCTTCCTCTCGAACTTCGTCCGCGGCGTCCTTGAGTCCATGGCACCCGGCGCGCTCGAAACGCCCGCCTTCGTCGCCCTTTTCGCCGCCCTGATCGGCGCGAGCGCGGGCACCTTCCTCGGCGGCGCCTTGCGGGTCTTCACCCTCGGCAACCGGGAGGCGGTGCGCGCATGATCTCCCTGTCCGACCTGCCCGCCTTTCTCGCCAAGCACCCCGAGACCGAGCGCATCGAACTGCTGTTCCCGGACATGAACGGGGTGATGCGCGGCAAGTGGTATTCGCCCGACAGCATCGACAAGCTGGCGGGCGGCAAGGTGCGGCTGCCGATGTCGACCTACGCGCTCGACATCGCGGGCAACGACGTGGACGGGACCGGGCTGGCGCTGGCGAGCGGGGATCCGGACGGGTACGGCTGGCCCGTGGCGGGGACGCTGGCGGTCAAGCCGTGGTCGCCCTCGCCGGCCGCGCAGGTGCTGATGACCATGACGACGCCGGGCGGCGCGCCCTGCGCCTACGACCCGCGCACCCGGCTGGCGGAGGCGGTGGCGCGGCTGGCCGCGCGGGGGCTGACGGCGGTGGTGGCGACGGAGCTGGAATTCTATCTCCACGCGCCGGGCGAGCCGGGGGCGGCGCCCGTTCCGCCCAAGGGGCTGGAGGGCGCGCAGGTCTACGACATGAGCGCGGTCGCCTCCCTCGCGCCCTGCCTGGAGGATATCCAGCACGCCTGCGCGGTGCAGGGCATCGGCGCGGACGTGCTGATCGCCGAGTTCGGGCCGGGGCAGTTCGAGATCAACTTCCACCACACGGCGGATGCGCTGGCCATGGCGGACCAGTCGATCCTGTTCAAGCGACTGGTCAAGGGCTGCGCCCGGGCGCACGACCTGCGCGCGAGCTTCATGGCCAAGCCCTATGGCGGCGACCATGCGGGCAGCGGGATGCACGCGCATGTCAGCCTGATCGACGCGGCCGGCGCGAACGTGTTCGATGGCGCGCGCAGCGGCGGCGCCGACGGCATCGCCGCGCCGCTGCGCCATGCGGTCGGCGGGGCACTGGCGACGATGCGGCCCCTGCAGGCCGTCTTCGCCCCCCATGCCAACAGCTACCGCCGCTTCCAGCCCGGCTCCTACGCGCCCACCGTCGCGGCCTGGGGGCTGGACCATCGCGGGGTGGCCGTGCGCCTGCCGGAGACCGCCGGGCCGGGCGCGCGGCTGGAGCATCGCATCTGCGGCGCGGACGTGAACCCGTATCTGGCGCTGGCGGGCATCCTGGGCGGGATCGAGGCGGGGCTGGACGGCGCGGTCGAACCGCCCGCGCCGGTGGCGGCGGGCGCGGCGGTGACGGGCGCGCGGCTGCACCACGACTGGCTGTCGGCGGTGGAGGAGTTCCGCGAATCCGGTATCGCCAGGCGCATCTTCGGGGAGGCGTTCCACCACGCCTACGTGGAACTGCGCCGGTCGGAGATCGCCATGCTGGCGGCGGAGGTGTCGGACGTGGAGTACCGGACGTATCTGCACAAGCTGTGAGGAAAGGTTCTGTCCCGCATTCGATGCGGGGACTTTTCGGGCAACGCGCATAGCGGCGACAGGCCCCGCATCGGGTGCGGGGCGGAAGCGCTCTTCACCCCGGCCTGTACACCCGCCCCGCTTCCGGGTCGTCGGTGGCATGGCCCAGAGCCTCGACCTCCTCCCACAGCGCGGGCGGAATCTCGGCCGCCGCCCAGTCGAGCGTCTGCGCCACGCGCTCGGGCCTGGTCACGCCGACGATGGTGGCGGTCACGCGCGGGTCGCGCATGGAGAACTGCAGGGCCAGCGCGCCGGAGGCGATGCCGTGGCGGGCGCAGGCGGTCTCGATGGCGCGGACGGGGGCGAGGGCCGCATCGTCCGCAGGCTGATAGGTGATGCGCGGCATCGCCTCGGCCCCCTTGGCCAGCACGCCCCCGGCATAGGGCGCGGCGTTGAGGATCGCGATGCCGCGCCCGTGCGCTTCCTCGAACATCCTCTCGGCGGCGCGGTTCAGGAGGGTGTAGCGGTTGTGGCTGACCAGCGCGTCGAAGGGCCGGTCGCGCAGCATCGGCTCCATGATGTCGAGCCGCCCCATGGCCAGCCCGACGGCCCCGGCAATGCCCTCCTCCTTCAGCTTGAACGCCTCGTCCAGCGCCCCGCCCGCGCGCGTGATCTCGCCCAGGTCGCGGGCGTGCTCGGGGTCGTGGAGATGCAGGAGCGCGAAGCGGTCGAGGCCGAGCCGCTCCAGGCTCTCCTCCACCGACCGGCGCACGCGGGTTGCGTCGAACCGGCCCGTCTCCATCTCCCGGTCGAGCTTGGTCGCGAGCACGAAGCCCTCGGGCAGGCCGCCCCGCTCGCGGATGGCGTCGCCGATGCGCGCCTCGCTGCGGCCATGGCCGTAATTGTTCGACGTGTCGAGAAAATTCACCGGCCCGTCGAAGATCGCGCGCAGGGTCGCGCGCGCGCGCGCCTCGTCCACCCCGTAGCCGTAGGTGTCGGGCATGTCGCCGAGACTGGAGGTGCCGAAGCAGATCGGGGTGACGGACAGGCCCGTGCCGCCGAGGGGGACGCGCTTCATATCGACCCCGCCTCGACCATGAAGTTGCTCGCCGTGCACATGGCCGAATCGTCCGAGGCGAGGAACAGGACCATGCGGGCGAGGTAGACCGGCTCGATCAGGTCGGGCAGGCATTGCCGGTCGCGGTGCTTCTCGATGGCCTCCGGGGTCACCCACAGGTCCTTCTGCCGCTCGGTCATGATCCAGCCGGGAACGACGGTGTTGACCCGGATGCGATGGTCTCCGAGGTCGCGCGCCATGGTCCGGGTCAGGCCGTGGACGGCGGATTTCGCGGTGGTGTAGGCCGGAAAGCCGCCCCCCGCCTCCCACCACGAGTTCGACCCCATGTTGACGATGGACCCGGCCCCCAGCTCGATCATGTCGGGGGCCGCGGCCTGGATGGCGAAGAACATGTGCCGGATATTGGTCGCCTGCCGCTCGTCCCAGTATTCGGGGGTCACGTCGCGCCAGTCGTGGCGGTCGTCCCGGGCGGCGTTGTTGACCAGCACGCTCGCGGGGCCGTTGGCGGCACGCAGCGCGTCGATGCCCGCGCGCAGGGCGTCGATGTCGCGCAGGTCGCACTCGGCGAAGGCCGCGCCAGTCTCCTCGGCGATGGCCCTGCCCCCTTCGGCGTCGAAATCGAGGAAGCCGACGCGGGACCCTTGCGCCGCGAAGGCGCGCACGGTCTCGGCCCCGATGCCGGACGCCCCGCCCGAGACGATGACGGCCTTGTCCTTGAGGCTGGGGTAGGTGGCGAACTGGGTCATTGGGGGGCCTTTCGGATTATAGAATACCTTCTGCCCCGCACTTGATGCGGGGCCTGTCGGAAGAGAGCGCTTTACTGCAAGAGGCCCCGGATCAAGTCCGGGGCAGAAGAGTTCTATTTCTAAACCGTCCCGCCCAGCGATCCCTCCAGCGTGGCCATCTCCTGCCCGCCGGCCATCATGTCCTGCAATTCCTCCGGCGTGATCTCGCCGCGGGTGGCGGTGCCGAGGGTCTTGCCACGGTTGAGCACCGTGAAGCGGTCGCCGACGGCCAGAGCGTGGCGGACGTTGTGGCTGATGAAGACGACGCCGACGCCCTGCCGGCGCACCTTGTCGATGGTGGCCAGCACGTTCGAGGTCTGGCGCACGCCGAGAGCCGAGGTCGGCTCGTCGAGGATCAGCACCTTGGCCCCGAAATGCACCGCGCGGGCGATGGCGACGGTCTGGCGCTCGCCGCCCGAGAGGGTGCCGACGGCCTGGTCGGGGGCGCGCAGGTTGATGCCCATCTCGCGCATCTGGGCCATGGTGATCTCGTTCATGCGCTCGACGTCCATGCGCTTGAACGGGCCGCGCCCCACGGTCGGCTCGCGCCCCATGAAGAAGTTGCGGGTGACGCTCATCAGCGGGATCATGGCGAGATCCTGGAAGACGGTGGCGATGCCCGCCTCCATCGCGTCGCGCGGGCTGGAGAAATCCATCGTCCGGCCCTCGAACAGGATCTCGCCCTTGGTCGGCTTGTGGACGCCCGACATGGTCTTGATGAAGGTCGACTTGCCCGCCCCGTTATCGCCGAGGAGGCAGTGGCATTCGCCGGGGCGCACGTCGAAGCTGACCCCGGCGAGGGCGATGATGTTGCCGAAATGCTTCTCGATATCGCGCATCCGGACGATTGGTTCCGCGCCGTTCCGCGCGATGGGTTCAGTCATGTCAGCGCTCCCCCGTCACGCGCTTGCGGATGGCGTTGTTGAACAGGACCGCGAGCAGGAGCATCCCGCCGAGGAAGACTTGGAACCAGTCCTGGTCGAAATCGGTGTAGGTCAGCCCGATGACCACCATGCCGAAGATGATCGACCCGAAGAACGCCCCGATGGCCGAGCCGTAGCCGCCCGTCAGCAGGCAGCCCCCGATCACGGCGGCGATGATGGCCTCGAACTCCTTCTGGAAGCCGCGCCGCGAATCGGTCGAGCCGGCATCCATGACGGTGATGATGGCGACCATGGCGGCACAGGCGGCCGTGACCATGAACAGCGATATCTTCACCCGCCGCACCGGCACGCCCGAATTGGTGGCCGCGTTCGTGTCGCCCCCGGCGGCGAAGATCCAGTTGCCCGCCGGGGTCCTCAGCAGGACCCAGGTCGCGACGAGGGCGATGATGACGAACCAGATGATCTCGACGGGGATGCCCGGCACCTTGGGCGTGCCGTTCTTGAAGGTCTCGACGTAGTCGTTCGCGGCGAGCCAGCGGAACAGGCCGCCGAAGGCGTCGCCCGAGAAGAACGGCGCGAGCGGGTCATTCTCGGTCGCGTCGCGCACCCCGCGCAACTGGGTCGAGCCGCCGGTGGCGTATTTCAGCCCCACCAGCGACAGGCCGCGCAGGATGAAGAGGAAGGCGAGCGTGACGATGAAGGAGGGCAGGCCCGACTTGATGACGATGAAGCCGTTCAGCGAGCCGACCATCGCGGCGAACACGAAGGTCATCGGGATGGCGAGGATCAGCGGCAGGCCGAAGGTCACCGTCATCGCCGCGAAGAACAGGCCCGCGAAGGCGACCATCGAGCCGATGGAGAGGTCGAACTCCCCCCCGATCATCAGCATCGCCGCCCCGATGGCGAGGATGCCGAGCTGGGCGGCGGGGGTCATGAAGTTGATGACGCCCGACAGCGTGAACATCGCCGGGTCGGCGGTGACGAGGAAGAAGATGGTGACGAGCACCACCCCCGCGATGGCCCCCAGCTCCGGGCGCTTCATCAGCCGCGCGCCGAGGCTTTCCTTGCCGAGCCGCTCGTCGGCGGCGTCATTGGCCGAGACGTCCGTCATCGGTTCCCCCTTCAACTCGGTCGCTTTCCCGTACAGCGACCCATCCCGGTCCCGTCACCCTCGCACCCGTTGCGAGGGTCCATTCTTCGACCCGTACAGCCGTTCGGTCCGAGACATGGATCGTCGGGACAGGCCCGACGATGACGGCTGCGCGAAAAAAGACCGTGGCGCGTCTCGACGCCACGGTCCTTCTCGTTACCCGAACGTCGGCATCGCGATCAGCGGATGCCCTGCGCGGACAGCTCGATCACCTGGCCGGCCTTGTCCTGGGTGACCAGGTTCGGGCCGGAAGGCACGTCGCCGCCGGGCATCAGGCCGTATTCGGCGTTCATGGCCAGCATGACGACCGGCAGGTAGCCCTGCAGGAACTGCTGCTGGTCGATGGCGAAGGCCGCGTCGCCGTTGACGATGTGCTGCAGGAAGTTGGCCGACAGGTCGAAGGACGCCACGTTCACGTCGCGGCCCGAGTTCTGGGCGGCGGTGACGGACGGCTCGCCCGCGAGGCCCGCGCCCAGCGCCATGACCGTGTCGATGCTCTCGTCCGAGGCGAGCGCGGCGTTGACCTTCGCCTCGATCTCGGCGGGGTCGTTGCCTGTGGGCAGGACGGTGACCGCGCCGCCGAAGCCTTCCTCGAAGCCCGAGCAGCGCAGGTCGAGCGCGACGTTGCCGACCTCGTGGTTGACGCAGATGGCGTTCGTGCCACCCATTCCGGCGAGCATCCCGCCCGCCGCGACGCCCGCGTCGTACTCGGACTGGCCGACATGCAGGCTGACGCCCAGGGTCGCGGCCACGTCGGAGCCGGAGTTCATGGAGATGACCGGGATGCCGGCGGCGACGGCGCGCTCGATCGACGGGCCGAGGGCGTCACCGTCGGGAATGGAGACGACGATGCCGTCCGGCTCCTGGTTCACGGCGGCGTCGATGAGCTGGCTCATGGCGACCATGTCGAAGGTCTCGGGCGCGCGGTAGTCGACGTTCGCGCCGGTATGCTCGGCGGCCTTGTCGACGCCGTTCTTGACGACCGACCAGAAGGGGTCGTTCGCCTGGCCGTGGGACACGACGATGATGTCGGTGGCCATGGCGGGCGCGGCGAAGCCGATCGCGGCGGCGACGGCCGCCGTCTTGAAGAAGTTGGTCATGGTTCCTCCCTAAGGACCGTGACGGGATTGTCTCCCGTTTTCGAATATTCGGTGTAGCACCGGGGCGGACTTCACCATAATCGGACGCGGGATGGAACGGAAAAATTGCCCCGTGCAGATATCGAGGGAGACACCCCATGAGAACCGCCCTGCTCGGCGCGGGCCGCATCGGCCGCGTCCACGCCGCCGCCATCGCCGCCGATCCGCGCTCGACCCTCGCCGCCGTCAGCGACCCGATGCCCGATGCCGCCCGCGCCCTGGCCGGGGAGCACGGCGTCCCGGTGCGCGGGATCGCGGACGTCCTCGCCGATGACGGCATCGACGCCATCCTGATCGCCTCCTCCACCAACACCCATGCGGACCTGATCGAGGCGGGGGTGCGGGCGGGCAAGGCGGTGTTCTGCGAGAAGCCCATCGACCTGTCGCTGGCGCGGGCGCGCGCGGTGCAGGCCGTCGCCGCCGGGCACGACCGCCCGGTGATGCTGGGCTTCAACCGCCGCTTCGACCCGAACTTCGCGGCGCTCAAGGCGGCGCTGGAGGCGGGCGAGATCGGGCGGGGGGAGACGCTGACGATCACCTCCCACGACCCCGCCCCGCCGCCCGTCGAGTACATCCGCGTGTCGGGCGGCCTGTTCCGGGACATGACGATCCACGATCTCGACATGGCCGCGCATCTGTTCGGGATGCCGGAGACGGTGACGGCGCAGGGCGCGTGCCTCGTCGACCCGGCCATCGGCGAGGCGGGGGATATCGACACGGCGATGGTGCTGCTGGCCTGGGCCGACGGTCGCCTCGCCGTCATCCGCAACTCCCGCCGCGCCGCCTACGGCTACGACCAGCGGGTCGAGGTGCTGGGGTCGGCGGGGATGCTGGCGGCGGAGAACGTGACGGAGGATACGGTCGTGCGCGCGACCGCCGCCGGGGTGAGCCGCGCGAAGCCGATGCATTTCTTCCTCGAACGCTACGCCCGGGCCTACGCGATCGAATGGGCCGCCTTCGTCGCGGCGGTGCTGGACGGGGGGAAGGTGCCCGCGACGGTGGAGGACGGCGTGAACGCGCTGGCCATGGCCGAGGCGGCGAACCGCTCGCTGGCCGAGGGGCGGACGGTGGCGGTGGGGGAAGTGTGAGAAAAGCACTCCGCCCCGGACTCGATCCGGGGCCTGTTGCCACAAGGCGCATTGTCCATCGAGGCCCCCGGTCCTCGTGCCGCGCGCAGCTCCGGGGGCGGGGCACTACCTGCTCTCCCCCCCGCTCCTCCGCTTGCCCACCAGCGTGCGGACCACGCCCCACAGGATGCCGGTATCCGCCACCGTCAGCGGGGCGCGGTGGAAGAGGTTGCGCAGCGCCGCCTTCATGGTCGGGGCCTTCTCCTCGGGGTAGAAGAACCCCTCGCCCTCCAGCTCGCCCTCGACGAAGTCCAGCAGCGTCTCGACCTGCTCGCGCGCGGCCATGCCGCCCTTGCCGGGGTCGTAGGTCTCGGGGGGCGTGCCGTCGGCGGCCTGCATCCACTCGTAGGCGACCAGCAGCACGCATTGGGCGAGGTTGAGCGAGGCGAAGGCGGGGTTCACGGGGGCGGTGACGATGGTGTTCGACAGGACGATATCCTCGGTCCCCAGCCCCGACCGCTCCCGCCCGAAGAGCACGGCGACCCGCTCGCCGTCGGCGGCCCGGGCGCGCATCTCGGCGGCGGCCTGCCGCGGGGTGACGACGCGCTTGGTCATGCCGCGCGGGCGGGCGGTGGTGGCGTAGACGTGGGTGCAGCCCGCCACCGCCTCGCGGGTGGTCGCGCACAGCTCCGCGCGCTCCAGCACATGCGTCGCGCCCGCGGCCATCGCCACCGCCGGCTCGGACGGCCAGCCATCGCGCGGGGCGACGACGGCCATGTCCTCCAGCCCGAAATTCCACATGCCGCGCGCCGCCGCGCCGATGTTCTCGCCCATCTGCGGCTCGACCAGCACGATGCGGGGTTTTGCCATGCTCTCGCTCATGGGACCGCGTTCTT
This sequence comes from Paracoccaceae bacterium, assembly GCA_020629115.1. Taxonomy (GTDB): domain Bacteria; phylum Pseudomonadota; class Alphaproteobacteria; order Rhodobacterales; family Rhodobacteraceae; genus JAHDDY01. Next base: position 18,000 of record JAHDDY010000003.1, on the reverse strand, counting down.
CACCATCCAGAGGCTCGTGTCGAGGGATTCGGGATGGCGGGGCAGCCCGGCCACCGCCGGATGATCGAGCGCGCCCATGCGCGTGGCGGCGTAGTGGCTGGCGAAGAGCGGCGTGAACGCGCCCCCCATCAGCCAGCCGCCCAAGGCGTTCTGCTCGGTATAGCCCCGCCACTCCCATGCGTCGGGATAGGGGTCGGGCAGCAGGATGTCGTGGACATGCACCCGCACGCCCGGCGCGAGGCGGGGCAGGATGCGGTTGAGGATCAGGTCCACGTCGAGACCGGGCCACAGCAGATGGCTCGAATCGAAGAACGCCACGTCCCCGGCCTCCAGCGCATCGAACAGCGGCAGGTGATCCTCCGACAACAGCGCGCGCTCCCACCTCACCGGCAGGGCCGAGACCGCCGCGCGGGGTTCGGGGTCGATGCAGGTCACCACGCCCTCCCCGGCCATGCGCGACAGGAACCGCGTCGAATGCCCCGACCCGACCTCGATCACGCGCCGGGGCCGCGCCTCGTCGAGCACCGCGCAGGCGATGGCCGCGTCGAGGGTGGGGAACCACGACTGATCCCAGCGCGGGGCCGGGGGCGGGCCTTCGAAGCCGTCGAAGACCGGGCGCAGGGCGGCGGCGCGGGCGAGCAGGGCCGCGAAATCGCCCCGCAACGCATCGAACCGCGCCCCGATCTCGGGATAGCCGCTCGCCGGGCGGGCCGAGGCCGCGTAGCGATAGGGCATGAAGAAGCCGCGCGGCGCGCCGCCCAGCGCCGTCCGCAGCATCATCCGTCTCCGCCGCCACTGCTTGCCGATGGCCATCGCGCTCGCCCTCCCCCGTTCGCCCGGCCCCTGATGGCACGGAACCGCCGCGCGGGAAAGGCGCGGGGCGTGCCGGCGCCACGTTGACGCCCCCGCCCCGTCGTGTAGGATGCGCCGCACACGTCCGGGGCGGTCCCGGACCGGCCTTCCGACACGGACCTTGCCAATGACCTCTCCCTCCCCGATCATGCACGGCAAGCGCGGCCTCGTCATGGGCGTCGCCAACGACCGCTCCATCGCCTGGGCCATCGCGAAGCAATGCGCCGAGCACGGGGCCGAACTGGCCTTCACCTTCCAGGGCGACGCGCTGAAGAAGCGCGTGGGGCCGCTGGCCGAGAGCGTCGGTTCGAAGCACGTCCTGCCCTGCGACGTGACGGACGCGGCCTCGATGGACGCGGTGTTCGAGACGCTGGAGAAGGACTGGGGCACGCTCGACTTCGTCGTCCACGCCATCGCCTACAGCGACAAGGCCGAGCTGAAGGGCCGCTACGTCGACACGACCGAGGCCAACTTCGACCGCACGATGAACATCTCCTGCTACAGCTTCACCGCCATCGCCCAGCGCGCCGAGAAGCTGATGCCCGAGGGGGGCAGCCTGCTGACGCTGACCTATTACGGGGCCGAGCGGGTCATGCCGCATTACAACGTCATGGGCGTGGCCAAGGCCGCGTTGGAGGCGTCGGTGCGTTACATGGCGATGGATCTCGGCAAGCAGGGCATCCGCGTGAACGCGCTGTCCGCCGGGCCGATGAAGACGCTCGCCGCCTCCGGCATCGGGGATTTCCGCTACATCCTCAAGTGGAACGAGTACAACTCGCCGCTGCGCCGCAACGTCAGCCGCGACGACGTGGGCGGGGCGGGGCTGTACCTGTGCTCCGATCTCAGCTCCGGCGTGACGGGCGAGACGCATCACGTCGATTGCGGCTATCACGTCGTCGGCATGAAGGCCGAGGACGCGCCGGACATCACCACCGCCGGATGACCCCGGACGCCATCGCCGCGCTGATGGCCCGCGACCGCGCGGCGGCGCGCGGCCCGCTCGACCGGGCCTTGCGCGACCTGCACGGGTCGGGGCGGGCGGGGGAGCTGTGCGCGCTGCACAGGCTGGCCGCCGAGTACTGGGCGGACGATGCCGAGAAGGTCGCCTTCCACCGCACCCACGCCTACGTCTACGCGCTCGAAGCGGGGGACGCGCGGGCCGAGGCGACGCTGTTCGCGGCGCTGGCGGCGGAGGGGCGGGTATAGGCCGCTTTCCTTAGGCGGCAGGCATGACCCGCCGTGCGGCCCACGCCGCGAGGACGCCGAGCAGCGCGCCGACCGTGTTCGCCATCGCATCCGACCATTCGAAGGCCCGCCCCGGCACCGGGATCTGCGCCAGTTCCAGCGCGAACCCGCAAAGCGGCATGGCCACCAGCACCAGCGACAGCCGCCCCGGCCAGCCCAGCCCCGCCGCGAGGCCCAGCGCGCCGTACGCGGCCAGATGCGCGACGAGATCGCCCTGGCTCAGGAGGACCTGAGGCGGGCGGGGTTCGAGGCTGAAGATCACGACAACCAGCAGACCGATGCAAAAGACCACGCGAAAGACCCTCTGGACCGTCATGGGAAAAGCCGTCCCGTCATCCTACCGCACCAAACCTTTCGATCATCCTGCCCGCCGCCGGGGCGTCACCATGACCGGCGCGCCGGGGCGGGTGGTCAGGCGGGCGGCGGGGCGCACGGCATCCGCGTCCTGCACGTCGAAATCGTAGCGGCGCAGCAGCCGCGCGAGGATCAGCGCCGCCTCCATGCTGGCAAAGGCCGCACCGACGCAGACGCGCGGGCCGATGCCGAAGGGGATGTAGGCGTCCTTCGTCAGCTCCCCGGCCCGTTCGGGCAGCCAGCGGTCGGGGTCGAACGTCTCCGGCGCCTCCCAGTAGAGGCGGTGACGGTGGATGGTCCACGGCGCGATCATCACCATCGTCCCGCGCTTGACCTTGTGGCCCAGGATCTCCGTCCCCTTCAGCGCGACGCGGGGGATGAAGGTGATGGGCGGGTAGAGGCGCAGCACCTCGCGGAAGAAGTTCTTCAGATATGTCAGGCGCGGCATGTGCTCGAATTCGACCGGCCCATCGCCGCAGACCGCGTCCACCTCCTCGCGGATGCGCGCCAGCGCCTCGGGCCGGGTGGCGGCGATGAAGAAGGCCCAGGTCAGCGCGCTGGCCGAGGTCTCGTGCCCGGCGAGGAAGAACACGCCGAGCTGGTCGATCAGCTCCTCGCGGGTGAAGGGGCTGCCCGTCTCCGGGTCACGCGCAGCGATGACGGCCGAGGCGATATCGTCGAAGGCGGCTCCGTCCGCCAGATGCGGATCGACCATCGCGCCGAGATGCCGCCGGATGCGGGCGCAGGCCTCCAACACATGCGGATGCTGGGGAATATCGTCGAAGGCGGGCGACAGGATCAGGCGCTTCAGCTCCACATGCGCCGCCGACCGCTCGAACACCTTGAAGTCGTCGTACACGTCCTCCGCCACCCCCGGCGCGAGGGGGGCCGAGAAGACGGTGCGGCAGATGACGTCCGCCGTCAGCCAGCTCATCGTCAGGTCGAGCGAGACCGTCTCGCCCACCGCCGCCGCCGCGTCCAGCGCCGCCTCGCGCGCATCGACCGCCTCGTCCATCGCCGCGAAGGCCTTGGCGAGGTGCAGGCTGCCGAAGGCGGGGGCCACCATGCGCCGCTGCCGCCGCCAGGTCGCCCCCGACGACACGAAGATCGAATCGCCGATCAGCGGCTCGACCGCCCCGGTCATCAGGTCGTTCTTCGGAAAGATGCCGTCCGGGTCGGCCAGCAGGTGCCGCACGGTGGCCGGCTCGTTCACGATGAGGATCGACCGCCGCGACCAGCCGAGCCACCCCGCCTCCACCCGGTAGGCATTGGCGGGCAACAGGGTCAGCAGGTCCCCCTCCCGCTGCCAGATCACCCGCAGGAGCGAGAGCGTGGCGGGGAGAGGCGCGGGGCGGGGGGGAATGTAGGCGTGGACATTCATTTGTATTGACACCACTGTCAACTTTACTTGACATTAAGGCGTATCGCCCCCTCGACGCGACGGCAAGGAAAACGTCCCGTGACGGTATCGTCAGTCTTGAAGATAGGCTCTGCCTCGCCTTCGGCGGGGGTGGCGTCCGCAGGCACCCCTCGGCCTCGTCCAAGCTATGCGCCGTCATGCCCGGGCTTGACCCGGGCATCCAGCTTTCGGTTCGAACCGACCGGCGGGACGGGGAGATGGACCCTTGGGTCAAGCCCGAGGGTGACCGCGCTATGCGATCGGCGGCAATTCGGGTCATGCGCCGACGGGCACCTCCCATGATCCACACCCTCCACGATCTCTTCATCGCCGCCCACATCGTCATCGGCTCGGTGGGCCTCGTGGCGTTCTGGGTTCCGGTCTTCGGGCGGAAGGGCGGGACGCCGCATCGGAACTGGGGGACGGTCTTCGCGTATTCGATGCTCGCGGTCGGCGTGCTGGCCATCGGGATCAGCGGGACGACGCTGCTTGACCCGGCGGGCACGCATCCGCACATGACCTTCGAGCCGGCCTTCATCGCGAATGTCTTCGGCTGGATGATGCTGTATCTGGCGATCCTGACCATCAATCTCGTGTGCTACGGCCTCGCCTGCATCGCCAACCGGCGCGACCACCGGCGCAACCGGGCGTGGCCGCATCTGGCGCTGCAGGCCCTGCTGCTCGCGGCGACGCTCAACTGCGCGCTGCGGGGGGCAATGGCGGGCGAGCCGCTGATGATCGGCATTTCCGCCATCGGCTTCGCCACCGTGGGGACGAACCTGTGGTTCATCTACTCGGACGGGACGGACCGGCAGGCATGGCTGCGCCAGCATCTCAAGGGCCTCGTGGGGGCGGGGATATCGGTCTACACGGCCTTCTTCGCCTTCGGCGCGGTGCGCCTCGCCCCGGAACTGGCGCTCTCGCCCGTGCTCTGGGCCGCACCGTGCATCACGGGGCTGTCGATCATCCTCTATCACTGGTGGGATATCTGGCGAAAGACGCGCGGGGCACGCGCGCCCCGCTCCCCCGGCATCGCGGCAGAGTAGGAACACGCGACCATGAACGATCTATCGCATACCCCGCAGGAGGGCCGCCCCCACGCCATCGTCATCGGCGCGGGCTTCGGCGGGCTGGCGGCGGCGATCCGGCTGGGGGCGCGGGGCTACCGCGTGACCGTGCTCGACAAGCTCGACCAGCCGGGGGGGCGGGCACGGATCTTCCGGCAGGACGGGTTCACCTTCGATGCCGGGCCGACCATCGTCACCGCGCCCTTCCTGTTCGAGGAGCTGTTCGACCTGTGCGGCGAACGGATGGCGGATCACGTCACGCTCCAGCCACTCACCCCCTTCTACACCGTGCGCTTCCACGACGGGACGGAGCTGCGCTACAGCGCCGACCCCGAGTTCATGCGCGCCGAGATCGCCCGCTTCAACCCGGACGACGTGGCCGGGTACGAACGCCTGCTGGAGGAGAGCCGCCGCTGCTACGAGATCGGCTTCGTGAAGATGGTCGACCGCTCGTTCCACTCGATCGGGCGCATGGCCGGGGCGGTGCCGGACCTCCTGCGCACGCGCGCCTACCGCTCGATCTACTCGATGGTCAGCGGCTACCTGAAGGACGAGCGCCTGCGCCAGGCGTTCAGCTTCCATCCGCTGTTCATCGGCGGCAACCCGATGCGCGCCAGCTCCATGTTCGGCCTGATCCTGCATCTGGAGAAGGAGGCGGGCGTGCATTACGCGATGGGTGGGACGAACACCCTCGCCCTCGCCCTCGCCTCCCTGGCCGAGGGACAGGGCGGGACGATGCGCTACGGGGCGGAGGTGGCCGAGATCCTGACCGCGGGCGGTGCGGCGCGGGGGGTCAAGCTGGTGGACGGCGAGACGCTGTTCGCCGACGTGGTCGTCTCGAACGCCGATGCCGCCTGGACCCACTCGAAGCTGCTGCCCCCCGGGCGGCGCTGGTCGGAAGCCAAGCTCAGGCGCGCGGCCTATTCCATGGGCCTGTTCGTCTGGTATTTCGGCACGGATCGGCAGTACGAGGCCGTCCCGCATCACACCATCATGATGGGGCCGCGCTACGGCCCGCTGCTGAAGGACATCTTCGACAGGCGCGTGCTGGCCGAGGATTTCAGCCTCTACCTGCACCGGCCCACCGCGACCGACCCGTCGATGGCCCCCGCCGGGCACGACGCCTTCTACGTGCTCTCGCCCGTGCCGAACCTGTCGGGGAATATCGACTGGGAGACGGAGGCCGAGCCGTACCGGCGCAAGATCGAGGCGCATCTGGAGGCGACCGTCCTGCCCGGCCTGCGGGACCGTGTCGTCACCTCGCGCCTGCTCACGCCGCCCGATTTCGAGCGCGACTACCTGTCCTACAACGGCGCGGGCTTCAGCTTCGAGCCGCAACTGACTCAGATCGCCTGGTTCCGGCCCCACAACGTCAGCGAGGAGGTGGCGAACCTCTACCTCGTCGGCGCGGGCACGCATCCGGGCGCGGGGGTGCCGGGCGTCATCGCCTCGGCGAAGATCCTCGACGAGCTGGTCCCCGACCCGGCGGCTTTCACGGGCGCATGACAGCGCCGACGATGCAGCGCGCGCGGGGCACCGTGCGCGCCTCCTTCAAGCGGCGCGGGGCGGCGACGGTCGTCGAGCGGCTGCATCAGGCCGGATCGGCCAAGCTGCGCCTGCCGCGCGGGGAACGCTGCGAGGCGGTGCTGCTCAACACGGCCGGGGGCGTGACCGGGGGCGACCGGTTCGACGCACGCATCGAGGCCGCCCCGCATACCGCCCTGACCGTCACCACCCAGACCGCCGAGCGCCTCTACCGCTCCACGGGCGATGACGGGCGCATCGCCAACACGCTGAGCCTGGGTGCGGGGGCGCGGCTCGACTGGCTGCCGCAGGAGACGATCCTGTTCGAGGGCGCGCGCCTGCGCCGGACGCTGACGGTGCACATGCCCGGCGATGCGACGCTTCTGGCCATCGAGCCGCTGGTGCTGGGCCGGGCGGCGATGGGCGAGCGGGTCATAAAGGGTAGCCTGCACGATGCCTGGCGCGTGCATCGGGACGGGGTGCCGGTCTATGCCGACGCGCTGCGGCTGGGCGGGGACATCGAGACGCTGATCGCCGCGCCGGGGACCTTCGGCGGGCGCATCGCCTGTGCCTCTCTTCTGTACGTCGCCGCCGATGCGCCTGACCGATTGGGGGCAGTTCGGGATACGCTGGACGAAAACTGTGCAGCGAGCGCATGGAACGGCTTGCTTGCGGCGCGCATCGTGGCCGATAGTGGGGCCATGCTGCGCCGGGCGCTGGAGCGCACGGTCGAGTGCCTGCGCGACGGGCCGCTGCCGAAGGTATGGTCGATATGAGGGAACCGCGATGATCCTGACGCCGAGGGAGAAGGACAAGCTGTTCGTCAGCATGGCCGCGCAGGTCGCGCGCCGGCGGCTGGAACGCGGGGTCAGGCTCAACCACCCCGAGGCGGTCGCCCTCATCACCGACGCCGTGGTCGAGGGTGCGCGGGACGGGCGCAGCGTCGCCGACCTGATGGAGGCGGGCGCGCATGTCATAACCCGCGCGCAGGTCATGGAGGGCGTGGCCGAGATGATCCACGACGTGCAGGTCGAGGCGACGTTCCCGGACGGGACCAAGCTGGTGACCGTGCACGAGCCGATCCGGTGAGTGCATCCCTCGCCACCGTGATGGACGCCTGCCGCTACGCCGCCGAGCGCCACGTCGGCCAGACGCGCAAGGGCGTGGCGGCGGAACCGTACGTCAACCACGTGATCGACGTGGCCGCGCGGGTCGCCCGCTCGCCGGATGCGGACCCGACCCTCGTGACGGCGGCCCTGCTGCACGACGTGGTGGAGGATACCGATGGCACGGCGGAGGAGATCATCGCCCGCTTCGGCCCGGAAGTCGCTGCGCTGGTCGGGGAGGTGACGGACGACAAGTCCCTCCCGAAGGCCGAGCGCAAGCGGCGGCAGGTCGAGGGCGCACCGGCCAAGAGCGCCGGGGCCAAGCGCCTCAAGCTTGCCGACAAGGCGAGCAACCTGACCGCCCTCGCCGACAGCCCGCCCGCCGAATGGCCCGCCGAGCGGATGGCGGCCTATGTCGACTGGGCCGAGGCGGTCGCCGCCGGATGCCGGGGCGTCGATCCCGCCCTCGAAGCCGAGTTCGACCGCGCCGCCGCCCGCGCGCGCCAATCCCTGGAGGCCAGCCCATGATCCCCGGAGAAATCCTCTGCGCGAGCGGCGATATCGCCCTCAACGACGGCGCCGAGCGCACCACGCTGACGGTGGCCAATACCGGCGACCGCCCGGTGCAGGTCGGCAGCCACTACCATTTCGCCGAGGCCAAT
>JAHDDY010000003.1:0-9691 GCA_020629115.1 Paracoccaceae bacterium | reverse complement strand
GAGCGCGATCTGACGACCTATGGCGAGGAGGTGAAGTTCGGGGGCGGCAAGGTCATCCGCGACGGGATGGGGCAGTCCCAGGTTTCCCGCGCCGACGGGGCCGTCGATACCGTCATCACGAATGCCCTGATCGTCGACCATTCCGGCATCTACAAGGCCGATGTGGGCCTGCGGGACGGGCGCATCGCGAAGATCGGCAAGGCGGGGAACCCGGATACGCAGCCGAATGTGGACATCGTCATCGGCCCGGGCACGGAGGCCATCGCGGGGGAGGGAAAGATCCTCACCGCCGGGGGCTTCGACAGCCACATCCACTTCATCTGCCCGCAGCAGATCGAGGAGGCGCTCATGTCGGGCGTCACCACCATGCTCGGCGGGGGCACCGGCCCGGCCCACGGCACGCTCGCCACCACCTGCACGCCGGGGCCGTGGCATATCGGGCGGATGCTCCAGGCGATGGACGCCTTCCCGATGAATATCGGCCTGGCCGGCAAGGGCAACGCCTCCGAGCCGGCCGCGCTGATGGAGATGGTCGAGGGCGGGGCCTGCGCGCTCAAGCTGCACGAGGATTGGGGCACGACCCCGGCGGCGATCGACTGCTGCCTGACGGTCGCCGACGAGACCGACGTGCAGGTGATGATCCACACCGATACGCTGAACGAGAGCGGCTTCGTCGAGAATACCGTGAAGGCCATCGACGGGCGCACGATCCACGCCTTCCACACCGAGGGCGCGGGCGGCGGCCATGCGCCCGATATCATCAAGGTCGCGGGCCTGGCGCACATCATCCCGTCGAGCACCAACCCCACGCGCCCCTACACGGTCAACACGCTCGAAGAGCATCTCGACATGCTCATGGTCTGCCACCACCTCGACAAGGCGATCCCCGAGGACGTGGCCTTCGCCGAGAGCCGCATCCGCCGCGAGACCATCGCCGCCGAGGACATCCTGCACGACATGGGCGCATTCTCCATCATCGCGTCCGACAGCCAGGCCATGGGCCGGGTCGGCGAGGTGCTGATCCGCACGTGGCAGACCGCCGACAAGATGAAGCGCCAGCGCGGGAGCCTGGCCGGGGAGACGGGCAATAACGACAACCTGCGCGTGCGCCGCTACATCGCGAAATATACGATCAACCCGGCCATCGCCCACGGCATCGCGCACGAGATCGGGAGCATCGAGGAGGGCAAGCGGGCGGACCTGTGCCTGTGGAACCCGGCCTTCTTCGGCGTGAAGCCCGAGATGGTCCTGATCGGGGGCACCATCGCCGCCGCGCCGATGGGCGACCCGAACGCCTCCATCCCCACGCCCCAGCCCGTGCACATGCGCCCGATGTTCGGCGCCTATGGCGGCGCGATGACCGCCTCCTCGGTCAGCTTCGTCTCCCGGGCGGCGCAGGATGCAGGCATCGGCGCGCGATTGGGGCTGGCGAAGGAGACTCTGGCCGTGCGCAACACCCGCGGCGGCATCGGCAAGGCGAGCATGATCCTCAACGACGCCACCCCCGAGATCGAGGTCGACCCTGAGACCTACGAGGTCCGCGCCGACGGGGAGCTGCTGACCTGCGAACCCGCGGACGTGCTACCGATGGCGCAGCGGTATTTTTTGTTTTGAGCGCGTATACTCTGACAGAGGCACAATGGCGCGAGGTATTTGCCAAACCAGACTTCGCCACGGAGGCGATGTTGAAGATCTTTGCCACAGTCTACGCTCAGCCGAATCATGAGGGATATGCTGGCGAAATGGGTCGGATGTTGGGGTATACGGGTAAGAATACGTCCGGCGCCTTGAACAGCACGACGGGCAAGTTCGGGCGAAAGCTGATCGACGCTTACAATCTTCAGCCAATGGTACACAGAAGCGGCAAGCCGCTCCCCTGGTATACTGTCTTCGATGGCGAGGAAGGGGCCAGGGGTTTTCTTTGGAGAATGCGGCCCGAACTGGCGCGGGCCTTCGGTGCCTCATACGGCATGCGTGCAATGGCCTATCCCGACGAAACCTCCGCCGATGATGCACAGAGATTTCCAGAAGGAACGTTGACCCGGGTTCTCGTCAATGCCTACGAACGCAACCCTGCCGCGCGCCGCGCCTGCCTTGCCCATTACGGCTATGCCTGCTGCGTCTGCAATATGGATTTCGAGCGCTCCTACGGCATCCATGGCAAAGAGTTCATCCACGTACATCACTTGGTTCCGCTGGCGACCATCGGCGATGCGTACGAGATTGATCCCATCGAAGACATGCGCCCCGTCTGCCCGAACTGCCATGCGATGCTTCACAGGCCTGATCCCAAGCGACCTCTACCCATCGAAGGCCTGAAAAACATCATCGCACAGCGAACTAAGACTGCGGATAATGGCTGAAACCGTCACCCTCCCCTACGCCGACCGCTACCTCCGGCGCCGCGCCCTGACCACCGATGGCGGCGTGCGGGTGGTGGTCGATCTGCCCGAGGCGCGGCTGCTGGCCGACGGGGAGGAGATCGCGGCGACGGACGGGACGCGCATCGTCGTCCGCGCCGCGCCGGAGGACCTGCTGGAGATCACCGGCCCTGCCCTGCCCCGCATCGCCTGGCATGTCGGCAACCGGCATACGCCTTGCCAGATGGAAGAGGGGCGCCTCCTGATCCAGGCCGACCCCGTGCTGCGGGACATGCTGGAGCGGCTCGGCGCGACGGTGCGCGCGGTCCGCGAGCCGTTCCACCCGGAAGGCGGGGCCTACGGCCACGGGCGCACCCACGGGCACAGCCATTCCCACGACCCGCAAGAGGACCCGAACGCGCATATCCATACCCATGACTGAGGCGATGCTGACGCTGGCGACCTGGCTGTCGCCGGGGTTTCCGGTCGGGGCCTTCGCCTATTCGCACGGGCTGGAGCAGGCGGTCGCGGCGGGGGCGGTGGGGGACCGGGAATCGGCGCAGGGCTGGATCGCGGCCTGCATCGAGCACGGGGCGGGGCGCAACGACGCCATCCTGACCGCCGCCGCGATGCGGGGCGAGGACGCGGTGGCCCTCGACGCCCTCGCCCGCGCCCTCGCCGCCTCGGCGGAGCGCCTGCGCGAGACTGTGGCGCAGGGGACGGCCTTCGCGGAGACGGTCGGCGCGGCCTGGGGGGGCGACGGGGTGCCGCGCGCCTATCCGGTGGCGCTGGGCGTCGCGGCGCGGGCGCGGGGGCTGCCGATGGCCGAGACGGTCGCGCTGGCGCTCGCCGCCTTCGCCGCCAACCTCGTCTCCGCGGCCATCCGCCTCGTCCCGCTGGGGCAGGTCGAGGGCCAGCGCATCCTCGCCGCGCTGCATCCGCTGGTCGAGCGGGTGGCGCGCGAGGCGACGGAGTGCGGGACGGACGATCTGGGCGGCTGCGCCTGGGCCACGGATATCGCCGCGATGCGGCACGAGACGCTAGCTGTGAGGTTGTTCAGGACATGACACGCTCTCCCAACGGCCCCCTGCGCGTGGGCATCGGCGGCCCGGTCGGGGCGGGCAAGACGACGCTGACGGCGCGGCTCTGCGTGGCGATGCGGGACCGCTATTCGGTCGCCGCGATCTCGAACGACATCTACACGACCGAGGATGCCGAGGCGCTGGTGCGGATGCAGGCGCTGCCGTCGGACCGCATCCTCGGCGTGGAGACGGGCGGGTGCCCGCATACCGCCATCCGCGAGGATGCCTCGATCAACCTCGCCGCCATCGCGGAGATGCGCGGGCGGCATCCCGATCTTGACGTGGTGTTCATCGAATCGGGCGGCGACAACCTCGCCGCGACCTTCTCGCCTGAGCTGGCCGACATTACGCTCTACGTGATCGACGTGGCGGCGGGGGAGGAGATCCCGAGGAAGGGCGGGCCGGGCATCACGCGCTCGGACCTGCTGATCGTCAACAAGACCGACCTCGCCCCCCATGTCGGGGCCTCGCTCGACGTGATGCGGCGCGATGCGGCCCGGATGCGCGGCGAGCGTCCGGTCGTCTTCGCGGAACTGAAGCATGGCGGGTCGGTGACGGAGATTGTGGCGGCCATCGAGGCGATGGGGGGGCTGGGACGATAGCCCCCGCTCCCGGCGCAGCCGCTGCGCGGAGCACACGAGAGCCTCGCGCGACGGTGCGTTGACCGTCGAGGTTCCCGGTCTTCGCCGGGGACGGGGTTCCCGTCAGACAGCATCGTCTCGGATGGCGACCACGATCTCGTCCGACAGCCTCGCCAGCGCCGCCGAATGGGCCGCGACGAGGGCGTCGAAGGTTTCGCCGGCTACCGGCACGTCGATGTCGAAGCCCTGGGCCGAGACGGTGCGGCGGTCGTCGAGGCGGATGATCTGGAAATCCCCCGACAGCGTCAGCGCCCCCCCCGCCGCGCCGACGAAGCGGTCGACGACGATGTCGATGCGCAGGGTCGGCTCGACGGCACGGCCCCACGGCTCGACCACGACCGGCGTATCGAGCGAATCGCGCAGGGAACCGGCCAGCGCGCGGGTCATGGCACGGGGCGGCTCGTCGGCCCAGCGGTTGCCCTCCGACAGCGACACCGCCCCCGTCGCGTCCACGAACGCCACCTCGGCCCCGCGCACGTAGAGCGGCAGGTCCAGCTCGCGCAGGGCCACGGTCTCGCCTCCGAACACGACCCGCTGGGCGGGGGTGGGCTTCGGCAGGAGGTGATAGCGCGTCTCGTCCGCCGCCCCGGTGGCGCAGGCGGCGAGGGGCAGGGCGAGGGCGAGCAGCAGGAGGGCGCGGCGCATGGCGGTCATTTCCCCAGAAGGAGCGAGTTGGGCCGCCGCTCGATGGTATCCACCAGGGCGGTGATGGCGCGGGCGGCATCGCGGATCTCGCGGATGGTGGTGATGGCCTCGTAGTTCAGCTCCGACCCGACGTCGAACTCGGAAAGCACCGAATCGGCGCGCGCGGCCAGCCCGGCGACCTGCGGCATCAGGGCGTTGAGGTTGCCGGCCAGCCCGTCGAAGGCGAGCGAGGCGGCGTTGAAGGAGACGAGGGTCTCGTTGAAGTTCTTCGGCACGTCGCGGCGCTGGAGGTCGGCCACGGTGACGCGGATCTGGTCGAAGGCGGCCATGACGGCCTCGGGCAGCTCGTCCGCCCCCGGCGCGGTCAGGATGCGGTCCATGCTGGCGACGAGGGCGTTGACCCGGTCGACGGTCTCGTTCAGCGGCAGGGTGCGCAGTTGGCCCGACAATGCCTCGATCTCCGCGAGGACGGCGGGCACGCCCTCGGCGGCGGTCGAGATGCCCCCGGCGGTGGCGGTGGCCGCGTCGAGGGTCGCGGCGAGGCGGGCGGTGATCCCGGCCTCGGCGATCTCGCGCAGGAGGCCGTCGATATTGGCCAGCGTCGCGCTGATGGAGGCGGGCACGCCGCGCACCTCGTCGGAGCGCACGAGCGCGCCCACGTCGAGCAGCATCGTGTCGGCGGAGGCGACGAGCTGGTCGAGGGGCAGGTCGCGCGCGTTGGCGGCGAAATCGCTGAGGCGGGCGATGAGTTCGGGCGCGCCCTGGGCCGCCGCCTCGATGGAAACCGCCGCCTCGCCCGCGCGCTCCAGCGCCAGCGCCAGATTGGCCGCCGCATCCGCCTCGCGCAGGTCGCCCAGCAGCACGCGCACGTCGCCCAGCGCGGCGGACACGTCCTCGGGCAGGCGGGCGATGCCCTCGGAGGCGACGATCGCGTCGGCATTCTCGACGAGGCGCGTCGCGGAGGCGACCAGATCGTCCAGCGGCAGGGCATTGGCCGAGGCGCTCAGCTCGCCGAGATCGGCGATGAGGGCGGGGGCGCCATCGGCGGCGATGCGGATCGAGCGCGCCGCGTCGCCGGCCTCGGCCAGCGCCGTGGCGAGATTGGCCGCCGCATCCGCATCGCGCAGATCGGTCAGGAGCGCGCGGATATCGGCGAGGGCGGCGGAGACGTCGTCCGGCAGGCGGGCGATGCCCTCGGACGCGATGACGGTATCCGCGTTCTCGACCAGCCGCGTCGCGGAGGCGACGAGGTCGTCCAGCGGCAGGGCGTTCGCCCGCGCGCCCAGCGCCGACAGGTCGGCCATCAGCGCGGGTGCGCTCTCGGCGGCGAGGCGGACCGAACGCGCGGCCTCCCCCGCCTCGGCCAGGGCCGTGGAGAGATTGACGGCGGCATCGGCGCTGCGCAGGTCGGCGAGCAGGGCGCGGATATCCGCCAGCGCCGCGGCCAGATCCTCGGGCAGGGCCTGCACGCTCTCCGACGAGACCACGGTATCGGCGCTCGACAGCAGGGCGGTCGCCGTGCCGACCAGATCGTCGAGGGGCAGGTCGCGGGCCGTGGCGCTGAGGCTCACGAGGTTCGCGACCAGCTCCGGCGCGTCGGTCGCGGCGGCGCGGATCGCCGTCGCCGCCCCGCCCGCCTCGCGCACCGCCTCGGCCAGCGCCGCCGCCGCCCCCGCCTCGCGCAGGTCGGCCAGCAGCACGCGGATATCGGCCACCGCGCCGGACAGGTCGGCGGGGATGGCGCGCGTCTCCTCGCTCGCCAGCAGCATATCGGCATCGTTGAGCAGCCGCGTCGCCGCGACGATCAGCTCGCCGAGGGGCAGGTCGGCGGCTGTGCCGCTGAGCCGGGCGAGGTTGGCGACGAGGGCCGGCGTCCCGTCGAGCGTCACGCCCAGCGAGGCGGCGGTGACGGTCGCGGCGTCCAGCGCCTCCTTGAGGGACAGGGCGATCTCGGCCTCGTTCACCGCCTCCACGATCTCGCGCGCGGCGGCGACGGTCGCGGCCAGGTCGGTCGCGGCCTGCGTCAGCTCCGGCGCGCCGACCAGCCCCTGCGCCTCCCCGATGAGGCCGTTGATCCCGCCGGGAATCGCGCGGGTCTCCTCGCTGGCGACGATGACGTTCACGTTGTCCATCAGCGCGGTCGCCGATTCGAGCAGCTCCTCGATGGGCAGGGCGTTGATGCGCTCCAGCACCCCCTCGGCGGAGGCGGCGAGGTCGTCCAGATCGGACGGCACGCTCGGCAGGCGCGGATAGGGGCGCGCGTCCTCGTCGATCTCCTGCTCCGGCGCCCCGGGCCGGTCGACCAGCTCGACGTAGAGCGAGCTGGTGATGAGGCTGGCGCTGGCGAGCTTGGCGCGCAGGCCGTTGCGGACGAGGGTGCGCAGGAAGGCGAGGCTCTCCTCCGCCTCCCCGCGCGGCAGGCCGAGGCGCGAGGGTTGCAGCAGGATGGTGACGATGAGCGAGACCGAGGGCACGCCCACGCTGTCGTCCACGGCGGCGATCACGTCGATCACCTCGCCCACGCGATAGCCGCGCAGCTCGACCGGCGCGCCGACGTTCAGCCCCCGGATCGACCCCTCGAACTCGATGGACAGGCGGATCTGCGCGGCGTAGTCGTCGTCGAAGATGCTGGCCCGGGCCTCCTCCTCCCCGTCGAACAGGCGGTAGAGGTGATACTCGCTGACCGGCACCCCGGCGAAGGCCACGGTGTCGAAGGTGATGCCGCCCCGCAGGAAGGACGAGAAGGATTCGAGCTTCAGCTCCGCCCCCTGCGCCCCCAGCCGCACGCTGAAGCCCGACGTGTTCCAGAAGCGGCTCCCCTCCGTCAGGCGGCGGTCGTGTGGCTCGTCGACGAACAGGTCGAACACCACCGCCTCGCCGTCGCCGGTCAGGGTCTTCGATTCGATGCGGCCCACCTGGATGCGCTTGTAGAAGACCGGCGCGCCGACCGACATCGACCCCCCGTCCTCGGCGATGAGGCGCACGCGCTTTCCCGGCGTGCCCGGCGGGGTGAGGGGCGGGTTCTTCAGCGCGGTGAAGCGATAGCGCGCCTCGCCGATCTCCCGGTCCCAGGTCGCCTCGATGTAGGAACCGGAGAGCACCGTCTCCAGCCCGCTGATCCCTTCGAGCGTCACCTGCGGGCTGACGACCCAGAACTGCGCGCTGTCGTCGATGAAGGGCGCGACCTCCTTGTCGAGGCGCACGGCGACGAGCACCTGGCCCGTATCGTCGGTGAAGCCCACGTCCTCGACCACGCCGACCTTCACGTCGCGGCGCTTGACCACCGTCTTGCCCGCCTCGACCCCGCTGGCACTGTCGAGCACGATCTCGATCACCGGCCCGCGATCCGCGCGCGTCTTCCACGCCACGCCCAGCGTCAGCAGCAGGGCGACGAGGGGCACCAGCCAGACGAAGGAGAACCCCCGCACCGTCTCGGCATCGTGGAAATCGCGCGGTTCAGCGTCGGACACGGGGGCCGGTCTCCTGAAGTTGGTCCCAGATCAGCCTGGGGTCGAAGCTTTGCGCCGAAAGCATCGTGAAAACAACCGATAACGCGAAGCAGACCGCCGCCGGGCCGGGATTGATGGAGGCGACGAAGCCCAGTTGCACCAGCGCGGTCAGGATGGCGACGACGAACACGTCGATCATCGACCAGCGCCCGATGAACTCGGTCGCCTCGTAGAGCTGCATCCGCCGGTGGGCCGACAGGCGCGAGCCGTAGCGCACGCTGAGCATCAGCATGGCGATGACCGCGAACTTGCCGACGGGGATGAGCACGGAGGCGACGAGGACGACGATGGCCACGAACCACGCGCCGTACTCGATCAGCTCCATGGCCCCGCCGACGATGGTGCCCTCGTCGACCCGCCCGAACGTACGCGTCAGGAGCATGGGGTAGAGGTTGGCCGGGATGTAGCAGATGACCCCGGCCAGCCACCACGCCCAGACCCGCTGCGCCGCGTTGCGCCGGCGGCTGCTGAGCGCGGCGTGGCAGCGCGCGCAGACGGGCGTGCCCATCGGCGCGAGGCGGCCGCAGGTGTCGCAGGAGACCAGGCCCGCCTCGCGGGCAGTCACCGTCTCTTCGGGTCCAGCAAGCGCCATATCGTCCATTCGCACAAGGTCGCGTTCTCGAAGAACACGATCACCATCAGCGCCGAGAATGCCCAGAAAGATGGCCCCAAGGAGACGGTGGCCAGATCCGCCACCTTCACCAGCGCCACCGCCACGCCGACGATGAAGATCTCGGCCATCGACCAGGGGCGCATCGCCATCGCCAGGCGGAAGCTGCGCGCCGCCGCCCGCGCCGGGGGCCGGTTCAGCCGCAGGGGCGCGAGCGCGTAGATCAGCGCGGCGGCGCGCGTGACCGGGATGACGACGATGAAGGCGGCCACCGCGACCGTGAGCGGCACGCTCCACCCCGCCGAGAAGGCGGCCACCGCATCCCAGACCGACGCATCGCGCCGCAGCCCCGCCTCCTCCAGCGAGATGAACGGGAAGAACACCGCCGCGACCATCAGGACCGCCGTCGAGATCGCCGCCGCGAGCATGTTGTCGATGACGTTGCGCTTGTTCGAGATCAGCCGCGCATGGCAGCGCGGGCAGCGCACCACCCGGCCCGGCGGCGGCACGACCTTGTCGAGCAGCAGGTCGCAGGACCGGCAGGCGATCAGCCGGTCGAGATCCTCGGGAAGGGGACGGGGCGTGGACATGCGCGGGCGACGATACGGCACCACGAAGGGGGCATAAAGGGAATAGTCGTCGCGCTGCATGGCCCGACCATAGGACCGCGATGGTTAACGAACCCCATCCGCCCCTCCCCCCTTCCCGGACCGTCCCGCTCAAAGGGTCTTTTCAAGCCCCGCCGAACTTGCTATGAGCGCGGCCATCGGAGTGTAGCTCAGCATGGTAGAGCGCTGCGTTCGGGACGCAGAGGTCGTAGGTTCGAATCCTGCTACTCCGACCA
>JAHDDY010000185.1 GCA_020629115.1 Paracoccaceae bacterium | reverse complement strand
AGCCGGAGGGGTCGTCGATCAGGTCGAACCTCCGCTCCCCCACGGTCCCCGTCGCCGGAATGGCGGAACCGTAGTGATGAGCTGTGCCAGCGATCTGTCACGATCGGTCTCATGGAGCCCCTCGACGACGGCGTTCGCCAGCGAATGCAGCGGCAACGAACCGCGGACACCGAGCCCGAGCTCCGTGTCCGTCGACTGGTCCACGCCGCCGGCCTTCGATACCGGATCGACCGCCGTCCGATCTCTGCGATCCGGTCGCGTGCCGACATGGTCTTCGGTCCGGCGAAGGTCGCCGTCTACGTCGACGGCTGCTTCTGGCACGGCTGTCCCGAACACGGCACGCTCCCCAAGAACAACCGCGATCGGTGGCTCGAGAAGCTCGAAGCGAACCGAGCACGGGACTCGAGAGTCGACCGGCAGCTGACCGACGCCGGCTGGATCAGTCTGCGATTCTGGGAGCACGAGGATCCGATCGTCGTCGCCGACCGAATCGTCGGGGTCGTGCGGCGACGGGTCGAGGAGAACGTCAGCCCCAAGGGTTAGGTTGACCACATGGCTGGGGCGACTTACGGCGTGAAACTCGTGCGCGGCCCGTTTGTGTCGCTGCCAGCGCATCCCGAGGCGGTCGAGACCGAAGCGGAGCTCCGGGAGCTCGTGAACGGGCGGGACGGTCTGCTGGCCGCCGACCTGTTCTGTGGCGCCGGCGGCCTGAGTCTCGGTCTCGCCGACGCCGGTTTCGATGTCGTGATGGGCGTCGACCACGACGACGCTGCGCTCGAAACCCATCGGGCCCATCACCCGGGGTTGAGCGTCAACTGGGACCTGAGCGACGAGGACGTCGTCGAGCGAACGGGCGAACTCCTTCGTGACATCGGGGTCACCCTCATCGCCGGGGGTCCGCCTTGTCAGCCGTTCTCCAAGGCCGGCCGTTCGATGATCCGTGATCTCGTACGCGACGGGCGCCGGCCGGCGCACGACGACCGGCGCGATCTCTGGCAGTCCTTCCTGCGGATCGTCACCATCGCGAAACCGAAGGCCGTGTTGATGGAGAACGTGCCGGACATGGCACTCGATCGCGACATGAACATCATTCGGTTCATCATCGATGAGCTCGAGCGGATGGGATACTCCGTCAACGTCAAGGTGATCGACGCGTGGCGTTACGGCGTGCCGCAGTTCCGACAGCGTCTGATCACCGTGGCGCTCGCCGAGGGCGTCGCCTTCGACTGGCCCGAAGAGGCACCGCAGCGCGTCACGGTCGCCAACGCGATCTCCGATCTGCCACCCGTCGAGGGCGGCTGGCGTCCCGAGGGTGGAGCGGAGGGGTGGTTCGACTACGACCGACCGAAGACCTCGTTCCAGGCTCGGATGCGTTCGGCGGTGCCTGATGACGACGCCCACAAGATCTTCGATCACATCACCCGCCCCGTACGGGACGACGATCGGGAGATCTTCGAGGGCATGGACTCGAAGACCCGCTACTCGGACATCCCCGAGGAGCTGAAGCGCTACCGGGACGACATCTTCGACGACAAGTACAAGCGTCTCGACCCCGACGACGTCTCCCGAACGATCACCGCACACATCGCCAAGGACGGGTACTGGTACATCCATCCGGAGCAGCACCGGACGATCACCGTCCGCGAGGCCGCCCGGATCCAGACCTTCCCCGACCACATCCGCTTCGCCGGGCCTCCGACCGCCGCCTTCCGGCAGATCGGCAACGCGGTCCCGCCGAGGCTCGCCTACCACCTCGGTATGGAGGTCCGACGCTCACTCGATCGGGCCGAGCCGGCCCGACCGCCGTCGAGGATTCTCTCGCAGCGGCTTCACGAGTGGCTCGGCAGGACCCGCACGGAGCGGCCCCCCTGGCATGACGCCGACAATCGATGGATCGCCCTCCAGGGCGAGCTCCTCTTCGGCCGGCTGCAGCCATCGTTGTGGGATCACGCCCACAACGCCATCTGCACGCTGACCGACCCGGCGACGACGCTCGAGCAGGCACCACTTCTCGGTGTCGCCGCCCGGGGTCTCGGTCGAGCGGACCGTTTCGAGGAGCTCCTCGAAACGGCCACACACTTCGCCGAGGACGGCGCGGGCCTCGACCGGGAAGACCCCTGCGAGGCGATGGCGAGCGCACCGCACGTCTCGAAGGCGCTGTCCTGGCTCATCGGGTTGCTCGTGGTCGGTCCCGAGGAGGAGCCGGTCGTGGCGAACCAGGCGTCGCTCCGGGTGGCTTCGCGCTACTGGGACAGCGGCGTCGACCGACAGAACCGACTCTCGCACGGTCGTGTCGACATCGCCCGGATCGCAGGCGGCGACGACGATCGCAGCCATTCCGCACTCATGGCGATCATGCAGATCGGCAACACGCTCTGCCTGCCGGCCGAGACCCACTGCGGCCGCTGCCCGTTGGAGCGAAGCTGCCGCTTCGCAGCAACCGTCCCCGTTCAGGAGTCGTTGCTCACCGGGTGATCACCAGCCGAGGTCGGCGGCGAGCTCGGGGTCCTTCTCTCGGATCGCCTCCATCACGGTGAGCATCGCCGGGCCGACACCGGCCGCCATCGCAGCTGACACGACACCGCTCCCGACCTGGGCGGCACCGGCGAATCGACGGCCGTCGTCATCTTCGAGCTTGGTTCGGCGATGCACTGATGCCCGCCGGTACGCCCCCTCCGCCGCCTTGCACAACTCGCGCACTGCCGGCTCCAACTGAGCTCGGAGCGATGCCGGAATCGACACCCGCATCTTGGCGACATTCGTCTGCAGGAGATCGTCCAGGTCGGTGTCGAAGAAGACAGCGGCCCGACCGAGCTTGGTGTGCTCGTCGACGGCACGGATGCCCGCCCAGCCACCGGCCTGGATCAGCCGATCAGCCCGGTAGAGGTAAAGGCCCTGCTGGCGGTTCCAGCGCGCCGGTCCACCCAACCGATCGAACTCCTCCTGGCTGGAGAAGAGGTTTCGTGGCGGCAGAACGTACGGCTCGACCCGGACGAACGCAGCGACGCCCTGGAGCTCGACCTCGACGAGCGAGGGCGGAAGCGAGATCGTGTGCTCCTCGGACGGGGCGAATGGATTCCACGCCTCGACCTTCTCCCCGTTGACGATGATCTGGAGCGGCGCGCCGGGCACGCGCCCCTCGATGCGGCGATGGAAGACCATCCCGAGGTAGTCGGCCGTCTTCGCTGCGAGGGTGCCGAGCCGACGCTTGGCCCAGCCGCCTTCCGGGTTCTTCTCCGGGAGGACACGGTCGAGCACGTCCCATACGACGACCGTGCCGGGGCCGGCATCGAGTTCATCGCGAAGATCGCCGTGGCGGGAGTCGACATCAGCGACCTCCCAGCGATCGGTTGACCGGACGACGTCGAGATCGAGCACACGCTCGGAGATCCG
>JAHDDY010000184.1 GCA_020629115.1 Paracoccaceae bacterium | reverse complement strand
ACGTAGGCGTTGCCGCGCTGGTTGCGCACGTCGAGGCTCATCGCCTCGACCTTCCAGCCGTCAGCCATGCGCACGAAGGCGTGGCCGTAGGTGCCCCAGACCTCCCACAGCGGATCGCCACCATTGGCTTCCTCGCCGCCCGGTTCGTAGCGGTTCCAGGCGTATCCCTGGCTCGTCATGGTCGCGGCATCGGGGCCGTCGAAGGAGACGAGGTGGTTGCCGCGCTGGTGGTAGCTGGTCTTCTGAGCCGTCAGGTTGGTGGACCATCCGTCGATCAGGCCGTCCGCCGGGATGGTCGCGGGGCCGCCCCCGACCAGCGACGAGAAATCGACCGTGATCGTATCGGTGAAATACGACCGCGCTTGCGGCCAGTCCTTGGCATCGACCGCCGCGTCGATGGCGTTCGCGACACGGATCATCTCGGCCACGTCGGCGACCCGCTCGGCGGTGATCGCGTCGCCCCCCGTCACCTGCGTCGGCGCGCGGGTCGGGGCGTCCTGAGCAAGGGCGGGAAGGGGGGCGAGGGACAGGGCGAGGGTGGCGGCAATGATTGGTTTCAGCATGGGCAATCCTTTGTCTTTCGTCGGAGAGATCAAGCGTTCAGGAACTGACCGTCAACGCGGACGGTGGAGCCGTGGACGAAGCTGCCCGCGTCGCTGGCCAGACACAGCACCATGGACGCGATCTCCTCGGGCGTGCCGGGCCGGCCCAGACCGGCGAGCGTGCCCATGAAGGCGCGCTCCTCCGCGTTCCACGGGCGGCCCAGGAAGCGGAACAGGTCGGTATCGGGCACGGCGCCGGGGGCGACGCCCACGACGCGGATGCCCGCGCCGCCCGCCTCCTTGGCGACGGCCTCGATCATCGCGTCCACCGCCGAGCGCGTCGCGCCGTAGGCCACCTGGTTGTCGGATGCGCGCATTCCGAAGACCGAGGAGGTGTTGACGATCACGCCCCCGCCAGCCGCCTTCATGTGCGGGACCTGGTAGGCCATCGACCAGAACGGCCCGTCGACATTCGTCGCCATGATGTCGCGGTACTGTTCGGGATCGACAGTCTCGATCGGGCCGGGCGGGATGGCGATGCCCGCGTTGTTGAAGGCGACGTCGATGCGCCCGTGCTCGGCGACCGCGCCGTCGACGAAGGCCTTGAGTTGAGCGAGGTCGCGCACGTCGGACTGCACGTAGGTCGCCTTGCCGCCCGCGTCCCGGATGGCCGCCTCGACCTCGGCCCCGAGTTCCGCGCGACGGCCGTTGAAGACGACCGTGGCCCCTTCTGCGGCGAACATCTCGGCGGCGGCGCGTCCGATGCCGGAGGTAGCCCCGGTGACGAGCACCACCTTGCCGGCGAAGCGCCCGCCGGTCTCGGCAGCGTCCTGGGCACGGGCGGCGCTCGCGAAGGCTAGGCCCGCGGCCCCCGCCACGGCACCGGTCAGGACGGCGCGACGGGCGGTATCGGGCTTGGTGTCGGAACGATCGGTCATGGGGATACTCTCTCCGTTGAAATCGGGATGGATGGAATGAAAACGGGGCCGCGCCCGCAGCGCTCACCAGGGGATCGCGCGCCGGTCGCGGAAGAAGCGGCCCGAGGGGCCGTCGGCGGGCAGGGTGGCGAGCCACAGGGCGGTGTCGGCCCCCTCCTCGGGCGAGCGGGGCGCGCCCTGCCCGCCCATGCGGGTGCGCACCCAGCCGGGGCACATCGCATTGACCTTCACGTCGCCCCGCGCGCTTGCCGCCCCCAGCACGGTCGCCGCGTTCAGCGCGGCCTTCGAGATGGCGTAGGCGGCATGGCCCGTGGCCAACCCCTCGCCGAAGGAGCCACCCCCCGACGAGACGTTGACGATCCGGCCCCGCCCCCGCGCGTTCATGCCGGGCAGCACCGCCTGCATCGTGGCGATGGCCGAGGCGGCGTTCACGTCGAAATCCTGACAGATCGTGTCGACGTCGACCGACAGCAGGGTGCCGGGCGTGTAGACCCCGGCGGTGTTGATCAGCACGTCGACCGGCCCGGCGGCGGCGATCATCTCGGCCACGTCCCGCGCCTCGTCGGCGAGGTCGCCCGGAACCGTCTGCACCTCCGCGCCCGTCTTCGAGAGCGTGGCGGCGAGACGGTCAAGCGCCTTCGCATCGCGCCCGTGGATCACGAGCGAGGCCCCGCCCGCCGCCGCCGCCGCACAGATGGCCCCCGCGATGCCGCCCGTCGCGCCGGTCACGGCGACGCGCCGACCGGACAGGCCCTCGTACGGGATATCGCGGGATCGTGCGGCATCGGCGATCATGGTCGTCCTTTCGGCGGTCCGCCCTCCTCGGAGGCGCTTTCAAAGCGTTCAAGAGGCCCATCCCCCGAAGCGTTCCGCAACTCAGGAGGATCGGGACGGTTGCCCGCCAAGACCGGAGAATCGGGACGGTGCGGGCGGGGCGCGGGTGTTGTATGGTCCCGTCCCATGACGCAGACCGGCCAGACATCCCGGATCGAGATGGGCGGCGTGACCGCCTCATGGTTCCGCATGCCCGCCACTACCGCCGAGCCGCACGCCTCCACCACCGCCGCCGACACGATGGGCCTGTCCTTCACGCCGCATCGAGGGGCCGTGATCCAGCGCGCCTCGGGGCGGCGCGAGCGGATCGACGTGGCGCGCAACGCGCTGTTCGTCACCTGCGACGAGCCGTTCGACTGGGTCCATGTCGCCGAACCCTACGAGGGGGTCGAGCTGACGCTGAGCGAGGCGGCGATGCGCGAGACGGCCACGCGCCACGGTATCCCGCTCGACTCGACGCCACCGAGCGCCATGATGCCGCCCGACCCCGTCTTCTGGGCGGCGGCGATCCGCATCCGCCTGCACGCCCTCGGCACCGCGCCCCTGAGCGACGTGGAGGGCGAGGAATTGGCCCGCACGCTGCTGTCGCACTTCGCCTGCGAGCATCTGGGCGGCACGCCGGAACGCCAGAACGGCCGCCCGCTCGACGGACGCCGCCTGTCGCGCGTGACCGACCATGTCGAAGCGGGCCTCGCCGGGCGGCTCTCGGTGTCGGATCTGGCGGAGACGGCGTCGATGAGCACCAACCACTTCCACGCCGCCTTCCGCCGGGCGACCGGCCTGACCCCGCACCAGTTCGTCACCGCCCGCCGCGTCGAGCGCGCCGCCGCCCTCATCGCGGCGGGCCGCACGCGCGAGGAGGCGGCCGCCGCCGTCGGCTACACCGCCGGCCACGCCTTCCGCCGCGCCCTCGCCCGCTTCGGCGGGTAGGGGAACGCGTGGGCCTTACGGCGAGGTCCATTTCGAGGGTCCGCCATCGGCATCCCCCCGCATCGCGGACGAGGCGCAATTCCAGCACCACGCGTCCGAACGACGAGAACCATGATGGTGCTGGAAGACATCGTACAAGCGAGAGGAATGTCCCCGGCCTCCCCCTGCGCTCAAG
>JAHDDY010000183.1 GCA_020629115.1 Paracoccaceae bacterium | reverse complement strand
ATATGTCTGGAACGCATCCCTACTTCGACAAGCGGCTACCTACCTACTTCCAGCGATTTCCCCACCTGGAATCGCCCCCCGCGGCACCATGTGCCAGGTTTTGCGCGCCCGCCGCGTGGCGCGGACGCACCGAAGCACAGAGAGCCTGGCGCGTGCGGGTTCCGCACACCAGGGCCGAGCGCAGAGGGGGGGTCGACTACGGGGAAGGCCCCCTCTGCCGAACGGTTGCCTGTTTGCTCCTCCTCCTTGACAGGTCTTCCCGTCTGCCCACCCCCGCGGCCGCCAAGGGCTCTCCTTCCTACCCACCCCATCCCACTGCACCATCTCCTCGTGCCTATCATGGACTCACTTGGGGCGACAGGAGCGGTACCCCCCGTACCCCCCACATCCCGGAAGGGGAAGCAGCCCACGGCAGTCGACCCGCGCCTGGAGGTGGGTGCCGCTGTACACGCGGAGGCAACCAACATCACCAGCTACATGGAGTGCACTCGCCTGTTTGGGGCACGGGCAACAACCAAGATGGTCGAAGGCACTGTGATGCAGGTGATCCCCGGGCTCACCAAGGCCGGCCGACGCAAGACGGACCTGCTCGTGCGCTGGATGCTGCCGGGAAGGACCGTCGAGAAGGCCCTGGCTCTTCGGACGGTCAAGAAGGGCCCTCCCCCTGAGACCACGGTCACTCGTGACAACTCGGTAGTTGATGGATCACCTGTCACCCAGGAGAGCCAGGCCGAGCGGGCCGGCGGCGGCTGCTCGAGTGACACCCTCACCAACGCCGCGGCGCTGTCCACCAGCCAGGTCACACCCCCTGTGCGGGGCTCAAGCGCACCCTCCGGCCCGTCCCGCGGGAACAGTGACGCCACGGTGGCGCCCGCCCCCACGGGCATTCCGGCCAGGGTGACGGCGCACGGCCTGGACTGGTCCGCCAGGCCGGTGTCAGAGCCAGTGGGTGGCCCTGTGCCACGACACGCCTGGTCTGTACGCACCCTTTCTGGAGAGGTCATCCATGAGCAAGGGGACGCTGTCGGGCCTGGGCAGTCGCGCCTTCCGTACGACTATTTCATGGCTATGTTCCCCCTGGACCAGCTGGTCAGGATGGTGCGGCTCACGTCCGCTAAGCTGGCAGCTCGCAACAGGCCCGCCACGACGGCTGGGGAGGTGCTTAAGTTCCTGGGGGTCATCCTCTTGGCCACTCGCTATGAGTTCGGCGCTCGGGCGGACCTTTGGGCGACGCAGGCGCGTAACAAGTACCTCCCTGCTCCCGCCTTCGGTGAGCGCACGGGCATGCCGCGAGCGCGATTCGATGCCCTTTGGTCTTGTGTGACCTTTAGCGAGCAGCGGAGCGCCGGAGATACGTCAGAGCAGGGGCGGTGGGAGCTCATCACCGACTTCGTGTCTGCCATCAACGAGCACCGGGCCGCCCGCGTGACGCCAAGCGAGTCAATTTGCGTTGACGAGTCCATGAGCAAATGGTATGGGCAAGGGGGTCATTGGATCCAGCGCGGACTCCCAATGTACGTTGCAATTGATCGCAAGCCGGAGAACGGCTGCGAATTGCAAAATGCTGCATGTGGCCGAAGCGGAATTATGCTGCGTTTGCGGGTGGTCACGACCGCGGAGCACCAGCAGGCGGTGGCTGTGGAGGGCGGCAACAGTGTGCCACACGGGACATCCGTGCTGAAGGCGCTCGTGGCGCCCTGGGCGGGGTCGAAGCGGATTGTCTGCGCCGACTCGTACTTTGCCAGCGTGGCGACTGCCACGCACCTGCTCGCCATGGGCCTCAGGTTCATTGGCGTCGTGAAGACCGCGACTAAGTCGTACCCTATGGCAGCTCTGTCTGGAGTGGAGGTGACGCGACGCGGTGCCCACGTCTCCTACGCGCACACAAACGCGGACGGGGTAGTGGACCTTATGGCGGTGCTCTGGGTGGACCGGGAGAGGCGATACTTTATCGCCTCAACGTCCACGAGCTCGCCAGGTGCGCCTTGTGAGCGCGTGCGGTGGAGGCAGGTGGGGGACCACGCTGAGCGGGTGACACTGACGGTGCCTCAGCCTGAGGTGGCGGAGGTGTACTACGCGACGTGTGCCCAGATCGACAGGCACAACCGCTGTCGCCAGGACGACCTGCGGCTTGAGCACAAGCTCGGGACGCACGACTGGTCCCTGCGAGTGAATCTCACGCTGCTGGGCATGTGTGTGGTGGACGCGTGGTTGCTCTACTCCGGCGCTCGTGCCGGGCTGGCGAACCTGTCGCAGAATGCGTTTTACGAGGATCTCGCAGCCCAACTGATTGACAACACGTTCGACACCGTCGGTGTTCGCGCGCGTGGGGCCGCGCGAGTGGCGGCAGGCGAGGCGTCTGACGGCACTGTTCGATACGGAGTCGGTGTTCACCTGACGCCGACGAATAAGCGGCGCGCAGGGAAGACCGCGAAGGACGCGGACCACCGTGCGCAACGCGACTGCCGAGTGTGCAAGCGGCACCGGTCGTCGTTGGTGTGCTCTTCGTGCCGCGAGAATGCCCGAGGAGAGGTGTTCTGTTGCGGCCCAAAGACAGGGCGCCAGTGCTTTGAGCAGCACATGAGAGAAATCCATGAGTTGGACGTGTAGAGTTGATTGCAATCAATTTTGTCTTTGTTCGCCATGTCCGAGTTGTTCCAATTACGACACGTTGGCGATTCAGTACACATTCAATACTCGGCATCTCGCGTGGGGGGGGAAATGGCGGCGGCTGCGGGGGAGGTGGAGGAGGAAGAAAAGCCGGACGAGCGGGAGGATGGGGACGCTGCCGATGACGACGACGGCGCGATGGCGGCGGCAGCGTCGGCGACGGCGGGCGTCCGTGCGGTGGGCGCCCCGTCGGCGGCGCCGCCCGCCGCGGCGGCGCCCGCCCCCGCGGCGTCGGGCAGGGCGGCGGGGGCGGCAACAACTGCAGAGGCGGCGCCGCCCCCGCCGCCGCCACCGCCGCCGCGGCTGTTTGCGGTGCCCGCGTCGGCGCCGACGTTTGGGGTGGCCGCCGCGCCGACGCCGTTTGGCGCCCTCGCGTCGGCGCCGGGGCCGGCGTTTGGGCGGGCCCCGACCGCGCCGACGTTTGGGGCGACCCCGCCTGTGGCGGCGGCGGCGGCCTTTGGCGCACCTACCGCCGCGCCGGTATTTGCGGTGCCCGCCGCCGCCCTGAAGTTTGGGGCGCCCGCCGCCGCCCCGACGTTTGGCGCGCCCGCCGCCGCGCCCACGTTTGGCGCGCCCGCCGCGGCCGCGACGTTTGGAGCACCCGCCGCCGCCCCGACGCTTGGCGTGGCCGTGTCCGCCCCGACGTGGGGCAACGGCGGTGCCGCCGGC
This sequence comes from Paracoccaceae bacterium, assembly GCA_020629115.1. Classification (GTDB taxonomy): domain Bacteria; phylum Pseudomonadota; class Alphaproteobacteria; order Rhodobacterales; family Rhodobacteraceae; genus JAHDDY01. The sequence goes on along the minus strand of JAHDDY010000183.1, from coordinate 88 downwards.
GGCGGCACCCCCACCGGCGGCGCCACGGCGGCGGCGGGTGCCCCGCCGGCGGGGGGCATTCCCCAGACGCCGGCGCGGGCGGGGGCGG
>JAHDDY010000182.1 GCA_020629115.1 Paracoccaceae bacterium | reverse complement strand
GCCCGAGAGGCCGTGTCCTTCAGCGGCTGCAAGTGCACGACCTCCCGAGCATCACCACAGCGCGGTCGATCGTCGACTGGTGCCGGCACCAGCCCGTTGGCAGTGCACCGCGTCGGTATGCGGTCTGTTTCGCCCTCACGCTCGGTGCTGGGCTCCGGCCGAGTGAGGTCTCGGGTCTCACAACTGACTCGATCTACGAGCGTCCTCATGGCATCGAGCTCCGCCTGACCAGCGCAGTCACCAACCCGGGATCTCGAGTGGGCACCAACGCCGGGAGCCGAACACGTAAAAGCCTCAAGCACCGAGGCGCCGGCGAGATCCGCGTCGTCGACCTCCCGCCCGAGACCGAAGAGGCGCTCCGAGAGCATCTTGAGCTCTTCCCACCGTCTCGCGCCGGGGATCCGCTTGTCACCAATGCACGCGGCAACCTCATCAGTGTCGACAACACATCTCGGGCGTTCCGGATCGCCTGCGCGGCAGTCATACCTGGCGACGACCAGTCGATCACGCAGTACACGCTTCGACATGTGCACATCACAGCCTTGCTCCGCGCTGGGGTTGCGCGGGAGCACGTCGCTGTGAGGGTCTGTGCCAGCCTCCAGGTGATCGACAACGTTTACCGCGGGGCCTTCGAGACGGACCGTGCCGAGGGTCGCGATCGCTTCGCCCACTACCTGTCGCAGACATCCGAAGGCGTCGGCCAAGTATGACGACTCCCATAGACCCGGGTCGGCGCGCACGGACCCGGCAGCGTCCCACTATCCGCGATGGGCCCAGCCCGAACTGGCACGTTGAGTTCCGGCGGCGCCAGATGGCCCAGTGGCGGTCAAGGGCAGTCCAAGATTGCGGATGCGGCAGCAGGACGTTGACGGCAGCCAGATTCGGCTCGGCCGTTACTTCCGCTTGCTCGAAGCCGGCCCGCGACTCGTGGCTGCCTTCGTTGAACAATCCGGCGATGCGACCTGTTCCGTCCACGGGCGGATCCAGAGGTCCCTGACGAGGCTGCCCTCGACTGCGATGTTCGCTGTGAGCGCAACGATGAGGCCGCTCCCGGTGCACATCAAAACCGCAGCGGTCGCCCTCCCAGCGTGGTGAGCGCGGCACGACTCGAACGGTCGGTTCTTCGAGCACCGACGATCTGGTGGCGATCCCCGCCACGAAGGTTCTGCCTGAGGTTCCTGTGGGCAGCGACGGCCGGATCCGTGTCCCCCAGGCGACCTATGACCCGGCACCGATGAAATCCCCGTTGTCAGTCCGCCCTGCCACCGTCAGCTTCGGGCTCCACCGGTACCGCTGGACCACCCCAGCTGACCGGCTTCAGAAGCCGGTGTAGATCTTCAGCAGTTCGTCCAACCTGCGGAACAGCTGGATCAGGATCGGCGCGCCCACCGCTGTACCTGCGCCAGCCTTGGTCAGCCACCGCAGGAGAGGACCGGCCTCGGCACCGATTGACTTCGCGGCCTCCTCCTTCATCAAGTTGCGGAGCTTCGTGTTGGACTCGACCCTGAGGTCGGCCTCGCGGATGCTGCCGAGGGCTGCGGTGAGCGCTTCGCCCGGGAGCATGAGGTCGGCCAGGTCGGCGAAGGAACCGAGGCTCGCGATCTGTTCGATCGCCAGTTCGAACTGCTCGACAATCTCGCCAGTGATCGACTCGGGCTCGGGCTCAAGTTCGTCAAGCCGACGCCGGATCGCGTCGACGTCGGCCTGAGTGTGGCCCGTCGCCTGTAGTCGCTCGACGATGAGCCCGATCGCCGCGGTGACCTGAGCGGGTATCGCGGCGCCCGAGCGATGCCACCCGCGGATCGCATTGAGCTGGGACCGGATGAAGTCCTCGTCGAATTTGTCGAGCTCGACGTGCGGATCGTCAAGGAGGCGCTGCACTCCACCAATGAATGGTTCCAGAACCGTCTCAGAACGCGACGTGTCGACCTCATCGAGCGACGGAAGGAGCTCACCGGTCGGCACGGACACGGCCCAGGCCGAACCGGCGACCCATTCAGCCACCAGGCGGGCCACGAAGAGTTCGTTGGACTCCACTGAGCGAAGGTCGGCAACGAATCCGAGCGGGAGCCCTCCACCTCTTGGCATCAAGATCTGCTCGAGGAAGGCGCGGGCCGCCGGAGTGGCTGCTGCGATCGCCAGCGTCTGCGCTGCGGGCGGCACGATCTCGCCAACCTCAGCGGAACCGCTCGAGACGACAAGCTCCCAGCGAGTCCCGTCGGGAAGAAGAGGATCGAGATACGCCTCGTCCAGATCAGCGACCGACGGGAGCGAGTTGCGTGCCCGCTGTTGCTGGTCGGGCTCAACGATCTGCACGAGTGCATCAAGCGCGATGCGACGTGAGGCACGAGGCACCCAATCGTTCCTAAGAAATCTGAGCAGCTCGAGGTGGTCCTGCCGCGCAACAGAGTCTGGCCGGCGACGAAGAGTCCGGAGCTCCGCTACCGCAGCGAGGATCTCGTCAACGGTCGGTAGCGGTGCGTCGGCTGGGATGGAGCGCGTCAAGGTGTTGGACTGTAGGTGCCCTGCCCAGGCGAGCGCTTGTGTGACCGAGGCGGTGGTTGTCGGCTCGAGAGCAACCCACTGGAGTCCGCGCCCGGTGCCCGCAGCCCCTGCGGCGGCGAAGCATCAACCCGCGGAATCGACCGGTCGGTACCACTCGGCATGGAAGCGAGTCGTCGACGACCGCTCGCGCGAGCAGCCAGCGGCGCCGGTACCTACGTTGGCAACGGTCGCTCTCTCACTGCGCAACTGTCTCCGAGCGCACCGGCTCCGGATCCCACCAGCGCCCTCGGCCTGCCTCTGCAGGTCCGGCAAGGGAACGGCGACGAGCCTGGGCTCAGACGGCTGAGCGTTCGGTCTCCGTCTCGGCGACTCGAGAGAGCGCCCGGGCGGTTGCGTATCGGTCGTTCGCCATCGTGTGCATCGCGAAGGCCGCATATCCCGTTGCGATGAACGCAGCGCTGAGCACAAACGTTGCCACGGTCCACGCCTGGTGCGTGGCTGCTTCTGGCTGAGCGGGGGTGGCAGGCCGAAGCTCGGGGCCGGTCGACACGCACACACCATCGGGCCGGTTCAGGGTTTCGAAGCACTCTTGGCCCTCGACGATTCGGGACTCCTGAGCTGGTCGAGCATCTGTCTGCCCCATCTGCAAGAACGCAATGAAGGCGGCGAGCGCAATCCATCCAGCGATGACCTTGGCGTCGCCGATGCGGTTCCTGAGCTTGTCAGCCTGTTGCCTGAGCGCGTAGGCCCGGTCAGCGCTCGGTCGTTGTGTTCCACCCATGCCGGTCTCATCGGGCCCTGGCGTCACCTTCTTGAGTTGCGCCTTCGACGGGATCAGGAGGTAGTTGGTCGCCGTCCGGTTGCGTGCGGTGGGTCGCGTCACCGTTGGTGTCGATGCCGTTGTTCAGCGTTCTCGCCGTTGTGGCTACTGGTTTGGAGTGGCCCCG
>JAHDDY010000046.1 GCA_020629115.1 Paracoccaceae bacterium | reverse complement strand
AACTTTATTCAAAACCCCATTCGATACAATTTTCCACATCACCAGTACAGTAATCGTAGCACGACAATGGTGACGAGTATTTCAGAACGGCGTATATCGCCCCGCCTCGACTACCCCTCGGGCGGCAGGCCGCGCGGAATACGCTTCTGCGCGTCGTAGAACGGCAGCGTCGTCATCGCCGCGTCATGGCGACCGCCCTGCCCGTCCGACAGCGTCACCGCCCGCCCGGCCCAGTCGCCCTTGCGATCCATGCGCACGAGGGCGATGCCGGTATCAAGGGCGGGCGACCAGGACCCGGCCGTCACCCGGCCCACCGCCTCGCCGTCCAGCGACACCGTCCATCCCATCGCAGGTTCGGCCCCCGCGCAGGTCAGGCCGAACAGGCGCAGGTCGTCCCGGTCGGCGGCGAGCGCGGCCTCGCGCCCGACAAAGCCCTCCTTCTCCGCGTCGACGAAGGCCCCGAGACCCGCCTGCCACGGCGTCATGGTCCAGTCCATGTCCGTGCCGTTATCGAGGATGCCCGCCTCGATGCGGCGCACCTCCATCGACGGGATGGCGCTGACCTCCAGCCCGTGCGGCTCCCCGGCGGCGAGGAGGTGGTCCCACAGGCGCGGCGCGTCCGTCGCCTCGCCCAGCGTGTAGACCTCGTAGCCCAGCTCCCCCGTCCAGCCCGTGCGCGAGACGTAGACGCGCTGGCCGCCCAGCTCGAAGAACCCGGCGTGGAAGTATTTCATGTCCTCGCCAATGGCCCCGTCCGAGGCCGCCGCCATCACGGCGCGCGACGCGGGGCCCTGGATTTGCAGCACGCGCGAGCGCGGGTCGGAGACCGTGATATCGTAGCCACTCCGCCACGCCTCGATCCACGTCTCCAGCGCGCCGTCCGGCTGCACGTACCAGAAGCGACTCTCGCCGAGGCGGAACAGCACGCCGTCCATGAAGACCCCGCCCCGGGGCGTGAGCGCGACGGCGTAGCGGCCCCGCCCCTCCTTCAGCGTGCCGACGCGGCGGCAGAAGATCCGCTCCAGGAAGGCCACCGCATCCGGTCCCGAAATCTCCACCGGGCGCTCGGGCACGTCGTAGAGCACCGCCCGTTCGCGCAGGGCCGCGTATTTCGCCGCCCGGTCCTCGCCCATCCCGACGGGATAGAAGCGCCCTGCATAGACGCCGTAGACGGTTTCGGGCGCCGCATAGCAATCGTGGAAGGGCGAGCGTTCGAAGCGCTTTCCCGCGATGGGCAGGGCATCGTCGGTGTCGCTGTGGATCGAGCTTCCCATATCGGGGTCCTTTCATCGCATCGTGTAGCGGGGGGCGATCTCGCGCAGCAGCTTGCGCAGGATGGCATCGGCATACTCGGCATGGTCGCGCGCGGCGAGGACGAAGGCCCCGGGGCCGCGCATGACCTCCGCGCGGAAATACGGCTCCGGATCGGGCACCGCCCCCCGGATGGCGAGACCGTTGATCGTGATGCCGTCGAAATCGCCCCGCTCGGCGAAGTAGTGCGGGCCGATGCCGATATTGTTCTCGCCGTCGCCCGTCAGGTCGATCACGTGCCGGTCGCAGGGCTGGCCGCGCAGCAGGCGGGCGGAGAATTCGAGGCCCTTGCCCAGCGCGGTGGCCTTGTCGTCGTGGCGGCGGGGGACGGCCTCGATGCGGTCGGCGAAGGCATCGACCGCGCCCGGCCCGGTCAGCGCGGTCCACGGTACCACCTGCTCTTGGTGGCGATAGCCGCTCCAGTGCACGACCGTCGCGCGGACATGGACGCGCGGGTTCGACAAGAGCGCCGCGCGCAGGACCGGCGTGCGGAAGGCATCGGCCATCCCCGTCATCTGCGCCGCGTACTCGGCCGCGTCGATGGAGGAGGACACATCCGTCGCCAGCACCAGCGCGAGGGTGCAGTCGCTCGCGGCGGCGGGCGGGGCGAGGAGGGTCAGGGCGAGGGCGACGGCGCGCATGGGCACAGCCTGCCCCGTTCGCGCGCCCCTGTCACGGGCCGGATGGGCGCGGCGGCGTCTTCTTGAGGTCGCGCAGGGTGCAGCGGCGGCGGATGGCCTCCAGCGCTTCCGCGATCCGGCGCGGTCCTGGCGGAGGCCACGTGGAAGGCGAACATCCGCTTCTTTCCGGCGGTGAGACCGGCCCATTCGGCGCGCGCCGCATCGTCGCCGTCGATGGCGGCCCGAAGGGCGGGGGGGCAGGAAGAGGACCCTGTACGTCACGACCCGGGCCTTGCCGACGCCGTGCGGGCTTATCGCGCCCGTGACGTCATGCGGATACAGGCCCGATCCATAGCACGCGCGCGGCGGGACCGCACGTCCGTCGCGAGGCTGGCAATCCCCGCGTCCGCCCGCTATCCCTGTCCGCCGACGCGACTTGCCCCGGAAAGACTCCCGTGACACGCCAGCTCCACGCCTTCGCCCTCTCGCCCTATTGTCGCAAGGTGCGCCTCGCGCTCGCCGAGAAGGGTCTCGGCGTCGATCTGGTCGAGACGAAGCCATGGGAGCGGCCCCATGCGCTCGTGCGGCTCAACCCCGCCGGGGAGACGCCGGTGCTGGTGGAGGAGGACGGGACGGTCGTGGTCGATTCCATGGCCATCTGCGAATATCTGGAGGAGGCCTATCCCGACGTGCCGCTCCTGCCCCGGCGGCTCGATGCGCGGGCGGAGGCGCGGCGGCTGGTCGCGTGGTTCGACGGGCGGTTCCGGGCCGAGGTGACGGAGACGCTGCTGGACGAGAAGGTCATGCGGCGGATGCGGCGCGACGGGGGGCCGGACAGCGATTTCATCCGCCTCGGCGCGGCCAACCTGCGCGCGCATCTCGCCTATCTCTCGCAGCTGGCAGACCGGCGCAACTGGCTGGCGGGCGAGGCGCTGACCCTGGCCGATTTCGCGGCGGCCGCGCATCTGAGCTGCCTCGACTATATCGGCGAGGTGGACTGGGAGGCCTATCCGGCGGCGAAGACGTGGTACGCGCGTATCAAGTCCCGCCCCGCCTTCCGCACGCTGTTGTCGGATCACGTGCCGGGCATCCCGGCGGCGGCGCATTACGCGGACGTGGATTTCTGAGCCTCAGGCAAGCCATTTCGCATAGTCGCTGACCAGCAGGTGCGTCGGGGCCTCGTCCTCCTCGATCGCGGCGAAGCGGCCGATCGGTTCGCGGAAGATGTTGTCCGTCTCGTCGTCGTTCACCGTCGAGACCTCGCCGATCAGCACGTCGCCCCCCTCGCCCCAGAAGGCATGCCAATCGCCGGGGCGCAGGGTCACGCTCTCGCCGGGGGCGAGCATCAGCGTCTCACCGGGGGCGTAGTCGCGGCGGATGCCGTCGCACCACACCGTGCCGCCCCGGTCCTCCGCGAAGGCCCCGGCATCGTCCGACCCGTAGAGCTGCACGGCCAGGGTCGCCCCGCCCCGGTTGATGATGTCCTCGGCCTTCAGGACGTGCGTATGCATGGGCGAGAGCTGATCGCGCTTCGAGATCAGCAGCTTCTCCGCGTAGCACATCCCGCCCCCGGCCTGGAGGTCGGACAGGAGACCGTTGCGCAGGGTGAAGAGGAACAGGCCCATCGCGTCGTAGCGTCCGGCCCCGTAATCGGTGATGTCCCAGCCGCAGCGGGATTCGATCACGTGCCGCGCATCGTCCCTGTGGGCGGCGAACTGCTCCGGTGTCCAGCGGGCGAAGGGCGGCAGGGTGAAGCCATGGGATCGGATCGTCTCGTCGGCCTCGGCCATGATGGCATTGATGCGCGAGCGTTTCATGGGGGGAGCCTCCTGCCGGGTCGGATGATGCGCATCATCCGCGCATTCGCCCGTCCCGGCAAGAGGGGCGTTCAGCACGGCGCGGCGGCGGGATGCGGAGCGAGCGAACGTCCGGCCCGGGCGATACCCTCGCCCAGCCGCACCAGTACGACGGCGGCGAGGGTGCGCATCCGCCGCGCCCGCGCCCGCCGCCGGGCCTTGGCCACCGCGCGCTCTTGCTCCGCGACCCAGCGCCGTTCCTCCTCCCGGCGCATCGACAGCCTGTGCAGGCGCTCGGTCTCGCCCATCCGGTAGCCGAACATCGCATCGACACGGGTGGCCGTCATGTAAGTTTCCGCAAGGGTGGTGAGCATCGTCTCTCTCCTCGGTCATGCCTTCGATGGCTTCCAATGAAGCGCATACGGGTCTATCCTGCCAGTCAGCGATTGTTCCCATCTGTAAGCTGGAGTGACAGATGCCGCCCCTTTCCGCCCTGCGCGCCTTCGAGGCCGCCGCCCGGCTCGGCTCGCTGTCGGGGGCGGCGCGGGAGCTGAACGTCACGCATCCGGCCATCGCGCAGCAGGTGCGGCGGCTGGAGGCGTGGTTCGGCGCGTCGCTCTTGGTGCGGGCGGGGCGCGGGGTGGAGGCGACCGAGGCGGGGACGCGGCTGGCGGCGGGGCTGACGGAGGGCTTCGGCGCGATTCGCCGGGCGGTGGAATCGGTGACGGAAGACGATCGCCCCCTGAGCGTGACGCTCACGCCGACCTTCGCCGCCTACTGGCTGATGCCCCGGCTCGGCGCGTTCCGGGCCGCGCATCCCGAGATTCCGCTGACCCTCGACCCGACCTCCGAATCGGTCGACCTGCGGCGGGGCGCGCACGATCTGGCCATCCGCTTCGGCGCGGGGAACTGGGCAGGGCTGGAGGCCGAACGCCTGCTGCCGAGCGATTTCGTCGTCGCTGCCGCGCCCGCGCTGCTGGCCGGCCGTCGGATCGAGACCCCGGCGGACCTCCTGGACCTGCCCTGGGTGCAGGAGCTGGGAACCGACGAGCTGCGCGTCTGGATGGCCGCGCAGGGGGTACCCGACGCCGCCCCGCGCAACGTGGCGCGGATGCCGGGCAACATGATGCTCGACGCCATCCGCCGGGGCGAGGCCATCGGCATCACGGGCCGGGCCTGGCTGTCGCACGATATCGGCACGGGCGCGCTGGTCACCCTGTTCGACCACGCGCAATCGCCCGATCTCGGCTACTGGATCGTCACCCTCCCCGGCCCGCGCCGCGCGGCGGCGAAGGCGTTCGTCGGGTGGCTGAGGCGGGAGGCCGCGTGATCAGGCCAGCGCCGTCGCCTCGTCCCCGTCGACGCGCGGCACGATGCGGTAGGCGGCGTTGACGAACAGGAACACGGCGAAGGCCGCGAGGCCGAGGCAGATGCCGGTCACGAGAACCTGCCCGTAGACCTGCCCCGACAGCCAGCCGAAGCTCTCGCCCATGCCGCCCGCCTTGTCCGGGTCGGCGGTCAGGCCCGCCCAGAGGATCAGCCCGCCGATGATCGTCACGACCACGCCCTGCGCGGCCACGCCGAAGCGCAGGACGGGGCTGAACCGGCGGGTGAAATCGTTGGCGTAGAGCTTCTCGCGGTAGGTCTCCTTCACCGCCTTGTAGAGGTAGTAGACCCCCGCTCCGACGGTCGCGAGGCCGATGGCCATGACAAGATAGGGACCGAAGGGCCAGCCCATCACCGCCTCCATCGTCTTGGCGACGGTCGACTGTCCGCCCCCGTTCCCACCCTTGGATGTAAAGAGCAGCAGGAAGGCCAGGACGCCGATGGCGAGATGGATCAGACCCGTCACCACCATGCCCGCCCGGGCCAGCATCCCCCTGGCGTCGTCGCCCTCGTCCTCCAGGTCGTGCCACGCGTCGATCAGGCGCCAGACCGCGTAGGCGACCATCCCGAGGAAGATGGCGAACAGCACCACCCCGCCCCAGACAGTCGTCTCCAGTTGCGCCAGCGCGCCGCTCGTCCCCTTCGCCTCGCCCCCGCGCCAGATGGCATAGAGCGAGAACCCGGCGACGACGAGATACACCAGCCCCCGCCCGGCATATCCGGCGCGCATGACCGGCACCGACCACTGCAGATCGCGGTTCGACATGGTTGTTTTCCCTTCGCGTTGACCTGCAGGCAATGCGGCGGGAACCGAAGCGTTCCGTCGATGCGCGGGGACCAGGCGGCAGCGGCCGGGGCGGGCGCGTTAACCTTTCCTGAAGGCTTCCCGTGCGTCATAAATGCTCTTGCACCGCTAGGACGATGTGCGTTTAGGTCAAGGACGAGATCGAAAGAAAAAGAGGTTTCGAATGCATTTTCTACCCGCTCTCTGCGCCGTCGTCGCCCTGTCCCTCGCCACGTTGCCCGCCGAGGCGGGGCGCATCCCCGACGGGACGCGGGGCACGGCCGATCGCGGGCCGGGGAAGGTGGTACCCCTGCCCGAGGCGACGGCGGGCCAGCGCGACGATGCCTTCAGCCTCGACCTGTTGTTCGAGGCCGAGCGCGGCGACCGCGAGGCGCAGTTCGCGGTCGGCTACGCGCTCGATCAGGGATACGGCATCGCCGAGGACGATGCGGGCGCGGCGTTCTGGTACGAGAAGGCCGCGCGGCAGGGCCATGCCTCGGCCCAGTACAACCTCGCCCTCATGTACGCGTCCGGCGAGGGCGTGGAGAAGGACGACCATCAGGAGATCCGCTGGTACCTCGCCGCCGCCGGGCAGGACCATCGCCACGCCCAGTACAACCTCGCCCTCAAGTTCGACCGCGGGCTCGGCGTGCCGGTGGACCGCGAGACGGCCTTCTACTGGCTGACCGTCGCCGCCGAGGGCCGCGACCCGGACGCGCTCTACGCGCTGGGCCTCGCCCACGACGCCGGGCGCGGGACGGTCGAGGACGACGAGGCCGCCGTGCGCCTCTACCGCGAGGCGTCCGCGCTGGGGCATGTGGGGGCGACGAACAACCTGGGCGTCATGTACGCGCTGGGCGAGGGCGTCGCGCGCGACGATGCGCAGGCGATCCGCCACTACCGCCTCGCCGCCGAGGCCGGCGACGTGGAGGCGATGAACAACCTCGCCCGCCGCTACCAGAAGGGCAACGGCGTCGCGCAGGACATGGCCGAGGCCGCCCGCTGGTACGAGCGCGCCGCCCGGCGCGGCTTCGCGACCGCGCAGTTCCGCCTCGGCTGGCTCTACGACCAGGGCCGGGGCGTGCCCCGCAGCAAGACGATGGCGCTGGCCTGGTACGAGAAGGCCGCCGCGCAGGGCCACGTCATCGCCCAGTACAACGCGGGCTGGATGCACGAGAGCGGGACGGGCACCGAACCCGACCGCGCGCGCGCGATGGACTGGTACGGGCGCGCCGCCGGGGCGGGCGACCGCGACGCGCAGCTTCGCCTCGCCCTCATGCACCAGTTCGGCGCGGAGGACGGGACGGACCGCGACGCCGTGACCGCCCTGCGCTGGCACCTCGCCGCCGCCGCCCGGGGCGAGGCGCTGTCGATGACCAATCTCGGCTATCTCTTCGATTCGGGCGACGGCCTGCCGCGCGACCGGGCGGCGGCGGTCGGCTGGTACCGCCGGGCCGCGACGGCCGGGGACGCGACCGGCCAGTACAACCTCGCCCTCAAGCTGGAGACCGGCGACGGGGTCGAGAGGAACATGCGCCGCGCCGTCCACTGGTATCGCCGGGCCGCCCTCCAGGGCGAGCGAGACGCGCAGCGGCGGCTGGGCGAGCTGTACGCCGAAGGCGCGGGCATCGACCCGGACCCGGCCATGGCGCTGGCGTGGTTCCGGCTGGCCGGCGAGTCCGGCGCGGAGGCGGAGGAAGCCGCCGTGCTGGAGCGGAGGCTGAGCGAGGACGAGCTGCGCGAGGCGGAGGAGCGGCTGGCCGCGCTCAGGGCGCGTCTGGTGCGCTGACGCCCCCGCCCGTCCCCCGCCCGCGAGGGGGACAGGCTTTTCGTCGCCGGTAAACTAGGTCATGCTGACCGTACCCGCATGACTGCCCGCCGGAGATGCCCGATGCCGCCGACCCGCCGCCTGTTCCTCGCCCTGTCGCTCGCCTGCCTCGCCCCGCCCGCCCTCGCGCAGGAGGTCCGGATCATCGGCCCCGTGGAGGCGCACGAGCGCGTGGCGGCGGGGGAGATCGTGCTGATCGACATCCGCCGCCCCGAAGAATGGGCCGCGACGGGCATCGCGAAGGGTGCGGTGCCCATCGACATGCGCGTGCCCGATCTCGGCCCGCGGATCGACGCGGCCCTGGGCGGCGACCGTACCCGCCCGGTCGCCCTCATCTGCCACAGCGGCGTGCGCTCGCATCACCTGTCCGGGGCGATGGCGAAGGCGGGATTCTCGATGGTCTACGACGTGAGCGAGGGCATGGCCGGCTCGCGGCGCGGCCCCGGCTGGGTCGCGCGCGGCCTGCCGGTGGAGCGCCCGGAGTGACGGGGGGCGAACTGCTCGTCGCCTGCCTCGCCGAACAGGGGGTCAAACGGGTCTACTGCGTGCCGGGCGAAAGCTACCTCGCCGTGCTCGACGCGCTGCACGACGCGAAGATCCGCACGATCACCGCGCGGCAGGAGGGCGGCGCGGCGATGATGGCCGAAGCCGACGGCAAGCTGACGGGCCGGCCCGGCGTGTGCTTCGTCACCCGCGGCCCCGGCGCGACCAACGCCGCCGCGGGCGTCCATGTCGCGCAGCAGGATTCGACGCCGATGGTGCTGTTCATCGGCCAGATCGCGCGCGGGCATACCGGGCGCGACGCCTTTCAGGAGGTCGACTACCGGCAGATGTTCGGCGGCATCGCCAAGCGGGTCGAGCAGGTCGAGGATGCCGCCCGCATCCCCGAGATCGTCAGCCGCGCGTGGCACGTGGCCATGGCGGGACGCCCCGGCCCGGTGGTCGTCTCCCTGCCCGAGGACATGCTGCGCGACGCGGCGGATGCGCCCCCCGCCCGCCGGGTCGAGGTGGCCGAGGCCGCGCCGAGCGAGGCGCAGATGGAATGGCTCTCGTCGCTGCTGCGCGCCTCGGCCCGGCCCTTCGTCGTCGCGGGCGGCTCCCGCTGGAACCCCGAGGCCGCGCGCGCGCTGCGGATGCTGGCGGAACGCTGGATGCTGCCCGTCGGCTGCTCCTTCCGCCGCCAACAGCTCTTCGATCACGAGCATTTCTGCTATGCGGGCGATGTCGGGCTGGGGATCAACCCGGCGCTGCGCGCGCGGATCGAGGCGAGCGACCTGCTGATCCTGCTCGGCGGGCGCTTCTCGGAGAACCCGTCGCAGGGCTTTGCCCTGCTCGCCTCGCCCAACCCCGCGCAGCGCATCGTGCACGTGCATCCGGGGCCGGAGGAACTGGGCCGGATCTACGCGCCCAACCTCGCCGTCAACGCGACGCCGGGGGGCTTTCTGACCCGCGCGCTGGAGATGACGGTGCCCGACACCCTGCCCTGGGCCGGGGAGACGGAGAGCGCCCACGCGGACTACCTCGCCTGGAGCGAGACCCCGCCCGAGGCCCCCGGCGCGGTGACGCTGGCCCATGCCGTGACGCATATGCGCGCCGTTCTGGGACCGGATGCGATGATGACCAATGGCGCGGGCAACTTCGCCGGGTGGCTGCACCGCTTTCACCGCTTCCGCCGCTACGGCACCCAGGTCGCGCCGACCTCCGGCTCGATGGGCTACGGCCTGCCCGCCGCCATCGCCGCGAAGCTGGCCTATCCCAAGCGCGAGGTGGTCTGCCTCGCCGGGGACGGCGACCTCCAGATGACGATGCAGGAGATCGGCACCGCGATGCAGGAGGAGGCCGCCGTGATCGTCGTTGTCGCCGATAACGGCCAGTACGGCACCATCCGCATGCATCAGGAGCGCGACTATCCGGGACGGCCCAGCGCGACGCGGCTGGTCAACCCCGACTTCGCCGCGCTGGCGCGGGCCTACGGCGCCCATGGCGAGCGGGTCGAGCGCGATGCCGATTTCGCCGACGCCTTCGCCCGCGCGCGGGAGGCGGGGCGCTGTGCGGTGCTGCACTTGCCCCTCGACCCGGATGCCATCGCGCCGGGCCGGACGCTGTGACCTGCGCCCTCGTCCTCCACGGCGGCGCGGGCGCGCGGCCCGGCAGGAACTACGCCGCCCAGCGCGCCGATATGGAGCGCCTCGCCCGGCAGGGGCAGGCGTGGCTCGCGGCGGGGCGGTCGGCGCTCGACGTGGTGACGGAGACCGTCGCGGCGCTGGAGGCGTCGGGCCTCTACGTCGCGGGCAGGGGTTCGGGGCCGACCACGGAGGGGGCGTTCGAACTGGATGCCTCCGTCATGGACGGGGCGACGGGCCGCGCCGGGGCCGTGGCGGCGATGACGGGCATCGTCCACCCCGTCCGCGCGGCCCGGACGGTGCTGGAGGACGGGCGGCACGTGCTGCTCGCCGGAGACGGGGCGCGGGCGATGGCGGTCGCGGCGGGGCTGGCGACGGTGGACGATCCGGACGCCTATTACACGGAACATGCCGCCCACGGTTCGGGCGAGGCGGCGGGGCACGGCACGGTCGGCGCGGTCGCCCGGGACCGCCACGGCGCGCTCGCGGCGGCGACCTCGACGGGCGGCACCTTCGGCAAGAGGCCGGGCCGGGTGGGCGACACGCCGCTGATAGGGGCGGGCACCTGGGCGGACGCGCGGGTCGCGGTCTCCTGCACCGGGCTGGGCGAGGCCTTCATCCGCACCATGGCCGCCCACGACGTGGCCGCCCGGATGCGCCACGGCCGCCAGCCGCTCGACGCCGCCGCGCGGGACGTGCTGGCGGACGTGGCGCGGCAGGGCGGCGACGGCGGCCTCATCGCGGTGGATGCCGAGGGGCGCATCGCGATGCCCTGGAACAGCGACGGCATGAAGCGCGCCGCCGTCATCGGCGACGGGCCGGTCACGGTCCGGATCTTCGAGCCGGAACCGGATTGAAGCCGCCCGCGACCGTCTACCAGCCTCTAGAATTTTCGCCACAATGCGAAGAAGACACCGCGTTCCGCGAGGGCGTTGCTCCCGGCCACCACCGCCAGCGCGCCGACCTGCACGGACCAAGCATCGTCGACGCGGTAGACCACGCTCCCGGCGATCTTGTGCTCGCGCGTCGGCAGCAGCGGGGGCTTCGCCGTGCCGAGAGAGACGCTGTTGAAGCTCTGGAACAATGCCAGCACGTTCGGCGTGACGTTCAGCCCCGCCGTCGTGTCGAGGCGCAGCTCGTCCGCCGGATCGCCCAGCCGCACGCGATAGCCGAGCTGCATGTCGGTGAAGGCCGACCGCCCGAACACGGTCGTCCCGCGCCCGTAGAGCACCCGCCCGTCGATCTCCCAGTCCGTATCGCCGCCATTGGCCGGGGCGAGCCGGTCGGACGCGCCGGGCATCCGCCCCGCGCCCTGCACCGAGACCACCCCGCGCGGCCCATCGTAGAGCCGCACGCGCAGGCCCGCATCGACCCGGCCCAGACCCCGGACCGCCTCGCCCTTACCGTCCCCCGTGCGCTTGTCGCGCCATTCGGGCTGGACCGTCAGCGTCGCCCAGTCGGTCAGGCCGTATTCCAGATAGCCGCGCAGCTCCGTCTTGCGGAAATCCTCGATGCGCACCCCGCTCCCATCCGCGCCGTAGCCCTCGTCGGCGGTGCTGTGATGGATGCTGAGGATGACCAGACCCTCGCCGGCAGGCTGCGTCCAGGCCCCCGCCCGGGCGCAGGACGCGAAAGCGAGGCTGCACGCCGCCGCACCGAGCAGGACCACTCGTCTCATGCCGTATACCGCCTATCGATTCCCGCAACGCCCCTCGACGTGAGGTTGCGTGTAAATCTCAGGACAATGCAACTCTGAAGGCGTCGATCTCCGCAAGTTTCTCCCGCAGCGGTCCCCAATCGTCCCGCTCGTCGATGGCCTCCCAGAGCGCCTCGATCTCGTCGTACAGCAGATCGGGCCGCGCGACCCCGGACAGGCGCTCCGGCCTGTCGGGGGCGTAGGCGCGCAGCCGGGCGACCCAGTCCGCCTCCCCCTCCAGCGGTACGCCCTCGCTCGCCGCCCCGCCGAACCAGCGCCCGAAGAACGGCTCCCACGGTTGCCCGCCGCGCTCCAGCACCGAGAAGGTCTCGCGCACGAAATCAAGATCAACGGCCGCATTCTCGCCCGGCACGATGCCGAGCCGCGCGAACAGGGCCGCGCGCAGGCTCGCCTGATAGGCCCCCTCGAACCCCTCCAGCGCCGCGATCAGCCCGTCCTCCTCCGTCACCAGCGACAGGGCCGCCCCCAGCGCGCGGCAGTTCCAGAACACGGCCTCCGGCTGGCGGGCGAAGGCGTAGAGGCCGGAATGATCGAAATACGCCGCCGTGAAGCCCGGCTCGAACCGCGGCAGGAAGCGGTACGGGCCGTAATCGAAGCTCTCGCCCATCACTGTCACGTTGTCGGTGTTGAGCACCCCGTGCACGAAGCCGGCGGCCATCCACTGCGCCGTCAGCCGCGCCGTGTTGCGCACCGCATGGGACAGCAGCATCGCCGCCCGGTCGCTCTCGTCGGCGATGGCGGGCAGGTAGTGTTCGGCGGCATGGTCCACGAGGGCCGAGATCGCTTCCGCGTCCCGGTGATAGGCGTGGCGCTGGAACATGCCGAACCGCAGGTGGCCGTGCGACAGGCGCACCAGCACCGCCGAGCGCGTCGGCGACGGCTCGTCCCCCCGGACCAGCGCCTCCCCCGTCTCGATCAGGCTGAGGGATTTCGAGGTCGAGACGCCCCGCGCCTCCAGCAGGGCCGTCGCCAGCACCTCGCGCACGCCCCCCTTCAGCGTCAGCCGCCCGTCCCCGGCCCGCGAATAGGGCGTCTGCCCGCTGCCCTTGGTCGACAGGTCCAGCAGGCGCCCGTCATCGGCGCGGAGCTGCGCGAACAGGAACCCGCGCCCGTCGCCCAGGTCGGGATTGTAGTGGCGAAACTGGTGCCCGTGATAGCGCAGGGCGCGCGGCTCCCCCATGCCCCCCGGCAACGGCTCGAACCGCCCGAAATGCGCGATCCACTCGTCGTCGGTCAGGGTCTCCAGCCCCACGCTCGCCGCCGCGCGGTCGTTGCGGTGGCGCAGGATCGTCTTCGGGAAGTCGGCAGGCAGCACGGGGTCCGAGAAGGCCGGGCCGAGATCGGCGAAGGGCTGCGCGGGGCGGTAGCGGTCGCTGACGGGCATGGCGGGTCCTCTCGGGGTCGGGGCGGGCGTCCCTCCTACCCCGACAATTTCCCCCTGTCCCGCTCATTCGCGCTTGCAAAGCCCCGTCGACCCCGGTATCAGGACCGCCTAGCGCGCCGGTAGCTCAGTTGGATAGAGTACTTGGCTACGAACCAAGGGGTCGGGGGTTCGAATCCTCCCCGGCGCGCCAGATTTTCTCAGCACAATCGGATCGCGATGACGCTTCATGCCCATCCGCCTTGCGGCGGATCGCCCTACCCTCCCTTGCGGATGTTCACGGCTTGTATTACCTTGGCACGGTCGCTAGCGCCGGGATGGCTCGGCAGCGCCGGCATCAAGGAGGCTGACCTGATTTCAAACACCGAACGCGGTGCGCCGGGCGCACCGACGGATCTGACGGCCCTCTCCGGGAGCCAGACGGGTTCGACCGGGGGCGAGACGCGCGTTTCGCCCGACGATATGCTGACCCTCGTCCTCGATACGCTGGAGGATGGCAAGGCGGTCGATGTCCTGTCCATCGACCTGGCCGGGAAATCACCCATCGCCGATCACATGGTCATCGCCTCGGGCACCTCGACCCGGCAGGTGGTCACCCTGTCCGAGAAGGTGGTCGAAAAGCTCAAGCGCGAGGGCGGCGTCGTGCCCCGGCTCGAAGGCGTCTCGCAGGGCGACTGGGCGCTGATCGACGCGGGCGACGTGATCGTGCACGTGTTCCGCCCCGAAGTGCGCGAGTTCTACAATCTCGAACGCATGTGGACCGGGGTGGACGGCCATCTCGACGGCTGATCCCGCCGGGCGCGCGTGAAGGTCTCGATCCTCGCCGTGGGGCGGGCAAAGCCCGGCCCCGAGCGGCAGATGACCGACGACTACCGCGCCCGCTTCGACGCGCTGGGCCGGAATCTGGGCTTCGCCCCCCTCGATATCGCCGAGATCGACGCGAAGGGCGCGGGGCGGGACGCCGAGAGCGCGCGCCTGCTCGACCGGCTGCCCGATGGCCATGCCCTCGTCGCGCTCGACGAACGCGGCAGGACCATGGACAGCGCCGCCTTCTCGACATTCCTGACCGCCGCCCGGGACGACGGCCTACCCGGCATCGCCTTCGCCATCGGCGGGGCGGATGGCCATGCGGAGGCTGTGCGCCGCCGCGCGACCCGGCTCCTCTCCTTCGGCGCGATGACGTGGCCGCACATGCTCGTGAGAGCCATGATGGCCGAGCAGCTCTACCGTGCCCTCGCCATCGCCGCGAACCACCCCTATCACCGGGGCGGATGATGCCCGGGGTGACGATTTCTTAATTACACCACCGTTAACCCTCGAAGGGTAGCCGCCGTCGCACCCGCTGGACGAGCGCGTGGGGCGGGGATACGGTGCCGGTGTACGACGAACGGATGGAGATGCGGATCGTGACGACCGAGGCAGCAAGGGGACCCGTGGCCCTCGTCATCCTCGACGGGCTGGGCCTGCGCGAGGCGCGGGACGGAAACGCCGTCGCGCTCGCCGCGACGCCGACCCTCGACCGCCTGACCGCGACCGCCCCCATGGCCACCCTCGTCACCCACGGTCTCGATGTCGGCCTGCCCGAGGGGCAGATGGGCAATTCCGAGGTCGGGCACATGAATATCGGCGCGGGGCGCGTCGTGATGATGGACCTGCCGAAGATCGACGCGGCCGTCCTCGACGGCTCGCTGGCGAACCGGGACGCCGTGCGCGCGCATGTCGACGCGCTGAAGGCGAGCGGCGGCGCCTGCCACCTCATGGGCCTCCTCTCCCCCGGCGGCGTCCATGCGCATCAGCGTCACCTGGCGTATCTGGCGAAGGCCGTCGCCGCCGAGGGCATCCCCGTGCGCCTGCACCTGATCGGCGACGGGCGCGACGTGCCCCCGCGCAGCATCGAGGGCTATCTCGCCGCCCTGCGCGGCGATCTGGAAGGCGCGGTGGGGATCGAGGTCGCCACCGTGTGCGGGCGCTTCTACGCCATGGACCGGGACAACCGCTGGGACCGCGTGGAGCGCGCCTATGCCGCCATGGCGACGGGCGAGGGGCTGCGCGCGGACGATGCGGAGGCCGCGATCGCCGCCGCCTACGAGCGCGGCGAGACCGACGAGTTCATCGCCCCGACCGTCATCGGCGACTACAACGGCATGCGCGACGACGACGGCCTGCTCTGCGTCAACTTCCGCAGCGACCGCGCGCGCGAGATCCTGGCCGCCCTCGCCGCGCCCGGTTTCGACGGGTTCCTGCGCACCCCCATCGCCTTCGCCGCCCGGACGGGCATGGTGGAGTACAGCACGGCGCACAATGCCTACATGGACGCCGTCTTCCCCGACCAGGAGATCGCCGACACCCTCGGCCAGACCGTCGCCCGGGCGGGCCTGCGCCAGCTTCGGCTCGCCGAGACGGAGAAGTACCCCCACGTCACCTTCTTCTTCAACGGCGGCGTCGAGACGCCGGAGCCGGGCGAGGCGCGGCACATGGCCCCCAGCCCGATGGTCGCGACCTACGACCTGCAACCGGAAATGTCCGAGAAAGAGGTCACGGAACGCCTTGTTTCCGCCATCCGCTCGGGCGAGTACGACTTGATCGTGACAAACTACGCGAACCCCGACATGGTCGGCCATACGGGCGACCTCGATGCCGCCATCGCCGCCGTCGAAGCGGTCGATGCGGGCCTCGGACAGGCGGTCGCCGCGATCGAGGATGTGGGGGGTTCCATGCTGATCTGCGCGGATCACGGCAATTGCGAGACGATGATCGACGAAGGAACGGGCGGGCCGCATACGGCCCATACGCTGAACCGCGTGCCGGTCTGGCTGGCCGGGCGGTCGGGGGTATCCCTGCGGGACGGCCGCCTCGCCGACGTGGCCCCGACGCTGCTGCACCTCCTCGGCATCGCGCAGCCCGACGCGATGACCGGGCGCTCGCTGATCGGGGAGGCCTCCGCATGATCCGCGCCCTCCTCGTCGCCTCCCTCCTCGCCCTGCCCGCCGCCGCTGCCGTGGCGCAGCAGGGCGGCGTCTACGTCGACCCCGAACAGGCGGAGCAGCTCAAGCGCACGTCCCGCATCACGGCGCAGGAGGCCGCTGACCTGGAACGCAAGGCGCAGGAGACCGCCGCCGAGACGGAGCGCGACGAACGCCGCATCGCCGAGATCGAGAAGGAGATCGTCGGGCTGGAGGACGATGTCTCCGGCTCCCGGTCCCGCCTCGTGGCCCTCGCCAACGAGGAGGCGGGCGCGACCGAGGCCCTGCGCATCCGCAGCCGCCAGAACGCCGCCGCCTTCTCCGCCATGGTCGCCCTGTCGAAGTCCAACGCCCCCGAGCTTGTCGCCTATGGCGGCGATCCCCTGCGCGCCGCGCGCGGGGCGAGCGCGCTGGCCGGGCTGCGCGAGGCGCTGGAGGTCGATGCCCGCGCCACGCTCGCCCGCGTCGCCCGCATCGAGGATCTGCGCCTCCAGACCGAGGCCGCCCGCGAGGCGACCAAGGAGAATATCGAGGCCCTGCGCGCGCGCGAGCGGGAATTGTGGGTCCTCGTCGGCAAGCGCAAGGAGCTTCAGCAGGAGACCATGGAACGCGCGGAATCGCTCAAGAAGGAGGCCGAGGACCTGACCGCCCAGGCCCGCCGCCTCGAACGCCTGACCCGCTCCTCCCCCACCCCGCCGCAGAAACCCGTGCGCCAGGCCGCCGTGCAGCCCTCCCAGCGGATGCTGCCCCCGCCCCGCCCCCTGCCCGAGGCGCGCGGCCAGTTCCTCTGGCCCGTCACGGGGGGCGAGATCGCGCAGGAATTCGGCGACGCCTCGACCGGCAACGAGGCGCTCGGCATGGTCTTCGACGCCGCGCCGTACGCGCTCGTCTACGCCCCGTGGCACGGCACGCTGTCCTATGCCGGCCCGGTCAACAGCTTCGGCCTCGTGGCCGTCATCGACATCGGCGAGGGCTACCAGATCGTCCTCGCCGGTCTCTCCGAGCTGATCCGCCAGAAAGGGGATGTCGTGCAACGCGGCGAACCCATCGGGACCCTCACCGGCCCCATCTCCGAGAGCGAGGAATTCCTCGCCGATCAGTCCGCCCTCTCCGCCAACGCGGTCGCGTCGCTCTACCTCCAGATGCGCCTGCAAGGCAATCCAATCGACCCCGGCGTGTGGTTCGGCCCGTCCGGGGGCCAGATGATCCGAAAGGTTGAAGCCCAATGAAGAAGACCCTGACCGCCGCCCTCTTCGGCGCCGTCGCCGGTATCGCGCTGACGGCGCAGTTCGGGGCACCCCGCCTCGTCACCCCCGCCTTCGCATCGACCTACGAATACCTCGACCTGTTCGGCGACGTGTTCGAGCGCACCCGCTCCGCCTATGTCGAGCAGGTGGACGAGAAGGAGCTGATCGAGGCGGCCATCAACGGGATGCTCACCTCGCTCGACCCGCATTCGAGCTACCTGAACCCCGACAACTTCACCGACATGCAGGACGACACGAAGGGCGAGTTCGGCGGCCTCGGGATCGAGGTGACGATGGAGGACGGCTTCGTCAAGGTCGTCTCCCCCATCGACGACACCCCCGCCGCCAAGGCCGGGATCGAGGCCAACGACTTCATCACCCATATCGACGGCGAATCGGTGCTCGGCATGACCATCGGCGAGGCGGTCGACCTGATGCGCGGGCTGGTGAACACGACCATCGACCTCACCATCGCCCGCGAGGGCGAGGAGGAGCCGATGGAGATGACCCTCACCCGCGCCGTCATCGAGATCAAGGCCGTGCGCCACCGCATCGAGGGCGATGTCGGCGTGCTGCGCATCTCCAAGTTCTCCGAGAAGACGTTCCAGAACCTCGCCGAGTCCATCGCCGAGATCAAGGACGAGCTGGGCGCGAACGCCGTGACCGGCTATGTCATCGACCTGCGCAACAACCCCGGCGGCCTGCTGACCCAAGCGGTCGCCGTCTCGGATGCCTTCCTCGACCAGGGCGAGATCGTCTCGACCCGGGGCCGCGAGCAGCGCAACGCCGACCGCTACAACGCCCAGAAGGGCGATCTGGCGGATGGCAAGCCGGTCGTGGTGCTGGTCAACGGCGGCTCGGCCTCGGCGTCCGAGATCGTCGCGGGCGCGATCCAGGATCATCGCCGCGGCATCGTCGTGGGCGAGAAGACCTTCGGCAAGGGGTCGGTGCAGACCATCATGCCGCTCGCCTCGCGCGGCGCGATCCGCCTGACCACGGCGCGCTACTACACCCCGTCGGGCCGCTCGATCCAGGCGCTCGGCATCGAGCCGGACATCATCGTCGAACAGGTGGAACTGCCCGAGGGGGAGGAGACCGCCTCGGCGCGCCGCAGCTACTCCGAATCGCAGATGCGCGGCAGCCTGTCGAACGACAGCCTGACCGACGAGGACATCCAGAAGCGCGCGGACGACGAGGCGCTGCACCAGCGCCGCCTGGAGCTGCGCGAGGAGGACTACCAGCTCTCCTACGCGCTCGACCTGCTCCAGGGGCTGTCGATCTACTCGTCGCTGAACCAGGAGAACTGATCGGGTCGCCGACGCCGACCGAGGCCCGCCCCCGTCCCGGGGCGGGCCTTTTCGCGCGCCGCCCGGGGCGCGGCGGGAGCGGACCCGTCCCGAAATCCGAACGAACGCCCCGAGGCCGGTGCAGCCAGGAGAACGGCATGACCAAGAAGACGTCGACCCCCGACCCCGCCACGCTCCCCTATCGTCCCGGCGCGGGCGTGGTGCTCTTTCGCGATGATGGCACGGTCTTCGCGGGCAAGCGGATCGACAACCAAACCGATGCCTGGCAGATGCCGCAGGGCGGGATCGACTTCGGCGAGCTGCCCGAGGAGGCGGCCCTGCGCGAGCTGACGGAGGAAACGGGCGTATCGCCGGACAAGGTGCGCGTCGAGGCGCAGACGCGCGAATGGCTGCGCTACGACCTGCCCGACGCGTTGCTCGGCCGCCTCTGGGGCGGCAAGTATCGCGGGCAGGAGCAGATGTGGTTCGCCATGCGCTTTCTCGGCACCGATGCGGACGTGAACATCGCGCTGGAACATGCGGAATTCTCCGAGTGGCGCTGGATGACCCCCGCCGACCTGATCGAGAAGATCGTGCCCTTCAAGCGCGATCTCTACGCGGCCATCTTCTCGGACCTGGGCGACTACCTGGGCTGAGAACGAAAAAAGGCCCGGTCGCCCGGGCCTTCGGATATCAATGCGTCGATGCCGGAGATCAGGCCGCGCGGCCCAGGGTCTCGACCATCATCTTGAGGTTGCTGAACCGGCGCGTCGCCTCGGCAAGCTCGTCCTTCTCCAGCCCGTCCATCGACTTCTCGGCGGCATCGAGCGATGACTGGAACATCTCGGGCGTCGCCTCCTCGCGGAGGGAGGCGAACTCGGCGAGGATCGAGATCTCGGTGCCGGACACCTCGGCGAAGCCGCCGGCGACCAGGTATTCCTGCACGTCGGACCCGTTCACGATGCGGATCGCGCCCGGGCTGAGCGACGTGGCGATGGGCACGTGGCCGGCCATGGCCGTGAAGTCGCCGCCCGCGCCGGGCAGCATGACCTTCTCGGCCTCCAGCGACGCGAGGATGCGGTCCGGCGAGACCAGCTCGACCTTGATCGTGGCAGCCATGATCAGGCCGCCTCGGCCAGCTTCGTGGCCTTCGCGACGGCCTCGTCGATATCGCCGACGAGGTAGAACGCCGCCTCGGGCAGGTGGTCGAACTCGCCGGCGCAGAGGCGCTTGAAGCCGTCGATGGTCTTCTCCAGCGGCACCTGCACGCCGGGCGAGCCGGTGAACACCTCGGCCACGTCGAAGGGCTGGCTGAGGAAGCGCTGGATCTTGCGCGCGCGGGCCACGGCGAGCTTGTCCTCCTCCGACAGCTCGTCCATCCCGAGGATGGCGATGATGTCCTGGAGCGCCTTGTAGCGCTGGAGGATTTCCTGCACCTGGCGGGCCACGGCGTAGTGCTCGTCGCCCACGATGGCGGGGTCGAGGATACGCGAGGTGGAGTCGAGCGGGTCCACCGCCGGATAGATGCCCAGCTCCGCGATGGAGCGCGACAGGACGGTCGTCGCGTCGAGGTGGGCGAAGGTGGTGGCGGGCGCGGGGTCGGTCAGGTCGTCCGCCGGGACGTACACGGCCTGCACCGACGTGATCGAGCCGTTCTTGGTGGTGGTGATGCGTTCCTGCATCGCGCCCATGTCGGTCGCCAGCGTCGGCTGGTAGCCCACGGCGGAGGGGATGCGGCCCAGGAGCGCCGACACCTCGGACCCCGCCTGCGAGAAGCGGAAGATGTTGTCCACGAAGAACAGTACGTCCGACCCGGAGCTGTCGCGGAATTCCTCGGCCAGAGTGAGGCCGGTCAGCGCGACGCGGGCGCGAGCGCCGGGCGGCTCGTTCATCTGGCCGTAGACCAGCGCCACCTTGGATTCGGGCAGGTTGTCGGGCTTGATGACGCCCGATTCGATCATCTCGTGGTAGAGGTCGTTCCCCTCGCGGGTCCGCTCGCCCACGCCCGCGAACACGGAATAGCCGCCGTGGTTCTTCGCGACGTTGTTGATCAGCTCCATGATGAGGACGGTCTTGCCCACGCCCGCGCCGCCGAACAGGCCGATCTTGCCGCCCTTCGAGTAGGGGGCCAGCAGGTCGACGACCTTGATGCCGGTGACGAGGATCTCGCCCTCGGTGGACTGCTCCACGAAGTCGGGGGCGGTGCGGTGGATGGGCAGGCGCTTGTTGGCCTGGACCTCGCCCTTCTCGTCGATGGCCTCGCCGATGACGTTCATGATGCGGCCGAGCGTGGCGTCGCCCACGGGCACGGCGATCGGCTCGCCGGTATCGCGGACGTCCTGCCCGCGGACCAGACCCTCGGTCGCGTCCATCGCGATGGTGCGGACCTCGCCCTCGCCCAGGTGCTGGGCCACTTCGAGCACGAGGCGCTGGCCGTTATTGTCGGTCTCCAGCGCGTTCATGATGGCGGGAAGGTCGCCATCGAACTTCACGTCGACCACGGCCCCGATGACCTGACTTACTTTTCCGACGGTTCCGTCAGCCATGTTCTGTCTCCGTTTGTGTCGCGGCCCGTGCAGGAGCCGCCCTTATCAGCCGTTGAGCGCCTCGGCGCCCGAGATGATTTCGATGAGTTCGCTGGTGATCGCGGCCTGGCGCGAGCGGTTGTACTGGAGGGTCAGCTTGTCGACCATCTCGCCCGCGTTGCGCGTCGCGTTGTCCATCGCGGTCATGCGCGCGCCCTGCTCGGATGCGGCGTTCTCCAGCAGCGCGCGGTAGATCTGGACCGTGATGTTCTTCGGCAGAAGCTCGGCCAGCAGCGCGTTCTCGTCCGGCTCGTACTCGTAGGAGGCGTTCGAGCCTTTTTCGACCGCCTCGTCCACCGCGTCGATGGTCGCGGGAATGACCTGGAGCGCCGTCGGCTTCTGGGTCAGGACCGATTCGAATTCCGAGTAGTAGAGCGTGATGACGTCGTACTCGCCCTTGGCGAAGTCGCCCAGGATGCGGGTGGCGACCTGATCCGCCTCGCCGTAGGAGATCTTCTTCACGCCCTCGAAGGCGATCTGCCCCTCGACGAACAGGTGCTCGTAGTCGCGCTTGAGCTGCTCGCGGCCCTTGCGGCCCACGCACAGGATCTTCACGTCCTTGCCCTCGCCCGACAGGCGGACGATATCGGCCTTGGCCCGGCGCACGATGGAGGAGTTGAAGCCGCCGCACAGGCCGCGCTCGGCGGTGCAGACGACCAGCAGATGCCGCGCATCGGCGCCCGTGCCGCGCAGCAGGCGGGGCGCTTCGGGGTTGTCCCTGTTGCCGGTGGCGATGTTCGACAGGACGGTGGTCATGCGCGCGGCGTAGGGACGCGACGCCTCGGCCGCCTCCTGCGCGCGGCGCAGCTTGGCCGCGGCGACCATCTGCATCGCCTTCGTGATCTTGCGGGTCGATTTGACCGAATTGATGCGGACCTTGAGATCCTTGAGGCTCGGCATGGGCCGTCACTCCGAATGGGTCAGCGGGACGGTGCGGCCCGGGGGGCCGCACCGGAAGGGGCGATCAGGCTTCGTCGAAGCTCTTGAGAACGCCGTCGATGCCCGCCTTGATGCGGTCCTCGATATCGCCCGTGATCTTCTGGTCGTTGTTCGTGATCTCGGCGAGGATATCGGAATGCGTTCCCCGGAACGCGGCCAGCAGGGCCGCCTCGAAATCCGTGACCTTGTTGACCGGCAGGGTATCGAGATACCCGTGGGTGCCCGCGTAGAGGACGATGACCTGCTCGGCGGTGGTCAGCGGCGAGTATTGCGGCTGCTTGAGCAGTTCGGTCAGGCGCGCGCCGCGGTTCAGGAGCCGCTGCGTCGCCGCGTCGAGGTCCGAGCCGAACTGCGCGAAGGCCGCCATCTCGCGGTACTGGGCGAGTTCGAGCTTGATCGAGCCGGCCACCGACTTCATCGCCTTCGTCTGGGCCGCCGATCCCACGCGGGAGACCGAGAGACCGACGTTCACGGCGGGGCGCACGCCCTGGTAGAACAGTTCCGTCTCCAGGAAGATCTGCCCGTCCGTGATCGAGATGACGTTGGTCGGGATGAAGGCCGACACGTCGCCCGCCTGCGTCTCGATCAGCGGCAGGGCGGTCATGGAGCCGGCACCGTAGGCATCGTCCATCTTCGCCGCGCGCTCCAGCAGGCGCGAGTGGAGGTAGAACACGTCGCCCGGATAGGCTTCGCGGCCCGGCGGGCGGCGCAGCAGGAGCGACATCTGGCGGTAGGCGACGGCCTGCTTCGACAGGTCATCGTAGATGATCAGCGCGTGCATCCCGTTGTTGCGGAAGTATTCGGCGATGGCGCAGCCGGCATACGGCCCGAGGAACTGCATCGGCGCGGGGTCGGACGCGGTCGCGGCCACCACGCAGGTGTAGTCCATCGCCCCTTCTTCTTCGAGCTTCTTCACCAGCTGCGCGACGGTGGAGCGCTTCTGGCCCACGGCGACGTAGACGCAGAACAGTTTCTTGCTGTTGTCGTCGCCCGCGGCGTCGTTGTAGGTCTTCTGGTTCAGGATGGTGTCGAGCACCACGGCGGTCTTGCCGGTCTGGCGGTCGCCGATGACCAGCTCGCGCTGGCCGCGCCCGATGGGGATCAGGGCGTCGATGGCCTTCAGGCCCGTGGCCATCGGCTCGTGCACCGACTTGCGCGGGATGATGCCGGGGGCCTTGACCTCGGCGCGGATGCGCTCGGAGAACTCGATGGGACCCTTGCCGTCGATCGGCTCGCCCAGCGCGTCGACGACGCGGCCCAGCAGGCCCATGCCGGCGGGGATGTCCACGATGTCGCCGGACCGGCGGACGGTGTCGCCCTCCTTGATCGCGCGGTCGTCGCCGAAGAGCACGACGCCGACGTTGTCGGCTTCGAGGTTCAGCGCCATGCCCCGGATGCCGCCCGGAAATTCGACCATCTCCCCGGCCTGCACGTTGTCGAGACCGTGAACGCGGGCGATGCCGTCGCCGACCGTCAGAACGCGACCGATCTCGGAGACCTGCGCCTCCTGACCGAAGTTCTGGATCTGCTCTTTCAGGATTGCGGAGATTTCCGACGCCTGGATGCTCATCAAGAAGGTTCCTTCCGCTTGATTCAGTTGGCTTTCATGGCGCGTTCGAGGCGTTCGAGCTTCGATCTGAGCGAAGCGTCGACCATCTTGCTGCCGATTCTGACGATGAGACCGCCCAGCAGGGACGGATCGACCTGAGCGTCGATCTTCACGTCCTTCTGGAAGGCGGTCGCGAGATTGTGGCGCAGCGCCTCGCGCTGCGCGTCGCTGAGCGGCTTGGCGGAGACGACCTCCGCCGTCTGCTCGTTCCGCTCGGCGGCGACGAGGCCGGCGAAGCCCTTCATCGCGTCGGGCAGGAGCGCGAGCCGCCCCTTCTGGGCCATCAGGCCGATGAACTTGCGCGTGAGATCGGACGCGCCCATCCTCTCGCCCACCTGCGCCATGACCGCGCCCTGCTGCTCGCGGGAATAGGCGGGGCTGGCGATGACGCCGGCGAGGTCGGGGCTGTCGTCGAGGACGGCGCGCAGTCCGTCGAACTCGGACGCGACGGTGTCGAGCGATCCGGACGACTTCGCGAGATCGAAGATCGCGGAGGCGTAGCGGCCGGATGCACCGGAAAGCGAAGCGGCTGACGACAAGGCGACCTCATTCATGCATTCGTGGACGATGCGGGCGCTCTGTCCAGCGACCGCGCGGACGACTAGCACAAGCCGAACGGGAATGACAATACGCCCCTGCCCGAATCTTACGGTCTTTCGGTCGCAGTTTCGACACGGCAGGACATTCCCCGACCCGTGGACGCAAGCTTGGCGCGCGCGGGGCCGATGTCGAGGGGGCCGCGTCGCGCCCCCGCCCGGACGATCACTCGATCAGGCGCACGTTCTCCAGGAGACCCTGTATCTCCGTCGGCTGCGGCACGTTCGTCGCGGCGTAATCGGTGTTCAGGACCAGGGCCGCCGACTGCTTCACCCGCAAGCGGGCCGAGACGATGATGGTGAAGGCCGCCTCCTGGGAGACGGGCACGGTGGTGTCGATCTCCAGAAGGTCGTTCGGGATGTAGATCGTCCCGAGCAGCGACCGGACGCGCGAACTGGTGATGACGGCGTGGTAGTTCGTGTGACACGTCCGGTGGGCCGCGCAGTGCCTGGGCATATGTACCAGCAGGCCGGCCATGACCCCGTCCTTCGGTGCGCTCAGTTCGACCTCCGCCTCGTCGAGGAACTGGAAATAGGTCATGTGCCCGTCGAAATAGAGGCCGGTATAGTCGCCCTTCAGCCGCGCGCGGTCCTTCACGACGAGGGGGCCGCCGTGGAAGATATATGTCCCTTCCTCCATCCAGACATCCGCATCGCCGGCGATGACGAGCGCACCGCAATAGACGCCCGGTGAGAGGGTATGGCTGCCCGTCTCGATGATCTGCGCGTCGAACGTCATGGCACCCCCGAAGCCTTCGTAGTCGTCCTCGTAGCGGTCGACCCGCGCGCCGGGCACCCGGATGCCCGCCGACGGCTCGGGCGCGCCGCACGGGGCGGTGCCGTTCCTGCTCGCGTCCTCCGGGTGCGGGCGCATCCGGAACGGGTCCTCGATGGCGGGACAGTCGGTGAGGACGGGAACCTTGAACCCGCTTTCCGGTCCCTTGAACCCGCCCACCGCGCACAGGTAGGACATGTCGAACACGGAGCCTCCCCCGGCGGAAATGGAATCCTTGCGCGGCGAATTGCTGTGCAGTCCGCACCCGTCGCCCTTGATCGACGTGCTGTCAAACATCTCGACGCCCGCCCGCCTGTCGTTGTCGTGCAGCAGCAGGACGCAGATGTTCTGCGATCCGAATAGCTCGGCGGTTGCGTCGGCGTGGAGGGTGTCCGGCCCCTTGCCTTTCAGCGTGCCCAGAAGGCTCGGCGTCTCGAAGGAGGTGTCTATGCGCACGGCGTTCTCGCCCACGAGTACCGCGTCCACCGTCAGCGCGTCCTGCGGAAGATCGAGCGTGTTGTGCATGATGCCGCCGGCAATGGCGCGGAGCAGGCCTCGGAGATCGGTCTCGCTCGTGCCGGCATCGCTCACGAAGCGCATCTCCCGCACGGCGGCCAGGGCGGCGGCGTCGGTAGCCTTCTGCAGCGCGCTCCCCTGCGTCACGGCGTTGGCGTAGTCGATGGCGAACATGCCCGTTCCCGTCACGATCGGCAGGACGATGGATGCGACGACCGCGACGTTGCCGGCCGCCTCCCGCCGGAATCGTGTCAGAGCCGAACGAAGGTTCTTCCGAAAAGACATGCCGATGCTCGCGCGCAGATTGTTCATATGCCTAGAGAATAGCGTTAAAGTGTTAACCGAAATTCGAGATACCCTGTTCGGCGATCCGCCGTCTCTCACCGCCGTCACAGGAAGAAGTAGGGGTCCACGTCGAAGACAACCCGCACGCCCGAGGGCACCTTGACCCCCGCGCGCCAGGCGGACACCAGTCGCGCATGGTCGACCCCGCGCCCCATGCGCAGCAGCATCCGCACCCGGTGCTTGCCGCGCAGCATGGCGTAGGGGGCAGGTGCCGGGCCGAAGATATCGACCCCCGCCTCGTTCAGCACCCCACCCGTCGCGGCCAGCGCGCGCGCGACCTGCCACACCGCCTCCTCGTCCTCGCCCTGTACGATGACGGCGACGAGGCGCGTGTAGGGCGGCATCCGCGCCTGCCGGCGCTCGTCGGACAGGCGGTCGCGGAAGCGCGGGGCGTCGCCGTCGAGGATGGCGCGCAGGACGGGATGGTCGGGCATGGTCGTCTGGAGCATGGCCCGGCCCGGCTTTTCCGCGCGCCCCGCCCGGCCCGCGACCTGGTTCAGGAGCTGAAACGTCCGCTCGGCGGCGCGCAGGTCGCCGCCCGCCAGCCCCAGGTCCGCATCGACCACGCCGACGAGGGTCAGGAGCGGAAAGTTGTGTCCCTTGGCCACGATCTGCGTGCCGACGATTATGTCCGCCTCGCCCTCGGCGATGGACCGGATCTGGTCCTGCAGGGCGCGGGGGTCCGGGGTCTGGTCGCTCGACAGGATCTCGACCCGCGCCAGCGGGAACCGCTCCCGCGCTTCTTCGGCGATACGCTCGACGCCGGGGCCGCAGGCGGCGAGGCTGTCCGGATCGCCGCATTCGGGACACTTGGCCGGAAACGGCTCGCGCCAGCCGCATTGATGGCACATGAGCGCCCCGCGCCCGCGATGCTCCACCAGCCAGGCCGAACACTGGTCGCACCCCGCCCGCCAGCCGCACTTGCGGCACAGGGTCAGGGGCGCGTAGCCGCGACGGTTCAGGAAGAACAGCGCCTGTTCCCCCCGCGCGATCACGTCCCGCGTCGCGCCGACGAGTTCGGGCGAGAGCCAGCGGCCCTTCTCCGGCGGGTCCGCGCGCAGGTCGATGGCGCTGAGGAAGGGCAGGATGGCCGGGCCGTGCCGCTCGCGCAGGGTCAGGCGGCCGTAGCGCCCCGTCTCCGCGTTGACCCAGCTCTCCAGCGAGGGCGTGGCCGAGGCGAGTACGACGGCGCACGCCTCCTGAGCCGCGCGCAGCACGGCGATGTCGCGCGCCTGGTAGGGGACGATGTCGTCCTGCTTGTAGCTCTGGTCGTGCTCCTCGTCGACGACGATCAGGGCGAGGTCGTCGAAGGGCAGGAACAGCGCCGAGCGCGCCCCCGCCACCACCTGCGCCTGCCCCCGCGCAACCGCCTTCCACGCGCGGCGGCGGGCGGCGGGGGTGACGCCGGAATGCCATTCCACGGGCGGCGCGCCGAACCGCTCGCGCACCCGGCGGATGAAATCCGCCGTCAGTGCGATCTCGGGCAGCAGGATCAGCGCCTGCCGCCCCGCCTCGATGCAGGCGGCGACGGCCTCCAGATACGTCTCCGTCTTGCCCGACCCGGTCACCCCGTCGAGCAGCAGGGGCCGGAAGGCGCGCGCGGCGATGGCCTGCGCCATCGCATCGCTCGCCTCGGACTGCTCGGCGTTGAGCTTGGGGATGCGGCGGCCGGGGTCGAGCCGGGGCGGGGGGCGGTCCTGCGGGGCGAGGGTCACCTCCAGCGCGCCCGCCTCGACCAGCCCCTTGACCACCCCGCCCGACACCCCCGCCTCCCGCGCCAGATCGGCCGCCGACAGGCCCGGCGACGCCTCGGCGGCATCGAGCACCCGGGCGCGGGCGTCGGTCATCGTGTCGGGCGTGCCCTGCCCCCGCACCAGCACCCGGCGCGGCGCCTCCGGCTCCAGCAGGCCCGGCGCGCGGGTCGCCTGGCGCAGCATCATGCCCGGCGGGGCCAGCGTGTAGCGCGCCGCCCGGTCGATCAGCCCGCGCATGGCCGCCGGCATGGGCGGCAGGTCGAGCCGTCGCAGGACCGGCTTGAGCCTGTCCACTTCCCCCGTCCCCTCGCCCCAGACCACGCCCAGCGTCTCGCGCCCCGAGACGGTCACGGCGACGTAGTCCCCCGGCGCCAGCGCCTCGGCGCTCAGGTAGTCGAGCGGGCCGGGCAGCGGCAGCGGGACCATGACGGCGTAGGCGCGCGCATCGGTATCTGTGAAGAGATCGGCGGGCACGGAGCCTCCTGCGAATGGCCTGCGCGGGGAGCGGCATCGTACCGCGCTTCGCCCGGATAGATAGGAACGAAATACAAACAGTTAACCACGATCGACAAAAACCTCCGGCGGCTCCCCGTCGGTATGGCCCTCGAATCCCTTTTCCGTTATCGTTTCGTCAACCTTGCAGAAACCTCCCAGGATGCGCCCGTGAAATTCTTCATCGACACCGCCGAGATCGACGAGATCCGCTCCCTCGCCCCGTCCGGCCTCGTGGACGGGGTGACGACGAATCCCTCGCTGATCGCGAAATCCGGCCGCGACTTCAAGGAGGTGATCGCCGAGATCTGCGACGTGATCGACGGGCCGGTCAGCGCGGAGGTCGCCGCGACCGACAGCGAGGCGATGATCGCCGAGGGCAAGGCGCTGGCCGGGATCGCGGGCAATGTCTGCATCAAGCTGCCGCTCACCTTCGACGGCCTCGTCGCCTGCCGCACGCTGGTCGATGCGGGGCACGAGACGAACGTGACGCTGTGCTTCTCGGCCAACCAGGCGCTGCTCGCGGCCAAGGCGGGGGCGACCTACATCTCGCCCTTCATCGGGCGGCTCGACGACATGGGCATCGACGGGATGGACCTGATCGAGGAGATCCGCGCGATCTACGACAACTACCTCTTCGAGACGCAGATCCTCGCCGCCTCCATCCGCACGGTGAACCATGTGCGGGCGAGCGCGCTGGCCGGGGCGGATGTCGCGACCATACCGCCCTCGACCCTCTACGCCCTTGCAAAGCATCCGCTGACGGACAAGGGTCTCGACGCCTTCCTGAAGGATTGGGCGAAGACGGGGCAGTCGATTCTCTAGCAATGAGGGAACGACCGCGGCGAACATCATAAAAAGACGATATAACAGAGGGATCGAGGGCATGTCGACCGAAGGAACGAGCACGGAGGCGCTCGACCGTACCCCGCGCCGCGCCAAGCTGGGCCGCAACGCGGTGCGCAACTACATCTTGGAGAATCCGGCCGTTGTGCTGGACGATGCGGAGGTCTCCGCGAAGCTGGTCGAGCTGGCCGGGCAGCGCTACGGCTCGAACGTGGTCAGCCTCCAGACGGCGGTGATGGCGCGGATGCGCGAGCGGCTGCGCGCGGTGGAGATCGAGCGCGAGGAGATGCTCGACGCGGCCGAGGCCAACCTCGTCTCCATGAACCAGGTGAACGATGCCATCCTCCACATGCTGGAGGCGCCCAGCTTCCAGGATTTCATCGACATCGTCGGCAGCCGGTTCGGCGAGCTGCTGGTAGTCGATTCGGTGCGGCTCTGCGTCGAGACGCCCCCCGCCGGGAACGCCGAGCGCATGGGCGATATCGGCACGCTGCACCCCATCGCCCCCGGCTCGGTCAACGCCTTCTTCCACGGCGCGCCCTGGGGCGTGTCGCTGCGCCCGGTCGAGGAGCCGACCCGCGCGCTGCACACCGACGGCGAGATCGAATCGGAAGCGCTGGTCCGCCTCGACTTCGGCCCCGGCTCGCAGCCCGGCGTGCTGCTGTTCGGCGCGCGCGACCCGGACCGCTTCCACGAGGAACAGGGCGGGGATCTGCTGGTCTTCCTCGGCGGCGCGGTCAGCCGCGTGATGCGCCACTGGCTGGACGAGCCGGAGATCGTGTGAG
>JAHDDY010000181.1 GCA_020629115.1 Paracoccaceae bacterium | reverse complement strand
TTGTCGCGGTAGTAGTCGCGCAGGTAGGCGAGGTGGCATTTCGCGGGCATGTGGGTCGCGTCCGCGTTCCAGTACAGCAGGTCGAACGCGCTCGGCTCCTTGCCGAGGTAGTAGTTGTTGACGACGTAGTTCCAGATCAGCTCGTTCCCGCGCAGCATGTTGAAGGCGCTCGCCATGTGGCGTGCCTCGATCACCCCACCGGAGCGCTTCGATTCCTTCTCCAGCTCGTCGAGGATCTTGTCGTCCACCAGGATGCGCAGGTCGCCCGCCTTCACGAAATCGGCCTGGGCGGTGAAGAAGGTGGCCGATTTCACGCGCCTGTCGCCCGTCTGCGCCATATGCGCCAGCGCGGTGACCAGCATCGTCCCGCCGATGCAGTAGCCGCCCACGTTCACCGACTTGACCCCCGTCTCCTCGATCACGGCGTCGAGCGCGGGGTAGAGGCCTTCGGTGACGTAATCCTCGAAGCTGCGCTCGATCCGCTTGCCGGCTCCTCTGGCCGGTTCGGGATTGCGCCAGGAGATCATGAAGACGGTGTAGCCCTGCGCCACCAGCCACCGGACGAGGGACTTCTTCTCGTTCAGGTCCATGATGTAGAACTTGTTGATCCAGGGCGGCGCGATCAGGAGCGGCGTCTCGTGCACCTTGCCGGTGGTCGGCGCGTACTGGATCAGTTCGAACAGGTCGTTGCGGAAGACGACCTGCCCCGGCGTGACGGCGATGTTGCGGCCGACCTCGAAGGCGGTCATGTCCGTCTGGCTGATGAGCAGGTCGCCCTTGCCGCGCTTCATGTCCTTCAGCATCTGGCGCATCCCGCGCACCAGGTTCGCCCCGCCCTCCTCGGCGGTGGCCTTCAGGACCTGCGGGTTCATGGCGAAGACGTTCGACGGCGACATCGCCTCGGCGTAGCGGTCGGCGAAGAATTCCAGCTTCCGGCGCTCCTCGGGCGGGAGGGATTCGTCCGTGCTCATTACCGTATCGCGCATCCAGCCGGAGGCGAGGAGGTAGGACTGCTTGAGATAGCTGAAGACGAGGTTGTTGTCCCAGTCCTCGTCGGCGAAGCGCTTGTCCTTGCCGCCCGCGGTCATGCCGGGCACGGGCTTGGGTTCGACCCCGGCGGCGGCGGCGAGGGTATTGGTCCAGAGCATCGCCTGCCGGTGCCACAGGTCGATTCCCGCCTCGATCATCTTCTCGGGCTTCTGGATCATCGCCTTCTGCAGGTCCGCGAGGGCGGGGGCGATGTTGTAGGGATCGGGGTTCGCCGCGCCCCCTCCCTCGGCGCGGGCCTGCAGGAAGTAGGCCCACGCCTCCTGCGCGAGGGCGTAGGCCTGGGCCATGTTCTCGGTCATGGCCATCGGGTCCGCGGCGGATCGCCCGGTCTTTCCCTCGTGGTCGCTCATGCTGCGGTCCCCTCCCCTTACGGCCTGTACTCCATCCGCGCGTGACGGTATTCCTTGCACGGCTGGCGGCGCTCTCGCCAGACATATGGTCCGTGATCGAGTCGATGACAGGGAAAGACGATGCCCCGTTCCCCCCGCGCCGCCCTTTCCTGCGCCCTGTGCGCGTTCCTCCTGGCCGGATGCGGCGGGGAGATCGCGCGGATCGAGGGCCTGCCGCCGACGCGGGACGTGTCGGGGGCGGACTGGCCCCGGCTGGTCGACACCCCCGCCCCGCCCGTCGATGCGCTGCTGCCGGAGACGGGCGCGCGGCGGCTCGCCCTGCTGAGCGAGACGCGCGACGCCGTGCTCGACCGGGCCGCGCGGCCGGGCAACGCGCCCGTGGCGTCGGACGAGCTGGGCGCGCGGGTGGTGCGCATCCGCGAGCAGGCCGAACGGCGGACGGCCCCCGCCATCGACCGTGCCGCCCTAGCCGCCCGCGCCGAGCGCCTGTCGGCGATGCGCGCGCAGCCCGTCGCGGGACCGGATGCGGCGGCACTGCGGGCGCGGGCGCGGCGGCCCGGTCCGCCGGACGCCGGCGGCGTCGACGGGGCCGCGCTGCGCGCCCGCGTGCGGCGGCCCGCCCCCCCCGTTGCCGGCGGTGCCGACGGGGCGACCCTGCGCGCCCGGGCCGAGCGCATCCGGACCGAGACGAGCCGTCCGGTGGACACCGCCCCCCGCCCCGTCGCCCGCCGCCCCGATACCGACGCCCCCGTCGTCTCGGACGCCTTCCGCAGGCGGGCCGAGGAGGCGCTGCGCCGGGCACGGGAGCGGGCGGCGGCGGGCGACGGCTGACGCCCGCCCCGTCCTTCGCCCTTCCGTTCGCCTGCCACACGGGATAAGCCCTCGCCATGAATACCGATTTCTACCGCGTCAAGCGCCTGCCCCCCTACGTCTTCGCCGAGGTGAACCGCATGAAGGCGGACCTGCGCGCGGACGGACACGACGTCATCGACTTCGGGATGGGCAATCCCGACATGGACACCCCCGCGCATATCGTCGAGAAGCTGGTCGAGACGGTCCAGCGCCCGCGCACGCACCGATACAGCGCCTCGCGCGGCATCCCGGGGCTGCGCAAGGCCCAGGCGGGCTACTACGCGCGGCGATTCGGGGTCGAGGTGGACCCGGAGACGGAGGTCGTGGCGACCCTCGGCTCGAAGGAGGGCCTCGCCAACCTCGCCGCCGCCATCTCGGCCCCCGGCGACGTGATCCTCGCGCCGAACCCGTCCTACCCGATCCACGCCTTCGGCTTCATGATCGCGGGGGGGACGCTGCGGCACATCCCCGTGCCGACGAAGGACGACGGCACGTTCGACGGCGAGGGCTACATCCGCACGCTCGACCGGGCGGTGCGCCATTCCGTGCCGAAACCGGCGGCCATCGTGGTGAACTTCCCCTCGAACCCGACCGCCCTCGTCTGCGATCTGGACTTCTACGCCGAGCTGGTCGCCTTTGCGCGGCGGCACGAGATCTGGCTCCTGTCGGACGTCGCCTATGCCGAGATGTACTACGACGACAACCCGCCGCACTCGATCCTGGAGGTGCCGGGGGCCATCGACGTGGCGGTCGAGTTCACCTCGCTGTCGAAGACCTACGCCATGCCCGGCTGGCGCATGGGCTTCGCCGTGGGCAACAAGCACCTGATCGGCGCGCTGACCCGGATCAAGAGCTATCTCGACTACGGCGCGTTCACGCCGATCCAGGTGGCGGCGGCGGCGGCGCTGAACGGGCCGCAGGACTGCATCGCCGATATCCGCGCGGTCTACCGCGAGCGCCGCGACACGCTGGTCGAGGCGATGGGCCGCGCCGGATGGGCCATCCCCGCGCCCCCCGCGACCATGTTCGCCTGGTCGGCGGTGCCCGCCCCCTTCGACCGTCTCGGCTCGATGGCCTTCGCGAAGATCCTGCTCCAGGAAGCCGATGTCGCCGTCTCGCCGGGGGTCGGCTTCGGCGAATACGGCGAGGGCCACGTCCGCCTCGCCCTGGTCGAGAACGAACAGCGCATCCGCCAGGCCGCCCGCAAGGTGCGCAAGCTGATGGACGACGCCGAGGCCGTGGTTGCGCGGTACGAGGGTTCGGCGGAGGCGGCGGAGTGA
>JAHDDY010000180.1 GCA_020629115.1 Paracoccaceae bacterium | reverse complement strand
CGCAATACCGCCCAGAAGCCACCGAGGGCGAGCATGATGCCGAAGGCCAGCACGACGACACGGTTGGCGATGGACGCGCGGATGAGGGCGGGGATCATCGGATGCCCTCCAGTTTCATCTCGAAGGTTTCGGGATTCATCGAGATGAGCAGCGTGGTTTCCTCGCCCACGGGCAGGGCATCGGCGGACAGCCCATCAGCCAGTGCGAAATCCATGGTCATGCCGGGCATACCGATCTCGGTCATCGGGCCATGGGTGACGTTCGCCTTGCCCTTCGCCGCATCGACCGCATTGACGGTGCCCATGACTTCCATCGGCGGTTTTTCCGGTTCGCTCGTCTCGACCCCCTCCAGCGTCATTTCGAAGGTTTCCGGGTTCATGGAAAGGTAAAGCGTCGTCTCCTCACCGACCGGTAATGCCGCCGCATCGACGTTTCCGCCAAGCATGAAGTCCATCGTCATGCCTGGCATACCGATAGCGGCGATCGGACCATGGGTGACATTCGCCTTGCCACTCGCCGCATCGACCGCATTGATGGTGCCCATGACTTCCATGGGCGGTTCTTCCAACGCGCTCGCATCGACGCCTTCCAGCGTCATCTCGAAAGTTTCTGGGTTCATGGCGAGGTAAAGCGTCGTCTCCGCACCGACTGGCAACGCCGCTGCATCAACGCTTTCGCCAAGCATGAAATCCATCGTCATGCCCGGCATCCCGATGGCGGCGATCGGGCCGTGGGTCACGTTGGCCTTGCCAGTTGCCGTATCGACCGAATTGATGGTGCCCGAAACGTCCATGAGGTCCGCCGTATCGGGCGCGTCGCCGGACCTGTCCGTCGTCTCGTCCATCCCGGCCATCGTCGCCCCGCCCTCTTCCGCCGGGCGCACGGCAATGATCTCGTAGAGACCACCCTCGGCTTCGGTGAGGTCGATCTCCACCGGCCTGTCCAGCGGCACCGACGCCAGATCGACGCCCCGCGCGTCGAGATCCATCGTCATCGCGGGCCAGCTAAGGCTGGGAATCGGATCGTGGCTGACACTCAGCTTGCCGTCGGGCGTCACCGCATGGACGACCGCCATGCCGGTCGCGTCCACCCCGTCGTCGCGCCCGATGCGGATGAGCGAGAGCAGCCCGTCCGCCCCGCGCGAGACGGTGAAGCGCACGTCCTCGCCGATCGCGACCCGCTCCAGCCGCACGCCGTTCCGAAGCGCGAAGCGCGTTTCCATCGCGGGCCAGTCGAGACCCGGCATGTCCGCATGGGCGATGGTCACGGTGTTGCGCGCCGCGTCATGGGCCAGGAGCCGCCCCTTGCCCATCACCGGCTCGGCATCGGTGGGGGCCATGCGGGTCATTCCGGCCGAGAGCGCGCTCTCGCTGTCGATCAGGAACTGCGCGGAGGCAACGACCTCCTCGCCCGCCGCCAGCCCCTGCACGATCTCGGTACGCCCCCCGGCCCCGAACCCGTCGCGCAGACCGGCGGTCACGAGACGGGGGCGGAAGGTGCCGCCTCCCGTCTTCAGGATCACCCGCTCCGCCCGGCCCGTGCGGATCAGCG
Organism: Paracoccaceae bacterium; assembly: GCA_020629115.1. Lineage (GTDB taxonomy): Bacteria > Pseudomonadota > Alphaproteobacteria > Rhodobacterales > Rhodobacteraceae > JAHDDY01. The sequence goes on along the minus strand of JAHDDY010000180.1, from coordinate 2,003 downwards.
CCTCGCTCGGTATCGTCACCGCCTCGCGCGCATCGGAAGCCGTCAGGCGGATACGGCCGTACATGTTCGGTCGCAGGTGCCCTTCGCGATTGTCGAAGCGCAGCCGCACCGGGAGCGTGCGCGTCTTCGGGTCGAGTTCGGGATAGATGTAATCGACCCGACCCTCGAACACCCTGTTCGGCAACGGCTCGAACCGTGCTTCCGCCGCCATGTCGCGGGAAAGCCGCCCGATATCCTTCTCGAACACGTCCGCGACGACCCAGACGGTTCGCATATCGGTGATCGACATCGCCCGCACGCCCGGCTCCAGATACATGCCGTCCGATGCGCCGAGGGCCGTCACCACGCCCGATTGCGGGGCCGTGACACGCAGGTATTCGGCGGCATCGCCGATGCGGTCCATGCTCTCGCGTTCCTGACGCGGGCCATAGATCTCGAAGAGCGGCTCGCCCTCGCGCACCGGGTCGCCGAGCGCGCGCACGCGCAGATCCTCGACCCACCCGGCGATGCGGGCGTGGATGTGGCTGGTCGCGTCCTCGTCATAGGTGACGAAGCCGACCGTCTCGACGAAGGGCGCGACCGTCTCGACGCGCGCAACAGCGGTGCGCACGCCGATCGCGTTCACTTCCCTTGGGCTGAGCGTGACCTCGGACGGGTCGCCCGACGGCTCGTCGCCCTCGTAGACGGGCACGAGATCCATGCCCATCGGCGACTTGCCGGGGCCGTCCTTGCGGAAATTCGCATCCATCGGCGCGACCCAGTAGAGGACCTTCGGCCCGCCATCGCCGTCCCCGGACGGGTCCGCGAAGTGGAACCGCTCCACCGCGATTCCACCCGCGAACCCCGCGCCGAGCGCGAGAATCGACAGCGCCATGTAACGACCACGCATGGTCGCTCCTCCTGTTCGGAAGGCATGTTAAGTCTGAAAAGGGATCGTGTGACCCGACGACCCCGCGCGGGTGTCAGGCGCGCGGCGGCTGAAGATCGACCGGCGGGGCCGACAAGGCGGCACGTCCGTCTTGGATCGGCTCGATCGTGGTCACGATGGCGGCGCGCACGAAGGTCTCGTGCCTTTGACCCGACCCCAAGGCCGGAGCCGTACAGCAGACGTGGTTCATCGCCCCGGTGCTATCGGGAAGAGGATCGTCGGTGTCCTCGTGATGACCTGCCGCCATCCCGGACATCGGGCAGGGCATGGCCGTAGCGTGAGCCTCGGACCCCATCTGAGGGAAGGACATCGAAGCGGCATGCGCCGGTGCCAGAACCGCACTCGCCAGTAGCAGCAAGGCGAAAAGGAGCCTTGCGACAGCCTGCGTGATAGATGCGATCAATCGAGCCATGTCAGCTAGATAGCGAAGGAAGAAGCAAAAATCTACTCACACTGTCGTCAGAGCACCGAAAGCAGCTAATCTTTCGCAGAAAGCCTTCGGGTGGAACCATCCGCTGCTAGATCGACTTTCGTGGATATTCGCGTCACCTCGTTTATCGGAAAGACCCGCATATGAAGAAAGCACTTCTTCTCTTCTCGGCGACCGTAATGATCGCATGGGTGCATGAGCCCGTCCTCGCGAAGGGTCCGAAGGACTGCCCGCCGGGTCTCGCCAAGAAAGGCTGCGTCCCGCCGGGGCAGGCGAAGAAGCGCTATCAGGTCGGCCAGTCCCTGCCCCGCGACGTGGCGTATGCCCCCGTCGACTGGCGCGACCGGTACGCGCCGCCGCCCTCCGGCGCGGTCTACGGTCGCGTGGACGGCGACATCCTGCTCATCGCCGAAGGCACGCGCCGGGTGATCGAGCTGATCGGTATCGCCGACGCGCTGTCGAACTGACCGCGTTTCAGTCTTCCGCACCATGCGTATGCGGCAGCGGGTCGGTTTGCGAAACCATGCGCTGCCAGTCGCGGTTCTCCTCGGACCAGCTCGCCTTGATGAAGGCGTAGATGGACCAGATGTCGTCGTCGCTCAGCACGTCGCCGAAGCCGGGCATGTTCGAGACGATGTCGGGATA
>JAHDDY010000179.1 GCA_020629115.1 Paracoccaceae bacterium | reverse complement strand
CGCCCATGCGCAACGTCACGAAGGACACCATCACCGACGTCTTCATGGGCTATCTGGGCGAGGAGACCGACCCGCGGATGCGCGAGGTCATGGGCGCGATGGTCCGGCACCTGCACGCCTTCGCGCGGGAGGTGAACCTGACCCATGACGAATGGAACAAGGGGATCGCGTTCCTAGAGGCGGCGGGCGACATCTCGGATGCGGAGCGGCACGAATTCGTGCTGCTGTCCGACGTGCTGGGCCTGTCCTCGCTGGTGGACATGCTGCACAACCGGCCCGAGGGCACGTCGTCCTCCGTGCTCGGCCCGTTCCACATCGCGGGGTCGCCGCCCCTGCCCGTGGGCGGCGACATGCGCGGCGACTACGACGCGCCGGTCCTTCTGGTCGAGGGGATCGTGAAGGACCCGGACGGCGCGCCCATCCCCGGCGCGACCCTCGATATCTGGCAGACGGCGCCGAACGGTCTCTATTCCAGCCAGGACGCGGAACAGGACACCTATTCCTTCCACGGGTTGCAGACGGTGGGCGACGACGGGCGCTACGCCTTCACCACCGTGAAGCCGGTCGAGTACACCGTGCCGTCGGACGGGCCGGTCGGGGATATCCTGCGCGCCTGCGGGCGGCATCCGTGGCGGCCCTCGCACCTACATTTCATCGCCGAGGCAGCGGGGTTCCGCCCCCTCGTCACCGAGGTCTTCCCCGAGGACGACCCCTATCTCGACCGGGACACCGTGTTCGGCGTGCGCGAGGACCTGGTGATGCGCTACCGCGAGAACGCGCCCGGCACCTTCCCGCCCGAGGGGTTCGCCCTGTCCGGCAAGGTGCCGGACGCCTACCTCTCAGTCCGCTTCGACCTGACCCTGGTGCGCTCCCCGGGCGGATAGGGCGGGCGGGCGGTCCCGCGACCGGCTGGACGAAGCGCGCCATTCCTGTTGATTCGGGGCCGGCATTCGTGTTGCTGTCCAGCGTTGCGGCTCGGAAGGGGTGTCATGAGGATCGTTATCACCGGGGCGTCCGGGTTCATCGGACGCGAGGTCGCGACGCGCCTGCTGGCCGCGGGCGCGGAACTGCTGCTCGTGGGGCGCGCGCCGGAACGCCTGAGCGCGGCCTTCGGCGATGGGGTGCGGGTCTGTGGCTACGACCGGCTCGCCGAGCGCGCGCGGGGGTTCGACACGCTGGTGCATCTGGCGGTGCGCAACAACGACCAGCCGGGCGACATCGAGGCATTCCGCGATGCGAACGTGACGCTGCTGGCCACCGTGATCGAAGCCGCGCGCCAGGCTGGGGTGAGGCGTTTCGTGAACATCACGTCGCTGAAGAGTATCGGGGAAGGCCGGGACCCCTACACGGTCTCCAAGCGCGAGGCCGATGCCCTGCTCGCCACGGTGAGCGACATGGAGGTCGTGAACATCCGCGTCGCGGCCGTCTACGGCGAGCGCTTCAAGGGCACCTTGGGCATTCTGGGCCGAGTGCCCAGGCCCCTGCAGCGTACGGCACTCAACATCCTGGCCTGTGCCAAGCCCGTCACGCGGATCGACCTGGTATACAAGGCCATCCTGAATCATGCGGTCGCGCCCGCCACGGGTCCGAGCCGCATCGAGATGCTCGTCACGGATGGCCAGCATGACAATCCCGTCTATCGGTGGATCATGCGCGGCGTCGATCTGCTGTTCTGCATCGTGATACTCGGCGTACTGTGGTGGTTCATGCTGGGCGTGTGGATCGCCGTGAAGGTCACCTCGTCGGGGCCGGGCCTGTTCGCGCAACGCCGCGTCGGCAGACACGAGCGCGTCTTCACCTGCTACAAGTTCAGAAGCATGAAGGCGGACACGGCACAGCGCGGCACCCACGAGATCAGCGCTTCCGACGTCACCCGCATCGGTGCGGCGATACGCCGATACAAGATCGACGAGTTTCCCCAAGCGCTCAACATCGCGCTGAACCAGCTCAGCCTCGTCGGCCCGCGGCCCTGCCTGCCCAGTCAGGAGACCCTTGTCGAAGAACGCAGGGTGCGGGGGGTCTTCGCGGTCAAGGGCGGGATAACGGGCTGGGCGCAGATCAACGGCGTCGACATGAGCGAACCGGCCCGCCTGGCCCGGCTCGATGCGGAATACATCGCGCGCCGCACCGTGCTCCTCGATCTGCGCATCATCCTGCGCACCCTTCTCGGTGCGGGTCGCGGCGATCCGACCGGACGATAGCCTTGGGGTATCGACCCGCTTCCCGGCCGGGGCCGCATCGGTCTGGCCGGATCGGGCGGAAGGATGTAAGGGAGGCCTCTCGCGGGCGGCCTTTCACAGAGAGCGAATCGAACCGATAGGGATTTCATGCGTATCGCCTTCATCTCCCAGTATTTCCACCCGGAGATCTTCTCGAACACGCAGATCGCCCAGGCGCTCGTGGCGCGCGGGCACGAGGTCGTGGTCTTTCCCTGCGTGCCCAATTACGGACGCGACGGGTTCTACGATGGCTACTCGAACCGGCAGAGGCGGGACGAGACATGGAACGGGGTCGAGATCCGCCGGGTCAGGACGGTCGCGCGCGGACGCGGACGCGGCATCCTGCGCATGGCGGCGAACTACCTGTCCTATCCCGTCGCGGCATCCTGGCGATTGTGGCGGGAGTCGCGGAAGGCGCGCTTCGAGGTGTCCTTCGTCTCCATGCCCTCGCCCCTGTTCCAGGCGTTTGCGGGAGTGTTCCTGAAGAAAGCCTTCGGAACCCCGTGCGTCTACTGGGTGCAGGACATCTGGCCCGAGAGCCTCACCGACGCGCTCGGCCTGCGCTCGCCGCTGGTCACGCGCCCCCTCGCCTGGGTCTGCGGATGGCTCTACCGACAGGCCGACCTGGTTCTGGTGCAAAGCCCGGCCTTTCCGGACATGATCGCGCGTTTCGGCGTGCCGGAGGAACGTATCCGGGTGCTGCCCAACACGACGCCGGACTATTTCGCCCCGATGCCGCGCGCCGAGGCGGAGGCTGCCGCGCCGATCCCGGAGCGAGGAGCCTTCACGCTGATGTTCACCGGCAATCTCGGAGGCAGTCAGGATTTCGGCACGCTGATCGAGGCCGCGCGGCTCCTGAAGGACGAGGCGCCGGACCTGCGCTGGATCGTGATCGGCTCGGGCCGGGAGGAACAGCCGATCCGCGACGCCGTGAATGCGGCCGGCCTGGAAGAGCGCATGATCCTGATCGGTGCGCGACCTCAGACGGATATGCCGGCATGTCTCGCACAGGCCGATGCGGCCCTCGTCAGCCTGCGCGACACGCCCATCTTCGCGCGCACGGTACCGTACAAGGTGCAATGCTACATGGCCTGCGGCGTGCCCGTCCTCTCCTCCGTCTCCGGCGAGACGGCGCGTCTGATCGGCGAGGCGCGGGCCGGCATGGCGGTGCCCGGAGAATCGCCCCGCCTCTTGGCCGACGCGATCCGCCGCCTCATGGCCATGACCGCCGAGGAACGGGCCGCGCTGGAACGAAACGCCCTGGCCTACTACCGCGAGCATTTCGCCGAGGATATCGTCTACGGCAACCTGGAACGCTGGCTGCACGAGGCGGCGCGGGGCACGCGGGTGGAAGACGATGGCGGGCCGGTTTGAGACGCCATCGAGGGAAAGACGCCGGCCTG
>JAHDDY010000045.1:28879-30796 GCA_020629115.1 Paracoccaceae bacterium | reverse complement strand
TCGAAGAAATTCTACTGCACCCTTCTGGGGTTGGAGGAATCGCGGCGCAACGATCTCGATGGGGCCAAGGCGACGCTCGTCTTCCTGTCCGAGCCGGGCGGCGGGCCGGGGAACGAGATCGAGCTGACCTACAACTGGGACAGCGACGAGGAGTATGGCGGCGGGCGCAATTTCGGGCATCTGGCCTATCGCGTGGACGATATCTACGAGACGTGCCAGCGGCTCATGGATGCCGGCGTCACGATCAACCGCCCCCCGCGCGACGGGCACATGGCCTTCGTCAAGTCCCCCGACGGCATCAGCATCGAGCTGCTCCAGCGCGGCGATTCTCTGCCCAAGCAGGAACCGTGGGCGAGCATGGACAATACCGGGAGCTGGTGACATGGCCGAGGCGCTCCTGATCGTCGACGTGCAGAACGATTTCTGCGAGGGCGGGGCGCTCGCCGTGGCGGGCGGGAGCGCGGTGGTGCCGGTCATCAACCGGATGCAGGCGGACTTCCCCCTCGTCGTCGCGACGCAGGACTGGCACCCGGCGGGGCATTCGTCCTTCGCGGCCAGCCATGCGGGCGCGGAGCCGTTCTCCACGGTCGAGATGGCCTACGGGACGCAGGTGCTCTGGCCCACCCACTGCGTGCAGGGCAGCGAGGGCGCGGCCTTCCATCCCGATCTGGAGACGGATCGCGTGGCGCTGATCGTGCGCAAGGGGATGGACCCGGCCATCGACAGCTATTCGGCCTTCTTCGAGAACGACCGGGAGACGCCGACGGGCCTCGCCGGATACCTGCGCGACAAGGGGGTGACGGCGCTGAGCGTGGCGGGGCTGGCGACCGATTTCTGCGTCGCCTATTCGGCGCTCGACGCCCGCGCGCTGGGCTTCGACGTGACGCTTGCGACCGAAGGATGCCGGGCCATCGACCTCGACGGCTCGCTCGACGCCATGATGGGCCGGATGCGGGGCAGCGGCGTGACGGTCGCATGAGCGGGTACGAGACCATCCGACTGGAGACCGATGACCGGGGCGTCGCGACCCTGACGCTCGACAGGCCCGAGAAGCACAACGCGATGAACGGCGCCATGATCGGCGAGCTGGCGGATGCCTGCGCGCGCATCGCCGAGGACGGGCGCATCCGGGCGGTGATCCTGACGGGGCGCGGCGAGAAGAGCTTCTGCGCGGGTGGCGATCTCGACTGGATGCGCGCGCAGATGGATGCGGAGCGCGAGACGCGCATGGCCGAGGCGCGCACCTTGGCGCGGATGCTCAGGGCCGTCAACGAACTGCCGAGACCCGTCATCGGACGCATCCACGGCAACGCCTTCGGCGGCGGGGTCGGGCTGGCCGCGTGCTGCGACGTGGCCATCGGGGTCGAGGGCGCGAAGATGGGCCTGACGGAGACGCGGTTGGGCCTTATCCCGGCGACCATCGGTCCCTACGTCGTCGCGCGGATGGGCGAGGCGCGGGCGCGGCGGGTGTTCATGTCGTCGCGATTGTTCGAGACGGCGGAGGCGAAGGAGCTTGGCCTTCTCGCCCGCGTCGTCCTGCCCGAGGCGCTCGATGCGGCGGTTGAGCGGGAGGTCGCGCCGTATCTCGCCGCCTCGCCCGCGGCGGTGGGCGCGGCAAAGGCCCTCGCCCGGCGGCTCGGCCCCGTCATCGACGACGCGGTGATCGAGGAGACGGTGGCGCGGCTCGCCGATACCTGGGAAACGCCGGACGCCCGCGACGGCATCGCCGCCTTCTTCGAGCGGCGCAGGCCGGTCTGGGCGGCGGACCGGTTCGAAGTCTGACGAACCTCCGTCCCGGTCCCCCGCTCCCGGCGAGGACCGGGAGTCTCAGCGGTCGGCGCACCGTTCCGCGAGGTCCCCGATCACACCACCACCGCCATCTCCGCCTGCTCCTCGACCCCGAAGACCCGCTTGTAG
>JAHDDY010000045.1:5488-28779 GCA_020629115.1 Paracoccaceae bacterium | reverse complement strand
TCACACCACCACCGCCATCTCCGCCTGCTCCTCGACCCCGAAGACCCGCTTGTAGCGCGCGATCTCCTCTGCCGGTCCCATCGCCTTGCGCGGGTTGTCCGACAGCTTGACGGTCGGCTCCCCGTTCGCCGCGACGACCTTGCAGACGAGGCTGAACGGGTCGAGCCGCCCGTCCGGGACCAGCCCGCGAAAGTCGTTGGTCAGCAGCGTGCCCCAGCCGAAGGCTAGGCCGACGCGGCCGTGGAAATGGCGGTGCAGCGCCTCGATCCGGTCCTCGTCCAGCCCGTCGGAGAAGATCATCAGCTTCTCGGCCGGGTCCTGCCCGTGCGCCCGCCACCAGTCGATCGCGCGCTCCCCGGCGGCGACGGGATCGCCCGAATCGACGCGGATGCCCGTCCACTCGGCCAGCCAGTCCGGCGCCCGCTCCAGGAACCCGTCCGTCCCGTAGGTGTCGGGCAGGATGATGAGCAGGTTCCCGGCATAGTCCTTCTGCCAGTCCTCGAACACGCGATAGGGCGCGGCGGCGAGGGCGGCCTCGTCTTGGGCGGTGGCGGCGTAGACCATGGGCAACTCGTGCGCGTTCGTGCCGATGGCCTCCACCTCCCGCCGGTACGCGATGAGGCAGTTCGACGTGCCGGTGAACTTCTCGCCCATCCCCTCGATCATCGCCTGCACGCACCAGTCCTGCCACAGGAAGCCGTGGCGGCGGCGGGTGCCGAAATCGGCGATGCGCAGGCCGTCCAGCGTCTTGAGGCGCTGGATCTTCTTCCACACCCGCGTCATCGCCTGGGCGTAGAGCACCTGAAGCTCGAAGCGGCCCATGTTCTTCAGCACGGCGCGGGAATACAGCTCCATGATGACGGCCAGCGCCGGGATCTCCCACAGCGTAACCTCCACCCACGATCCCTCGAAGGTCAGCTCGTACTGGTCGCCCCGGCGTTGCAGGTCGTAGTCGGGAAAGCGGAAGTCCTCCAGCCAGGCGAGGAAGTCCGGCGAGAACATGAACCGTTCGCCGTAGAACGTGTTCCCCCGCAACCAGGTCGACTCCCCCCGCGACAGGCTGAGCGTGCGGATATGGTCGAGCTGCTCGCGCAGCTCCCCCTCGTCGATGATCTCGGCCAGCGGCACGGATGTCGTGCGGTTGATGAGGCTGAAGGTGACGCGCGTGTCGCGGTGGCGGCGAAAGATGCTCTGGGCCATGAGCAGCTTGTAGAAATCCGTGTCGATGACCGAGCGGACGATCGGGTCGATCTTCCAGTTGTGCGAATAGACGCGGGCGGCGAGGTCGGTCATGCGGAGCGGCTTTCGTTGAATCGGTTCGGCGCGCGACAGTGTGCACGTTTCCGCCGCCCCGTCGATGGTTCGCTTGATCTTGCGCCGCGCCCGCGGCGCGGTATCCTCGGGCGCAGACGACGGGAGGAGAGGCGCGATGGCCGACGATATCACCCTGACCTGCCGCTGCGGATCGTTCCGGGCGGCGATCCGGGGCGCGGACGGGGAGAGCGGCAACCATGCGATGTGCTACTGCGTCGATTGCCGGGCCTTCATCCGCCATCTGGGGCGGGAGGCCGAGTTCCTCGACGAAAGCGGCGGGACCGAGCTGTACCAGACCCAGCCGCACCGGATGACCGTCGTGCGGGGGCGCGAGCATCTCGCCGTGCTGCGGCTGAGCGAGAAGGGCCTTCACCGATGGTACGCGCGATGCTGCGGCACGCCGGTCGGCAACACGATGGGCACGCCGAAGGCGGCGTTCGTGGGGGTGATGGTCGGGGCGATGGCGCCCGTGCCGGACACCCTCGGCCCCGTCGTCTTCCGCTACAGGACCGACCAGGCGACCGGGCCGGTGGCGGGCGACAGGGGAAGCATCGCGCGCTTCGCCCTGCGCACCCTCGGCCGGATCGCCCGCGCGCGGCTGGACGGGACATGGCGCGAGACGCCGTTCTTCGACGCCGCGACCGGGCGCAGCGTGGCCGAGCCGCACGTGCTGACGGAGGCGGAGCGCGCGCGGGCCTATGCGGAATAGCGCGCGATTCCGCGCTTGAAAGCGGGCGCGCGGGCGGGTATAAGCCGCGCTCCGACGGACGATCCGGCTGGTACGGGCTGCCGAGATCGTCCCAGATACGCACCATTGGAGAGCGAAATGCCCAAGATGAAGACGAAATCGGGAGCGAAGAAACGCTTCCGGGTCACCGCGACCGGCAAGGTCAAGGGATCGCCCGCCGGCAAGCGCCACGGCATGATCAAGCGGACCAACAAGTTCATCCGCGACGCCCGCGGCATGGAGGTCCTGTCCGAACCCGATCAGAAGATCGTCCGGCAGTTCCTGCCGTACGGTCGATAGGGGGGGGAACCGATGTCTCGAGTCAAGCGCGGTACCATCCAGAAGGCCCGTCACAAGCGGGTCCTCGAACAGGCCAAGGGCTATTACGGCCGCCGGAAGAACGTCTTCCGCGTCGCCACCCAGGCCGTCGACAAGGCCCAGCAATACGCCTATCGCGACCGCAAGAACCGCAAGCGCAACTTCCGCGCCCTGTGGATTCAGCGCATCAACGCCGGCGCGCGCGAGCATGGCATGAAGTACAACCAGGTCATCGACGGCCTGAACAAGGCCGGGATCGAGGTCGACCGCAAGGTGCTTTCCGATCTGGCCATCCGCGAGCCGGATGCGTTCAAGGCGCTGCTCGATCAGGCGAAGGCCGCCCTCGGCGAGCCGCAGCCCGCCTGACGCACGACCGTTCGCCGTATTCGTGAAGAGGCCGCGCTCCGCCGGGGGCGCGGCCTCTTTTCCGTCGGCTCAGCCGAACCAGACGCGCGTGATGCGCCGCCGCCCGTCCACGTCGATGTTCACGCGCTCGGGGTTGAAGCTCGGCATGACGGGATCGCCCGGCCCGAAGACGCGCAACTCGCGGCCCCAGAGTTGCGAGATCGCCTCGGGGTCGAGCGGATCGGGCGTCGTCGGCTCGGAGGGTTGGGGCATCGGCGCGGGACGCTGGCGCAGCAGCGCGAAGCGGTCGCCGGAGCGCGCCACGATGCGCACGCCGACGATGCGGTCCACGTTCTCCCGGATGACGATCGACGCGCTGATCGGGGTCAGCGCCTGGAACACGAGACCCTGCGGCGGCTCCGCGACGAAAGCGAGATCGAGGATGCCGTCGGGCGATAGCTCCTGCTCCAGCGGTATCAGCTCCGGGTTCCACCATCCCGGCGTCGTCGCCATGCCCGTGACGTTGATCGCCAGTTGCGGCGGATCGGATGGCAGGATGCTCAGGATGACGTTCGAGATGGAATAGATGGCCGTTTGCGCCATGGCTTACCCTCCGTGCATAACAATCGCAGCGGGAAAACCCGCTGCGTTTTCATATTCACGGTGGAATCTGACCGAAAATGGGACAGTGGCGCGGGTCACGTCCCGGCGCGTTCCCCTACGCCTGCTTGCGCTGCTGACGCTGGCGCGATTCCGGGTCGTCGCCCGCCTGAGACGGCCAGCCCTCGCGCTGCTCGCCGCGCACGCCGTCCGTATCCTCCGTCTGGTCGTGGAATAGGTGCACGTGGGTCTCGTAGGGCATGTCGATGCCCTTCTCGTCCATCGCGCGCTTGATGGCGGTCATCACCTGGGAGTTGACGCGCACGACGCTGGCCCGGTCGGATTTCGTCCACCAGCGCGCCCGGATCGTCACCCAAGACGCGTCCAGCCCCCAGACCAGCGCCTCGGGCGCCGGATCGCGCTCGATCTCGTCGATGGTGGCCATCGCGTTCAGGACCTCCTCCCGCGCTTCCTGGATATCGTCGCCGTAGCCGATGCCGACGTCGTAGTGGCTGCGGCTCGTGGGGAAGGCGGTGCGGACGAGGACGGAGTTGGTGTAGATATCGCTGTTGGGGATCACCACCCGCTGCCCGTCATAGGTCTTGAGCAGGGTCGCGCGGCTCTCGATGCGCTCCACCGTGCCCTCGAAATCGTCCACCTTGATCTGGTCGCCGATCTCGAAGGGCTGACGGAAGAGGATGAGCAGCCCGGCGAGCCAGTTCTGGAGGATATCCTTGAACGCGAAGCCGATGGCCACCGAACTGACCCCGAGACCCGCGATCAGGTCGCCGGGGCTGAGGGTCGGCACGACGATGGTCAGCGCGATGAGCAGGCCGAACAGGAAGATGCCCCACCGCGCGAAGGAGCCGAGCATGTCGCCGAGGTTGTTCCGGTCGCGCGACGTGGCCCCACGGTTGATCATCGAACCGATCCACCGGGCGACGAACCAGACGATGACGGTGAAGACGAGGGCGACGACGATGTTGGGCAATATCTTGACCAACCCGTCCAGCCAGTTGTCCACGCGCTCCAGAGCGCGGGCGGGGTTGAGGTCGATCTGGCCGGTCTCGTCGGCTTGCGGTTCCATGGGTCGTCCTTTTCGGCTTGCATTCGAGGCCTAAACGCCCGACAGGCGGATATGTTCAATGCATTCGCGGGGGGAGAAGGACATGGAGACGCGCGCGCTGATCGACGCCTATTACGAGGCGTTCAACGACGGGGACGGCGAGGCGATGCTGGCGCTCCTGACGGAGGACGTGATCCACGACGTGAACCAGGGCGAGCGGCGGACCGGGAAGGCCGCCTTCCGCGCCTTCAACGAGAGGATGACCCGCTGCTACGCCGAGCGCCTGACGGATATCGCGGTCATGGTATCCGGGGACGGATCGCGCGCGGCGGCGGAGTTCACGGTCAACGGGTTCTACGTCGCGACCGATGCGGGCCTGCCGGAGGCGGAGAACCAGCGCTATCGCCTGTCCGCCGGGACGTTCTTCGCCGTGCGGGACGGCCTGATCGCGCGGGTGACCACCTATTACAATCTCGCCGACTGGACGCGGCAGATCGAGGCGGCGTAGCGCTCAGCCTGCCAGTTCCAGGAAGCGGAGCAGCCGCCCCTCGTCGACCATGAGATCGCGGCGCGACACGGGGGTCTTGCGCGCCTTCTCCAGCGCGCGGCGCGGCGCATCCTCCCCGTTCGCCAGGGCGATGACGGCGGGGTGGATGTAGCTGCTGCGGCTGATGGCGGGGGTGTTGTGCAGCTCTCCCGCCGCCGCCTCGGACAGGGCCTTGACGGTCGGCATCTCGTCGGCATCGACCCGCGCCATGGCCTCGCGGAAGGCCGCGAGCGTGCCCGCCCATGTGCGGAAGGTCTTGGCCGTCGCCGTCTCCACCCCCGAGACTTCCGCGAGATAGGCGTTCAGCCGGGCCGAATCGACGGGCACGAAATCGCCGTCCCGGTTGCGCCAGACGAACAGCTCCTTCCCGGGCAGGTCCGCGATGCTGTCGAGCACCCGGTGCAGACGCTTGTGCCGCATGGTCCGGCGCACGCGCTTGCCGCCCTTCGCGCGGTAGTCGAGGCGCACGGCGTCGCCATCGAGTTTCAGATGCCGCCGCAGGAGGGTCGTCGCGCCGTAGGTGCCGTTCTCGTCCGCATATTCGCGGTTGCCCACCCGGATCGGCGTATGGTCGAGCAGGAAGGCGAGGGCAGCGAGGGTGTGGTTCAGCTCGCCCGGGTCCCCGCCGAGATCGGCCCGGACGCGGCGGCGCAGCCGGGGCAGGCTGTCCGCGAAATCGCGCTGCTGATCGAACTTGCGCTGCGCGCGGTAGTCGCTCCAGTCGGGGTGATAGCGGTACTGCTTGCGCCGGCGCTCGTCCTGCCCGGTCGCCTGGATGTGACCGTTGGGCCGGAGGCAGATCCACACGTTCTCGTAGGCGGGCGGGATGCCCAGGGATTCGATGCGCTCGCGCTCGGCCCGGCGCTCGACCCGCGCGCCGTCCGGCAGGCGGTACGAGAAGCCGCGCCCCGCCCGGACCCGGCGGATGCCCGGTTCGGAATCGCTGACGTAGATCAGGTCGGTGCCCGGCACCGTCTCGCTCCGCATGGATGCCGCTCCTCCTCGATGGAGGGGCAACGCGCCATGTCCGGTCCGTGTTCCTTGGCTCAGCAGTCGAGCGTCGTCTCCCGCTCCCAGTCGGTCAGGTGGCGGGTGTAGTCGTTCCATTCCCCGTGCTTGAGCTTGAGGAAAGCGGCGCAGGTCTCCTCGCCGATGGCCGCGCGCAGGGTCTTGTTCCTCTCCAGCGCGCGCAGGGCGTCGAGCAGGTTGAGCGGCAGTTTCTTCGCCCCGCGCACCTTGTGCCCCTCGGCGTACATGTCGATGTCGTGGCGCTTGCCAGGGTCGCGCCCGTGCTCGATCCCGTCCAGTCCCGCCGCCATGATCGCCGCCGGCAGGAGGTACGGATTCGCCGCCCCGTCCGCGAGGCGCAGCTCGAACCGGCCCGGATCGGGGATGCGGATCATGTGGGTCCGGTTGTTGCCCGCGTAGGTGATGGTGTTCGGCGACCAGGTGGCCCCCGACGAGGTGCGCGGCGCGTTCAGGCGCTTGTAGCTGTTCACGGTCGGGTTCATCAGCGCGCACAGCCCCTCCGCATGGGCCATGATCCCGCCGAGGAAGTGATAGCCCAGCGCCGAGACCCCCAGTTCCCCCGCCGGATCGTCGAACAGGTTCCTCTTGCCCCCCTTGTCCCACACGCTGACATGCGCATGACAGCCGTTGCCCGTCAGGTCGGCGAAGGGCTTGGGCATGAAGGTCGCGCGCAGGCCGTGATTTTCGGCGATGGATTTCACCATGTACTTGAAGAAGGCGTGCCGGTCGGCGGTCACCAGCGCATCCGCGAAGTCCCAGTTCATCTCGAACTGCCCGTTCGCGTCCTCGTGGTCGTTCTGGTACGGCCCCCAGCCGAGGCCGTGCATGGCGTCGCAGACCTCCGCGATCACGTCGTAGCGGCGCATGAGCGCCTGCACGTCGTAGCAGGGCTTCGCCTGAGTATCGCGCCCGTCGGCGAGGGCCTGGCCGTCCTCGGAGAGGATGAAGTATTCGCATTCCACGCCGTGCCTGAGGCGATGCCCCCCGGCCTCGGCCTTTGCGACGATGCGCCTGAGCGTGTTGCGCGGGCCTTGGGCGACCTCCTCGCCGTTCATGTAGAGATCGGAGGCTAGCCAGCCGACATTCGGCTTCCACGGAAGCTGGATCAGGCTGTCGGGGTCGGGCACGGCGAACATGTCCGCATGGGCGGGGGTCATGTCGAGCCAGGCGGCGAAGCCCGCGAAGCCCGCGCCGTCCTCCTGCATCCCCCCGATGGCCGAGGCGGGCACCAGCTTGGCGCGCATGACGCCGAAGAGATCGGTGAACGAGATCAGGAAATAGTCGATCCCCCGCGATTTCGCTTCTTCGGCAAGATCGGTGGCCATGGCGCGTCTCCCCTGTTGTCGGACCGGCCCAAGGGAACCCGCTCGCGCCCGGTCGCGCAAGGCTAAACTCGCCCCTCCCTTACGACGCGAACAGCCGCCCCGGCGCGCGGCCCGCCGTCGGCAGCCCCGCGAGCGTCAGCATGTGCCACGCGAGGGCAAGGTTGCTCGTCAGCACCGGCACGCCCGTCGCGCTCTCGGCCGCCTCGACGATGCCGAGGCCGCGCAGGTTGGTGCAGGAGACGAAGACGGCATCGCAGGGGGCCATCTCCGCCACGGCGCGGATGGCGGCGAGGGTCGAGCGTTCGGCGATTGCCGCGACCGCGCGGTCCTCCCCTTCCTCGAACGAGCCGAAGCCCGCGATGGTCAGGCCCGCCTCTTCCAGCCGCGCCCGCATCGCCGCCGACACCTCGGCCACGTAGGGCGTGACGAAGCCCGGCCGCCGCACGCCCAGATGCGCGCAGGCCGCGATGACCGCCGAAAGCGGGTCCGTCACCTGCGCCTGCGGATGCGCGCCCCGCACGAGCGCGGCCACCCGCTCCGGCCCGATGACCGTCGCGCCGGACGTGCAGCCGTAGCCCACCACCCCGACCTCGGGCGGCAGGAGGGCGGCGGTGCCGGGCAACGCCTCGGCCATGGCGGCGAGGGTGGCGGGGGTGATGTCGGGCGCGTTGGGGATGCGCGCGTGATAGAGGCCGAGACCCGCGAAGATCGGCGCCAGTTCCGGCTCCATGGTCAGGTCCGTCCGGAGCACGATCAGTCCGAAGGCACCGGCGGCGAAGGCCCCGCCGTCGCTCTCGTGGTCCAGCGTCACCCGTCCGCGCCTTCGGAGACGTAGACGAACGCCTCCATCCGGGGGGAGGCGACGGCGCACAGGCCGGCGAAGCCGCCCGCGCCGGAGGGGGTCGTGGCCATGCCCGCATCCGTCAGCCGCGCCGCCGCGTCGTCCCCCTCGCGCTCCGAGACGAGGATGAAGTCGTCGGCCTCCCGCGCGAGGTATTTCAGCGCCAGATGCGACGGTTCCTTGCAGTCGAGCCGCCCCATGGCCGAGACCGGGCCGTCCGTCCGCACGGGTCGGCCCGCCTCGATGCTGCCGTAGAGGGCGGGGGCGGCTTCCGGCTCGACCACCGCGATGCGCACCGCGTCGCCCCAGGCCCGCCGCGCCATCGCCGCGCCCGCCGCCGCCAGCCCGCCGACCCCCGCTTGCAGGAACACGTGCGTCGGGGCCACCGCCATCTGCTCGCCCGCCTCGGCACCCATGACGAGATAGCCTTCCATCACGTCGCGCGCGGGATCGGCATAGCCCTCCCATGAGCTGTCCGACAGCAGGTGCCAGCCGCGTTTCTCGGCCTCCTCCATGGCGGCGGCCATGCTCTCCTCGTAGGTCTCCCCGTAGCGCAGGACGCTCGCGCCCTTGTCGCGCAGCCGGTCGGCGAAGGTGTCGGGGACGGTGCGCGCCAGATAGACCACCGCCCCCGCCCCGAAGAGACGCGCGCCGCTGGCCATGGACAGGCCGTGATTGCCGGCGCTGGCGCAGATGTAGGTGCGCCCCGCCAGGGCGGTCGCCGGATCGCCCCCGGCGGCGGCGGCCTCCTTGGCGAGCGCGTAGGCCGCGCCCAGCGCCTTGAAGCTGCCCAGGCCCATCCGCTGCCGCTCGTCCTTCGCGTGGAGGGCGCGTATCCCCAGATCCGAGGCGAGGGTGCCGAGGGAGACCAGCGGGGTCGGCGCGGCGAGGGGGCAACGGGCATGGAGCGCGCGGGACGCCGCCACGTCGAGCGATATCTCGCCCTCCGCCATGCCGTCCGTCATGGGCAGGCCCTTGCCGCGCAAGGGGTTTCTGAGGATGCGCATCCGATTCTCCGTCCGTTTCCGGCGAACCGTCCCGCGCATCCGTCCTCGCTTCAAGAAGAATGATCGGTCAGCCGGAACTCTCCCGCCGGCGTGTCTCGGAACGCACGGGAGCGAAGCCCGTCCTGCGGTAGAGGGGCAGGGCGGCGGGGTGGTCGAGGGTGCAGGTATTGACCGTCAGCTTTTCGATGCCGGCATCCCACGCTGCGTGCACCCCCTCCAGCAGCAGCCACGGCCCCAGGCCCCCGCCCGTCGCCTCCGGCACCAGCCCGAAATAGGCGATATCCGCCACCGGCGCGGCGCGGTGGTCGAGCATGACGAAGCCGAGGGGCCAGCCGTCCCGCCGGGCGACGAGCAGATGCATCGCCGGGTCCTGCGCGAAGGCGGCGACCTCGGCATCGGACCAGGCGTGCAGGTCCGTCCATTCGTAGGGCGCGCCCACCGCATCGTAGAGGTAGCGGAAGAAATGCACGGGCGGATGCAGTGCGCGGGTCAGGGTGACGCCCGGCGGCGTCTCGCGGCGGGGGGCATCGGGGCGGGCGGTCATCTCCAGCCACGTGACGGTGTAGTCGAGCTGGGTCATTCCCCGCCCGGGGCGAGCAGGATGCGCTCGGTCATCCACGGATTGATCGCCACCGCCTCGCGCAGGGTCTCCTGCGCCAGCCGCCCGCGCCCCTGGGTCATCAGGATGCGGAACTTGCCCGACAGCGCCCCGAAATGACGCGGCTCGCGCTCCAGCGTCGAGGCGATGTCGGCGAGGGACTTCTCGTATTCGGCCATGCGGAAATAGGCGAATGCGCGCTGGTTCCATCCCTCCGCGAAGTCCGGGGCGTAGAGGACCAGTTCATCGAACACCTCGACCGCGCCCGCATTGTCCGCGATGATCATCCGCTGCATGCCGAGATCCAGCAGCGCCTGCGCGTTCTCGTCCGGCGCCTCCATCCACGATTCCCACAGCGCGCGCTGGGCCGCGCCGGCGATCTCGGCGTCGTCCGTGGATTGCAGGACGTCGAAGAGCGCCGCGCGCTCCTCGATCCGGGGGTCGCTCTCCTGCGCCCATGCCGGGCCGCTCAGGAGAGCGATGATCAGGGCCATGCGTTTCATGGAATCGAGCATAGGACGCGCGGGCGCGGTGTCCAGATCGCGCCCTGGGGTCACGTCCTGAACAGCGCCGTCCCCGCATGCGCCTCCGCCGCGCCGAAGGGGCGCGAGCCGAAGAAGCCGCGCTTGGCCGACAGGGGGGAGGGATGCGCGCTTTCGAGGATCAGGTGGTCCTTGCCGGTCCCTTCCTCGATCAGCGGGCGCATGCCCTGGGCGTGCTTGCCCCAGAGGACCCAGACGATGCCGTCCTTCCCGGCCACCCGACGCACGACCTGCTCGATCAGCGCCGACCAGCCGATCTTCGCATGGCTGCCGGCATCCCCCTCGCGCACCGTCAGCGCGCGGTTCAGCAGGAGGACGCCCCGGTCGGCCCAGCCGCCCAGGTCCCCATTCTCGGGCCGGGTGCCGAGATCGGCTTCCAGTTCCTTGTAGATGTTGTTCAGCGAGCGGGGCAGGGGGCGCACGTCGGGCGAGACGGAGAAGGCCAGCCCGTTCGCGTGCCCGGCGGTGGGATAGGGGTCCTGCCCGACGATGACGGCCCTGACCGCATCGGCGGGGGTGCGCTCCAGCGCGGCGAAGACGCGGGGCGCGGCGGGAAAGACGGGACCGTCCTCCGCCGCCAGGGTGTCCAGCACGGCCTCGAACCCGCCGTCGGTGAAGAAAGGCAGGTCGTTCCAGCCGTCGAGCCTCGTCGCCGCCTCGCGCAGCGCGTCTGTGTATGATCCGGTCATGGCGGCGAATATAAGCCGTGGCGCGAATTATCAAATCCGGCGCGGCGCGGGTCGCCGATAAAGTCGGTTCAGCCCGCCGCCGTTATCCGCTTCATCCTCTCCAGAACCTGCTGTGCCGCGCCGCCGTCGACGCTTTCAGCGGCCATCGCCGCGCCCTCGCGCAGGTCCGCCGCCTTGCCCGCCACCAGCAGCGCGGCGGCGGCGTTGAGGCAGGCGGCATCGCGATAGGCACCCGGCTGCCCACCGAGAAGCGCCGTCAACGCGCGGGCATTGTGGGCCGCGTCCCCGCCCACGATGGTCTCGAAGGGATGGACGGGCAGGCCCGCATCCTCGGGCGCGATCTCCATCCGCGTCACCGCGCCGCCCTCCAACGAAGCGACCTGCGACGGTGCGGCGATGGACAGTTCGTCCGTCCCGTCGCCCCCGTGCACGATCCACGCCCGCTCCGACCCCAGCCGCCCCAGCGTCTCGGCCATCGGCCCGATCCAGTCGGCGGAGAACGCGCCGCTGAGCTGGCGCTTCACGCCCGCCGGGTTGGTCAGCGGGCCGAGGATGTTGAAGATGGTGCGCACGCCCATTTCGGTACGGGCGGGCATGACGTGGCGCATGGCCGAATGATGGTTCGGCGCGGCCATGTAGCCCAGGCCCGCCTCGCGCAGGCAGGTCTCGATCTTCTCCACCCCCGGCGACAGGTCGATGCCCAGCGCCGTCAGCACGTCCGTCGCCCCGGATGCGGAGGACAGCGCGCGGTTGCCGTGCTTGGCCACCGGCACGCCCGCGCCCGCGACGATCAGGGCGGCGGCGGTCGAGATGTTGAGCGTCTTCTTGCCGTCGCCCCCGGTGCCGACGATGTCCATCGCGCCCTCGGGCGCGCGCACCGGCGTCGCCTTGGCCCGCATCACCGAGGCGGCGGCGGCGATCTCGCCCACCGTCTCGCCCCGCATCCTGAGCGCGACGAGGAAGCCCCCCGTCTGGGATGGCGTAGCATCGCCCGACATGATGGCGTCGAACGCCTCGCGCGCGTCCGCATCCGACAGCGGCCCGTCGATGGCGCGCTGGATCATGGGTCCGAGACGGCCGGTCATGGGCGCACCTCCGCGATCTTCAGGAAGTTCTCCATCAGCGTCATGCCGTATTCGGACGCGATGCTCTCGGGGTGGAACTGGACGCCGTGGATGGGATGCTGGCGGTGGGCGAGGCCCATGACGGTGCCGTCCTCCGTCTCGGCGGTGATCTCCAGGCAGTCGGGCATCGTCTCGCGCTCGACCGTCAGGCTGTGGTACCGCGTCGCCGCGAAGCCCTCGGGCAGGCCGCGGAACACGCTGGCATTGGTATGGGCCACGGGCGACAGCTTGCCGTGCATGATAGCCCCCGCGCGCACCACCTTGCCGCCGAAGGCCTCGCCGATGGCCTGATGGCCGAGGCAGACGCCGAAGAGGGGCCTGTCCGCATCCGCCGCTGCCCGCACCAGTGGCACGCAGATGCCCGCCTGGGACGGATCGCAGGGACCGGGCGAGAGGACGATGGCCCCGGCGTCGCGCGCCATCGCCTCGTCCACCGTCAGCGCGTCGTTGCGCACGACCTCGACCGCCGCGCCCAGCATGCCGAAGGCGTGAACGAGATTGTAAGTAAAGCTGTCGTAGTTGTCGATCAGCAGCAGCATGACGACGCGCTCCTCCCCCGCGTATGTGCGGCCTTCTTGAAGCGGTGCGGGGGTGGCGTCAAGGCTGCCGGACGGAGCGGCGGATGCAGGACGACGAACCGGAGAACGCGGAAGAGGCACACGGCATGGGCGGTGGGGCCGTCGCGATGCTCTGCGCCGTGGTGTTCTGCCTGTCCGTCGCCGTCATGGCCCTCTTCAACCAGATCGGCGGGGCGACGTCCGGCGCGGCGACCGTCCGGGCCGATATCGGCACCCCGGATGCGGGGTCGTCCCTTGCGCAGGTCGAGACGCCGCTCCTCGCCCTCGTGATCCTCGATGACGGGACCGGGACCGACCGGGCGATGGCCGCGCTCGACTGGGGCGTGCCCGTCGCCATCGCGGTCGCGGCCGATCTCGTCGATTCGCCGTTTCGCGTGGCCCGCATTGCGCAGGCCGGGGCCGAAGCGCTGGCGCTGCTGCCCTTCGGCTTCGGCCCGGACCTCACGCAGCATCCGAACGTACTGCGGCGCGGGCTGACGGAGGCGGAACTGAGCCGCCGGCTCGGCTGGCATCTGGCCCGGGCGGGGGAGGGCATCGTCGGCGCGGTGGACCATCATGGCGGGGATATCCGGCGCGACGGCATGGCCCTGCGCGTCCTTGGGTCGGGCCTCGCGGCGCGAGGGCTGCTCATGATCGACGGCGGGGCGCGGGAGGATGCGCTGCTCGCCGCACGCCTGCGCCATGACGGGGTGCGGGTCGGACGCGGCACGGTCCGCCTCGCCCGGGACGACGATACGGAGACGATGGGCGACGCGCTGATGGACGCCGAGCGTCATGCCTACGCCTGGGGCGCGGCAATCGTGCTGGTGGAGGCGGGCGAGGGGTCGATGGCGGCGGTGACGGCGTGGCTCGACCGGCGCATGGGCGGCATCGACCTCGCCCCTGTCAGCCAGGTCGTCGCCCGCCTGCGCGCCGGTCCCCCGCGGTAGGGGCGGTCACGCGGACGCGTAATCGCGCACCGTCTGCTTCTGCTCCCCGAGGCCGTCGATGCCGAGGACCATCACGTCGCCGGGCACGACCCAGCCCTTCGGGTCCATCCCCATGGCGACGCCCTGCGGCGTGCCGGTCGCGATGATGTCGCCGGGCATGAGGCGCATGAAACGCGACATGTAGCTGATGCATTCGGCGACGGAGAAGATCATGTCGGCGGTGTTCGAATCCTGCCGCATCGTCCCGTTGACCGACAGCCAGCAGCGCAGCGCCTGCGGGTCCGGCACGTCGTCGGCGGTTACGAGCCATGGGCCGGCGGGGCCGAAGCTGGGCGCGGACTTGCCTTTGACCCACTGGCCCAGCCGCTCGGCCTGAAACTCGCGCTCGGACACGTCGTTGACCACGCAATAGCCCGCCACGCGCGACAGCGCGTCGGCCTCCGACACATGCTCCGTCGCCTCGCCGATGATGACGCCGAGTTCGACCTCGTAATCGAGCTTGCGCGAATCCTTGGGCCGGATCACGTCGTCATAGGGACCGGACAGCGCCGAGGCGGCCTTGTTGAACAGGATCGGCTCGGTCGGGATATCCATCCCGCTCTCGTGCGCGTGCTGCGTATAGTTCAGCCCCACGCAATGGAAGGTCGGCACGGAGGCGAGGCACGACCCGATGCGCCCGCCCGCCTCAACGGTCGGCAGGTTGTCGAGGTCGTACCCCCGGATCGCGTCGAGCGAGCGCAGCGACACCGTCTCCCCCGCCAGATCGCCCACGACGCCGGACAGGTCGCGATAGCTGCCATCCTCGTGCAGCAGGGCTGGTTTCTCGGAGCCGGACGGGCCGATGCGGAGCAGTTTCATGGTGGTGTCCCCCTTGTGTCGTCGGTTCTGCCCCGCACTCGATGCGGGGCCTTTATGGTCAGAGACCGATCCTACGATCACGCATGCTGAGAAGGACCCCGGTTCAAGGCCGGGGCAGAGCTTAGTCGATCAATGATTGTCCCGCGGCAGCACTTCCGCGATGCGCTGGTACGAGGTCGCCAGTTCCAGGCATCCGCCCCCTTCGAGCTGGCCGACATTCGCGCGGTAGAGTTCCTGCCACGGTGTCTGATGCGGCACGATCTCGGGTGCCCACGCGGCCTTGCGCGCTTCCCATTCCGCGTCGTCGACCAGCGCGTCCATCCGCCGCTCGTTGATGTCGAGGCGGACGCGGTCGCCGGTCTTGAGAAACGCCAAGCCCCCGCCCACCGCCGCCTCGGGCGAGGCGTTCAGGATGGAAGGGCTTTCTGACGTGCCGGATTGCCGCCCGTCGCCCACGGTCGGCAGATGCGGGATGCCCTGCGCGAGCACGGCGTCCGGCGGCTGCATGTTCACCACCTCCGCCGAGCCGGGATAGCCGACGGGGCCGACGCCCCGGATGAAGAGGATGGAATCCTCGCTGATACCCAGTTCCTTGTCGTTGATCCGCGCGTGGTAGTCCTCCGGCCCCTCGAACACCACCGCGCGGCCCTCGTGGATGCCGATCTTGCCCTCGTCGGACAGGAACTTCTGCCGGAACTGGGGCGAGATCACGCTCGTCTTCATCAGCGCCGAATCAAACAGGTTGCCCGACAGGACCAGGAACCCCGCATTGGCGCGCATCGGTTCGGTGACGGTCTTGATGACGTCGGTATCCGCGCTGCGCCGCCCGTCGAGGTTTTCGGCCACCGTCTTCCCGGTGATCGTCATCGCATCGCCGTGCAGCAGCCCCGCCGCCAGCATCTCGCCCATCACCGCCGGGACACCCCCGGCGCGCTCGAACGATTCGCCGAGGTACTTGCCCGCCGGCTGCATGTTCACCAGAAGCGGCAGGTCGAAGCCCTGCTCCTCCCAGTCCTTGATGTGCATCGGCACGCCCGCATGGCGCGAGACGGCGGTGATGTGCGGCGGCGCGTTGGTCGAGCCGCCGATGCAGGTATTGACTCGGATGACGTTCTCGAACGCCTCGCGCGTCATGATCTTGGAGGGCTTGAGGTCTTCGCGCACGATCTCCACCGCCCGCTTGCCGGTCATGTACGCCATCTCCATCCGCGCGCGGAAGGGAGCGGGGATGGCGGCGCAGCCGGGCAGGCTCATGCCCAGCGCCTCGGCCAGCGCGTTCATGGTGGACGCCGTGCCCATGGTGTTGCAATGGCCGATGGACGGGGCCGAGGCGCAGACGCGGGCCATGAACTCCTCGTAGTCGATCTCGCCCGTCGCCAGCAGGCGGCGGCTCTCCCAGACCACCGTGCCGGACCCGGCCAGCTTGCCTTTCCACCATCCGTCCAGCATCGGCCCGCCCGAGAGGACGATGGCGGGGATGTCGACCGTCGCCGCGCCCATCAGCATGGCGGGCGTGGTCTTGTCGCACCCGGTCGTCAGCACCACCCCGTCGATGGGATAGCCATGCAGCACCTCCACGAGGCTGAGATAGGCGAGGTTCCGGTCGAGGGCGGCGGTGGGCCGCTTGCCCGTCTCCTGGATTGGATGGACCGGAAACTCCATCGGCACGCCGCCCGCGTCGCGGATGCCCGCGCGCACCCGGTCGGCGAGGAAGACGTGGATCTTGTTGCACGGCGCCAGGTCGCTGCCCGTCTGGGCGATGCCGATGATGGGCCGCCCCGATTGCAGCTCCTCGCGCGAGAAGGTCTGGTTCTGGTAGCGTTCGGTATAGAGCGCCGTCATGCCCGGATTGTTCGGGTTGTCGAACCATTCCTGCGAACGGAACTCTCGGTTGGCGCGGGTATCGTCGGTCATGGGAACGGTCTCTCCGGATGGCGGGTCGCGGGCACCTTAAGGCTTTTTGCGCATCTGTGGAATCGGCTTTCGCCGCCTCTCGCCCTGTGGGTTCGAACGCGAGAGCCGATGAGAGTGCCTCCAGGTTTGCGCAAAACGCTATAGGCGGACGGTGCATATGGGGGCAAGGGGGCGCGACGGCCACTGTCGCGCGACGGAACGGGTCTTCGCCGCTCCGCCCGACCGGCGCGGCGAAATCGCGCGATTGTCGGGGGCGGGCTTGCCAGGCGCGGCCGAGGCGTCGTAAGGGTTCGGCCTTCGTTCACCGTTCGATGCGCAAATGCCCGATACCCCGACCCTGACCCGCACCCGGCCCAAGGACCTGCCCGCCGGCTACCATCTCGACCATTTCCGCGAGATGCTGTCCTTCGTGGAGCGGCTCTACGGCGGCATCCTCGGCCCGGCGGAGCGCGGCTGGATCGGCGATTTCCGGACGCTCGGGGTCGATGCGCAATCGCTGTTCGTGCGCATGGCCAACCGCAAGGGCAGCGTCTTCCGCACCGACCGCTTCGACTACACGGACGTGGACGATATCGACCTGCGGCTCGACGACCTGCGCGCGGCGGGCTTCGTCTCGCCGGTACGGGAGAAGGATTTCGCCCCCGCCCTCGGCATCCTGTCGAAGGACGAGGTGTTCGACCTGCTGGCCGAATTCGACGCGGGGGAGGGGGTGCGCAGGAGCTGGACGAAGCCCAACCTCCTCGCCGCCGCGCGCGAGCGGCTGGAGTTCGAGGACTGCTTCGGCGGCCTGCGCGGGCGGGACATGGCCGCCCAGCGGCGCAAGCGGCCCCTGCGCTACCTGCTCTATCTCTATTTCGGGCGCATGACGGATGGGCTGACCAGCTTCGCGATGCGCGATCTGGGGCTGGTGCGGACCAACAGCTTCAAGGAGGAGTTCGAGGCGCGCTTCACCGAGCGGGAGGAGGCCGAGGAATGCTTCTTCTACGCCGAGCGCGTGGCGTGGCTCGACCGATGCGAGGTGCGCGACTGGGAGGGGATGGTCCGCGCGGCCCCCGGCTGGCCGCCCCCGCGCGAGGCCGCCGCGCCGGTGCGCGACACGCTGCTGCACGCGCTGGGCCGCTATCTGGAGAAGGGCGGCGACGCGGCGGGCGCGCGGGCGCTCTACGCCTTGGGCGCGTCGCCCGAATGCGGTGAGCGGGAGGTGCGCATGGCCTGGGCCGCCGGCGAGAAGGACGCGGCGCGCGCGCGGCTGGAATCCATGGTCGCCGCGCCGTCCAGCGACGGCGAGGCCCTGTTCGCGCAGGACTTCCTCGCCCGTAAGTTCGGCGGCAAGCGGACCAGCCTTATCACCGACATGCTGCGCGAGGCCCCGACCATCGGCCTCGACGAATCGCACCGCGCGACCCCCGAGCGCGGCGCGGCGGCGGCCTTCGAGCGGCAGGGATGGACCGCCCAGCATGCCGAGAACACGCCGTGGCGCAGCCTGTTCGGCCTCCTGTTCTGGGACACGATCTACGACGGCGATACGGCCCGCCTGCACAACGCCTTCGAGCGGATGCCCGGCGCCCTGCGGGACGGCACGTTCTACGGAACGCACCGCGAGGCCGTCGAGGCGCGGCTCGCCCTGCTGGACGACCCGGACGCCGCCATGGCCGCGCTGCTCGCCACGGTGACGGAGCGGTACGGCACGCTGACGCCGCTGTTCCGCTGGTATCCCGACATGATCGAACGCCTGCGCCCGCTGCTCTACCACGCGCCGCGCGGGGCGGTCGCGACGGTCCTGCGCGCGATGGCGGGGGACTACCGCAACCGCAAGGACGGCTTTCCCGACCTCATACTCCACAAGGACGGCGCGCTCCGCCTCGTGGAGATCAAGGCCGAGGGCGACCAGATCCGCCGCAACCAGCTCGTGCAACTCGAATTGCTGCGCGAGGCGGGCTTCGATGTGGGCATCACCCGCGTCGCCTGGATCGTGGACCCCGAGCAGACCTACGTGGTGGTGGATATCGAGACGACGGGGGGCCGCGCGCCCTTCCACCGCGTGACCGAGATCGGCGCGGTCAAGATGCGCGGCGGCGAGATCGTGGATCGCTGGCAGTCCCTCGTGAACCCCGAACGCCCCATCCCGGCCACCATCACCCGCCTGACCGGCATCACCAACGAAATGGTCGCGGATGCCCCCGTCTTCGCCGAGGTCGCGGACGATTTCGCCGAGTTCATGGAGGAGGCCGTCTTCGTGGCCCACAACGTGCGCTTCGACTACGGGTTCCTGTCGGCGGAGTTCGGACGGCTGGAACGGCGGTTCCGGCATCCGACGCTCTGCACCTGCCAGTCGATGCGCAAGCTGTGGAAGGGCCTGCCATCCTACGGCCTCGCCAATCTCTGCCGCCATTTCGGCATCCCGCTGGAGAGCCACCACCGCGCCCTGTGCGATGCCGAGGCGGCGGCGGGCCTGCTGCTGAAGATCAACGAGCGGCGGATGGCGAGCGAGCCGGTCTATAGTGAAAGGCGATCAGGTTAAGCCACAGGGTGTCAGGAAATGCGCACGTCTTGGCGCAATTCCTGACCCGACTTGATCGCGTTTCACTCTAGCCTGCCAACGCCCGACGATACGCGTCGAGCATGCCCGCCCGCATTCGTTCCACGGTGTAGCGCTCCGCCACCCGCCGCCGCGCGTGGTCGCCGATGCGCTCGCGCGTCTCCTCGTCCAGCGAGAGGAAGGTGTCCATCGCCTCGGCGATCTTCGCGGCGTCCCCGGGCGGGACGCAGGCGCCGGTCACGCCGTCCTCCACCGCCTCCGGCCCACCGCCCCGGTCCGCGACGATGGCCGGCCGGCCCATCGCCTGCGCCTCCACGGCCACCCGGCCATGTGCGAGGGGGACGGTCGGGGTGCAGACGGCACAGCTCGCCAGGCGATAGGCGGCGGGCATGTCGTTGCAGGGACCGGCGATCTTCAGCACGTCGGCGCAGCCCTTCGCCGTCGCCCGCGCGTCGAGCGCATCGGCACGATCCGCCTCCTCCGGCACCTCCCCCACCATCAGCCCGACGAAGTCCGGCCCCCGCCGCGCGCGCAGGAGGGCGCAGGCATCGACGAACGTCTCCTGCCCGCCCGAGGGGACGAACGCGGCGGGAAACAGGAAGACGGGGCGCGATTCGTCCGTCAGGCCCCAGCGACCGGCGAGCTGGATGATGCGCCCGCCGGTCATGGCATCGGGGTCGAACAGGGCGGTATCGACCCCCGGCGGCACGACGGCGATGGCCGTGTCCGGC
Source organism: Paracoccaceae bacterium (assembly GCA_020629115.1). GTDB lineage: Bacteria > Pseudomonadota > Alphaproteobacteria > Rhodobacterales > Rhodobacteraceae > JAHDDY01. Next base: position 9,158 of record JAHDDY010000045.1, on the reverse strand, counting down.
ACGCGCCCCCGCTCGCGCAACCGCTCCGCGACGTAGGCCGACGGCGCGATGACGGGCCGCCCGCGCAGGAGCGCCGCATCGCGCCGCGCGCCGAGCAGGGGGGCCTTGGCGGGACCGTCGTGGCAGGTCGTGACGAAGCCCGTCCCCGCCTCCTGCGCCGCCGTCAGGCCGAGCCGGGCCGCATGTGCGTCATGCGCGTGGATCAGATCGACGCGATGCTCCCGGACGAGGCCGGCGACCTGCGCCGCGATGCGCCGGGCGGCGAGGGGACCGCGCCCCTCCAGCGGCATCGCGACGAAGCGGCCGCCGAGCGCGCCGAGCCGCGCGCCGGGCCGCCCGCCCGGCGATGCTACGACCGCCCGACCGCCCGCGTCGCGCAGGGCGGCGGCGATGTCGAGCACCCCGCGCGCCACGGGGCCGTCGTTGAAATCGGACAGCAGATGAAGGACAACGGGACCGCCCGGTACGGTAGCGGAGGCTGAAGCCATGGACGAACCAACTCTCTACCGAACCCCGGATGGCAGGACTATCGCGTATCATCGTCGCGAAGCGCAACCCTCAAGCCTCGCCGCCGCCCGCCCCGGCCTCGTCTTCCTGCCCGGCTTCCGGTCCGACATGGGCGGGAACAAGGCGCTGTTCCTCGACGACTGGGCCGCCGGGCAGGGCCGGGCGTTCCTGCGCTTCGACTATACCGGGCACGGGGACTCGTCCGGCGATTTCGAGGACGGGTGCATCGGCGACTGGCTGCGCGATGCCGGGGACGCGCTGTCGGCGCTGACCACGGGGCCGCAGGTGCTGATCGGTTCGTCCATGGGCGGGTGGATCGCGCTGTTGCTGATGCGGGCCTTCCCCGAGCGGGTGGCGGGGCTGGTCGGCATCGCGGCGGCGGCGGACTTCACGGAGGAATCCATCCGCCGCAGGCTGACCGCCGCCCAGCGCGAGGCGCTGCGCCGGGACGGGCGGATCGAGAGGCCCAACGCCTACGATCCCGGCGATCCGACCCCGCTCACCCGCCGCCTGATCGAGGACGGCGCGCGGCACCTCGTCCTGCGCGCGCCGCTCCGCGCGCCGTGCCCCGTGCGCCTGATCCACGGGATGGACGACCCGGACGTGCCGTGGGAGACGGCGACCCGGCTCGCGGCGCATGTCGAGGGCGACGACGTACGCGCGATCCTCATCCGGGGCGGGGACCATCGCCTGAGCGGGGATGCCGACCTTGCCCTCCTCGCCGAGACGATCCACGCGCTGCCCGACCCGGTGACGCCGTGACGCTGCCCCTCGTGGACATGCCCGCCAAGGACGATCCGGGGCCGGGCCTGGCGCGGCTGGTCGCGGCGGGGCCGCTGGTGCGGATGCGGGTGCCGCTCGTCGGCCCAATGACCTTCGCGACGACCCACGCCGCCTGCGAGGCGATCCTGAAGGACGAGGCGCTGTTCTCGACCGAGGTCGCCCACGGGCGCAACCGGCGCATCGCCTGGCTCCTGCGCCTCATGCCGCGCAACGTGCGGACGATGACCGAAAGCATGTTGCAGAAGGACGGGGCCGAGCATCGCCGCCTGCGCGCCACGGTCGACGGGGCTTTCCGGCGGCAGGCGGTCGCGGCGTGGGAGCCGCGGATCGAGGCCATCGCCGCCGGGATGCTGGAGGACTGGGCCGCGTCGGAGGACGGCGATTTCATGCGCCATGTCGCCCGGCCCCTGCCGCTCGCCGTCATCTGCGAGATCCTGGGCCTGCCGCGGGAGGACCGTCCCGCCTTCACCCGCTGGATGGCCGCCCTCGCGGAAGGCGGCTCGCCGCGCGGGCTGCCCCGGCTCTACCTGTCGCTGACCCGGATGAACCGCTACCTGATGGCCCGCTTCGCCGAGCGCCGGGCCGCGCCGGGGGACGACCTCATCTCCGTCCTGGTCCATGCCGCCGAGGGGGGCGCGGGGCTGAGCGACGACGAGGTGCTCGCCATGCTGGGCCTCCTGTTCATCGCCGGGCACGAGACGACGACGCACCTCGTCGCCGGCTCCGCCCTCACGCTCCTGCGCCACCCCGCCGAACGCGCGCGCCTCGCCGCCGATCCGTCGCTGTCGGGCACGGCGGTGGAGGAGCTGCTCCGGCATGTCGGCGCGGTCGAGATGACCAAGCCGCGCTACCTGACCCGAGACGCCGAGGTCTTCGGCGTGCCCATGAAACGGGGACAGGCGATCATGGCCCATCTTGCCGCCGCGAACCGCGACCCCGGAGCCTTCGAGAACCCCCACTGCCTCGACCTGGCGCGTCGGCCCAACCGGCACCTCGCCTTCGGCGGCGGGCCGCATTTCTGCCTCGGCGCATGGCTGGCGAAGGCCGAGCTGGGCGCGGTCCTGCGGCTGCTGCTCGCCCGCGCGCCCGGCTACGCCCTCGCCGTGCCGGAGGCCGACCTCGCCTGGACCGGACAGTCGGGCATCCGCTCCCTCCGTACCCTGCCATTGACCCCCACCCCCCGGAGGGGCATGTAAGGGCGATATGTCGCGTCGAGAATCGGGGTGAGGACCGTGCTGCAGTATCTTGATTTCGAAAAGACCGTCGCCGAGCTGGAGGGCAAGGCGGTGGAGTTGCGCGCCCTGTCCGGGCAGGATGCGGACATGGATATCGAGGAGGAGGTGGCCCAGCTTTCCGCTAAGGCGGAAAAGCACTTGAGCGACCTCTACCAGAAGCTGACCCCGTGGCAGAAATGCCAGGTCGCCCGGCATCCGAACCGCCCCCATACCGTCGACTACGTCGAGGCGCTGTTTACGGATTTCATGCCTTTGTTCGGCGACCGGGGCTTTGCCGAGGATGCGGCGGTGATCGGCGGGATGGCCCGGCTCGACGACCGCCCCGTCATGGTGCTCGGCCACGAGAAGGGGGCCGATACCGCCGCCCGGCTCAAGCGCAACTTCGGCATGTCGCGCCCGGAGGGTTATCGCAAGGCTGTCCGATTGATGGACATGGCGGATCGTTTCGGGATTCCGGTGCTGACCTTCATCGACACGCCCGGCGCCTATCCCGGCAAGGGTGCGGAGGAGCGCGGGCAGGCCGAGGCCATCGCCCGCTCGACCGAGAAATGCCTGGAGATCGGCGTGCCGCTCGTCTCGACCGTCATCGGCGAGGGCGGTTCCGGCGGGGCCATCGCACTGGCCACGGCGAATCGGGTGCTGATGCTCGAACACGCCATCTATTCCGTCATATCCCCCGAAGGATGCGCCTCCATCCTGTGGAAATCCCAGGACAAGGCCCAGGAGGCCGCCGCCGCCCTGCGCCTGACGGCACAGGACTTGCTTTCCTTCTCCGTCGTGGATGCGATCGTGCCCGAGCCGACCGGCGGGGCGCATCGCGATCCGCTCGCGGTATTCGACGACCTTCGCAAGAAGCTGTCGGAAACGCTTGAGACTTTTGAAGGAATGTCCCCTGATGCGATCAGGGCGGAACGGCGGGAGAAGTTTCTCGCCATGGGACGGAAGGGACTGGATTGACCATGGATACGGACCGAGCCACCGGAGACACCGCCATGCGGACGGCGCACGCGACCCGACACACCCTCGCGCGCCTCGCCATGGGTACCGCGCTTCTCGCCGTGCTGACCGCCTGCGGAAACCGCACCGTCGCGACGGGGGAGGAGGGCGCGCTCATCAGCCTGCCGCCCCTGCCGAGCGCCGCGCCC
>JAHDDY010000045.1:4064-5388 GCA_020629115.1 Paracoccaceae bacterium | reverse complement strand
GACGGGGGAGGAGGGCGCGCTCATCAGCCTGCCGCCCCTGCCGAGCGCCGCGCCCGTCGCCGCGCCCCTGCCCCCGGCCACCTCGACCGTCGTCGCGTCCGAACGCCTCCTCCCCGGCGCACCGACCTATGACGGGTCGCGCGCGGGCAACATCCAGGATTTCGAGGCGGTCTACGGACAGCCGCTATCCGATGCCGCCGCCGGGCGAATCGTCGCCGCGGCCCCCTACACGCCGCCTTCATACGACGACGGCACGGTCCTGTCGCAACCCCTCGCGGCCCCGATGGTCACGACCTACGCGCCCGAACCGGCAATGGTCGAGCCGATGATGGCCGAGCCGATGATGGCCGAGCCGATGATGACGGAGACCGTCACCTACGGCGCCGCGTCCGACGTGATCTACGACGAGAGCCTGACGGTCTCCTCGATCCCCGTCATGGCCGCCCCGATACGGCCCGCCCCTGTGCAGGTTTCCCCCGTGCAGATCGCTCCTATGCAGGTCGCCCCCGAGATGGTCGCCGTGGAGATGGCCCCCGTGCAGGCTATCCCTGTGCAGGTGGCCCCCGTGCGGGTCGCCCCGATGGCCGAGGCCGTGTCCGTGCCGGCTCCGCTCGCGTTCGACACCATCGAGACCGTGCCCGCGCCCATGCCCGAGCCGCTGTCCTATGCCGTCGAGCCGCTGCCGATGGCGGATGCCTCGACCGCGCCGTATCTCGATCCGTTCGATCCGGCAGAGGTCGCGATGATCGCCAATGACGAGGCCGTGCTGATCTACGAGACGGCCCCGGCCCCCCTGCCCGAGATCGTCGAGGCCCCTCAGCCGGGCTTCGTCGTGATGGCCGAGCCGACGCGCCTGCAGACCGAGGCCCCGCAGGTCGGGACCTACGCCCTGGCCGGGACGGATATCGACGCGATGCCCGCCCCGCGCGTCTCCCCGGTGATCGAGGTCTCCCCCGCACCGCGCCAGAAGTCCTACACCGTGACGGCCCTCGCGCGGCCCGCCGAGGTCAGCCCGCTCACCGCGCCGCTGCCCCGTCCCCGGCCTCGCTCCGTCGCCACCGCCATCACGACGACCGAACGCGCCGGGTTCATGGCTCCCCTGCCGCAGCCGCGCCCGTCCCGGGATGCGCGGGTCGGGACGGCCACGACTGCCGGGCAGTACGTCTCCATCGGGATGCTTCCGGAGGAGGGCGCGGCCCCGGCCGCCGATCCGGTCATCGCGGAGGAGATCCTGCCCATGGTCGACCTGGCCGCCGTCGCGCCTATGCAGGCCGCGCCCATGCAGGCCGCACCTGTGCAGGCAACTCCGTCGGCGGACCCCGTC
>JAHDDY010000045.1:0-3964 GCA_020629115.1 Paracoccaceae bacterium | reverse complement strand
GGCCGCGCCCATGCAGGCCGCACCTGTGCAGGCAACTCCGTCGGCGGACCCCGTCGACATCGAGACCCGCACCCCCGCGCGGCTGTCCGGCACGTCCTGGACGCTGTCGGAGATGCGTGGCGAGCGGGTCTCCGCCGGCACGGAACTGCATTTCGACGATGCCAGCGCCTTCGCGGGCGGGCAGGGACCGTGCAACAGCTATGGCGGCGAGTTCGCCGGGGACGGGGAGGGGACCTTCTCGATGGCGAACATCTTCGCCACCAAGACCGCCTGCGCCAGCCTCGCCGTCGAGGCGGCCTACATCGACGCCCTGCGCACGGCCCGCCGCTACGAGGTGGCCGACGACGCCGCGAGCATGACCCTGCTCGATGCCGGCGGCCAGCCGGTCGCGCGCTTCACGGCGTTCTGAAGGCGATGACGGGGCCGCCGGCGCGGCCCCGTCATCCTTTGCGCAGGCAATCGAGCCGGACCGTCGCGGCGGTGCCCAGGGCGTACAGTCCCGCCTCGGTCCGCTCGCGCCCGTCCGGGCCGTCGACCGCATAGGGCACGCGCGTCCGGTCCAGCAGCGCCGCCACCGCCCGGGCCTCGACCACCACGGCGAGATGCTTGATGATGGTGCCGGTCAGGCGCTTGGCCGCCACCGAATCGATCTTCGCCTTGAGCACGCCGATCACCCGTCCCTTGCTGTCGAGCACCGGCCCGCCCGAATGCCCGCGCCGGATATCGCCGAGCACGCCGATCAGGCCCCGCCTGCGCGGATCGCTCAGGTCGTAGCTGACGAGGGCGGGGGTCAGGCGCGGGGTCAGGCGGATGCGCCCTTCCTGTGGATAGCCGATCACCGCCACCGGCTCGCCATCGTCCGGAAGATGCGGGGCGAGGCGCAGGTATGTGGCGATGCGGTAGGGACTGTCGAGCAGAGCCAGATCGTTCGCCTCGTCGGTCGCGCGCAGGCGGACGGGGATGCGCCGGTGCGAGCCGGGCACGCGCAGCTCGACCGCATCGCAGCCGCGCACCACATGGGCGCTCGTCAGGATCGTGCCGCGGTCGTTGATCGCGAAACCCGCGCCCGCGCTGTGGAATTTCTGGGGCCGGGCGGCTTCGGCCCGGCGGATGGCGTCGCTGCGGGCCATGGTCCGGCGGCGGCTGATCTCCGCATCGACCTTCAACTGCCGCGCCTCGGCGGCGGTCACCTCCCGCCCGGTGCAGCGCTTGCGGCGCACGGGCTGGACGATGCCGCGCCCCTCATCCCAGCAATGGACGACTTCCATCGCCGGGTCGCCGGCATGGGCGGGCAGGGCGAAGGGCAGGGCCGTCGCCAGGGCGAGGCCGGACAGGAGCGCGCGCATCATGGCAGGGAGGATACGCGCAAAGGATGACGGATGGGTTCACGCCGTCCCGTCAGGGTCGACGCCGAGGGCGCGCAGGCGGGCGCGCTCGGCGTCGCTCAACGGGGCGACCGGCACGGGCGCGGCGTCCCGGCGCGTCACCTGCCGCCAGGCGACGACGGTGCCGATCAGCAGCAGCAGCGGCCCGCCGAACCACAGCGCCGCGCTGACCGGGGTCAGGCGCGGCTTGAGCAGGACGTACTCGCCGTAGCGGTCAACGACGTAGTCGAGGACCTGGTCGTCGGTATCCCCCGCCACCAGCCGCTCGCGCACCACGACGCGCAGGTCCCGGGCCAGATCGGCATCCGAATCGTCGATGCTCTGGTTGCGGCAGACGAGGCAGCGCAGCCCCTTCGACAGATCGCGCGCCCGCTCCTCCAACGCCGTGTCGGCCAGCACCTCGGACGGCTGGACGGCGTGGGCGGGGGAGAGGGGAGCGAGCATCAGAAGCGAAGCGATCAGGGCAGCGCTCAGGCCGCGAAACATGGCCTTCCGCTCCCGGCGAAGACCGGGAGCCTCGCAAAGCCACGCGCGGTCCATCGAGGTCCCCGGTCTTCGCCGGGGACGGGGCATCCGTTCGACCATGATCGTCATTCCGCCGCCACCGGCGCGGACGCGGCTCCCTTCGCGCGGGCGGGTGCGCCGACCCTATGGCGGCGGTCCGTCAGGCTGAGCAGACCGCCGAGCGTCATGATCAGCGTGCCGAGCCAGATCCAGTTCGCCAGCGGCTTCACGTAGGAGCGCACGGCCCAGCCGCCGTTCTCCTGCCGGTCGCCGAGGACGAGGTAGATATCCTCCACCAGGCTGGCGCGGATGGCCGCCTCGGTCGTCTGGGTGCGCTGGACCGGGTAGAAGCGCTTCTCCGACATCAGGCGCGCGATCTCCTCGCCGTCCTCGAAGACGGTGAAGCGCCCGCCGTCGATGCGGTAGTTCGGCCCCTGAAGCCGCTCGACCCCGTCGAAGCGGATCTGGTAGCCCGCCAGCGGGATCATGTCGCCTTGCCGGGCAACGCGGATATCCTCCGTCTCCCAGGCCGTGATGCCGACGATGCCCATGGCCGTGACGCCGACGCCGATATGAGCCAGCGCCTGACCCCAGGCCGCGCGGGGCAGGCGCGCGAGGCGGCGCAGGCTCTCGGACGCGGGCGCACGGCCCACCTTCACCCGCTCGGCCAGATCGACCAGCGGCCCGAGGATCGCCCAGAAGGCCAGCGCGATGCCGAGCGGCGCGAAGACCGGCCCGCCCGCGCGCCACATGGCGAACATCGCGCCCACGGCCAGCGACAGCGCGGCGGCGACCCAGAGCTTCCTCATCACGCGCGGCAGGTCCCCCCGCTTCCACGGCAGGGCCGCGCCGAGCGGCATGACGAGCAGCAGCACGATCATGATCGGCGTGAAGCCCATGTTGAAGAAGGGCGGGCCGACGCTGATCTTCTCGTCCGTGACCGCCTCGACGAACAGGGGGTAGAGCGTGCCGATGAACACCACCGCCGTGGAGACCGACAGCAGCAGGTTGTTGAGGATCAACCCGCTTTCCCGGCTCACCGGCGCGAAGACGCCCTCCGGTTCCATCTGCGGCGCACGCCAGGCGTAGAGCGCCAGCGAGCCGCCCGTCGCCACGGCGAGGATGCCGAGGATGAACACCCCGCGCGTCGGATCGGTCGCGAAGGCGTGCACGCTGGTCAGGAGGCCCGAGCGCACGATGAACGTGCCGAGCAGCGACAGCGAGAAGGCGAGGATGGCGAGGAGGATCGTCCAGCTCTTGAGCGTCGAGCGCTTTTCCACCACCACCGCCGAATGCAATAGCGCGGCGGCGACGAGCCAGGGCATGAAGCTGGCATTCTCCACCGGGTCCCAGAACCACCAGCCGCCCCAGCCGAGTTCGTAATACGCCCAGTAGCTGCCCAGAGAGATACCGACCGTCAGCATCGCCCAGGCCAGAAGCGTCCAGGGCCGTACCCAACGCGCCCAGGCCGCGTCCACCCGCCCCTCGATCAAGGCGGCGACTGCGAAGCTGAAGGGCATGGAGAGGCCGACATAGCCGAGATACAGGAACGGCGGATGCGCCGCGAGCGCCCAGTCCTGCAACAGCGGGTTCAGCCCCGTGCCGTCCACCGGCACCGGGTCCATCCGCTCGAAGGGGTTGGAGGTGAACAGGATGAAGGCGAGGAAGGCCACCGCCACCATCCCCTGCACCGCCAGCGCCCGCGCCCGCAGGGAGGGCGGGATGTTGCGCCCGAAGACCGCCACCAGCGCCCCGTACAGCGCGAGGATCAGCACCCAGAGGAGCATCGACCCCTCGTGGTTGCCCCAGACCCCGGCGATCTTGAATAGGTACGGCTTGTCGCTGTGCGAGTTGGTCCAGACCACCCGCAGCGAGAAATCCGAATGGATGAAGGCGTAGGTGAGCGCCGCGAAGGAGAAGCCGATGAGCAGCAGGCTCATCATCGCCGCGCTCTCGGCGAAGCGCATCGGCTCCGCATAGCCCCTGTGCGCGCCCCAGAGCGGGACGGTGGATTGCGCAATCGCCACCGCGAACGCGAGGATCAGCGCGAAATGTCCGAGTTCAGCTACCATGCC
>JAHDDY010000178.1 GCA_020629115.1 Paracoccaceae bacterium | reverse complement strand
TCCGGGGTCTGTCCCGACGGAGAGAGACCCCGGACCAGCAGCGCGTCATTTCATGCCGCGCGGCATCCGGGGATGCGCCAGCTTTAAAAGGGTTGTCCATTCTCGCGTTGGTATCATCCTCGGGCTTGTCCCGAAAATCCATCGTTCCCCGCGCGCATCCGTTCGGACGGGAGAGGGATGGTCGGAACGAGTCCGACCATGACGGAATCGGCGGTTCAACCCTCCGCAGCACCCAGCTTCGTCCCCCAGCGGAAGAAGACCCGCGTGACCAGCAAGGTCAGCAGGGCGACCGCTGCCAGCGCGAGTGCGTAGCCCGCCGGGGAGATGCCGGCCAGTTCGGGAAGGCCGCCCGAGCGGCGCATCCACTCGACGACGATCACCGATAGCGCCAGCATCGCCGCCGTGATGGCGAAGGCCGCGCGCCACGCAAAGCCCGCGCCGGCCACGATGCCAGTGCGCCGCCCGTGGAACATGCCCGCGGCCATTGCACCGACGACCGCGCTCACGAGCCCCCCGGACTGGCCGATGGCCGGGACGACGCTGGCGAGAAGCCCGAGCAGGATCGACAGCAGGACCGCGATCCACAGGAAATCCGCGACGATGCGGATCATGCGCTCTCTTCCCGGCGTTGCAGCAGCGGCAGCAGCATGGCCATGTCCGGCCCGTCCGCCCGCCCCGTCAGCGCCTTGCGCAGCGGCATGAACAGCGCCTTGCCCTTGCGCCCCGTCCGCGCCTTGAGCGCCCCGGTCACGTGGCTCCAGGTCTCGCCCGTCCAGGGGCGCGCGGCGTCCAGTTCGGCCATCGCCTCCGCGACGTAGGCCCGGTCCTCCTCGGCCACCAGCGGATCGACGGCCCCGTTCAGGATGGCCGCCCAGGCCCCCACGTCGTCCAGACCCTCGATGTTCTCGCGGATGACCGACCAGAAATGCTCCGCCACTTCGTTCGGCACACCGGCGGCGCGCAGGCGGTCGGCGACCTCCGAATAGGGCTTCGTATGCAGGGTCTTCGCGTTCAGCGCCGCCAGCTCCTCGGTCCCGAACCGGGCCGGGGCGCGGCCGAAGCGCGACAGGTCGAAGCCCGCGATCAGTTCCGCATGGTCCGCGCGCGGCTCGACGGGATCGGAGGTGCCGAGGCGCGCCATGTAGGACAGGAGCGCCATCGGCTCGATCCCACCCTCGCGCAGCGATTCCAGCGTCAGCGACCCGAGGCGCTTCGACAGGCTCGACCCGTCGGCATCGACCAGCAGCGAATGATGCGCGAAGCCGGTCGGCGAACCGCCCATCGCGCGGAAGATCTGGATCTGCGTGGCGGTGTTGGTGACGTGGTCCTCGCCCCGGATCACGTCCGTCACCCCGAAGTCGAGATCGTCGCACACGCTGCACAGGGTGTAGAGATACCCGCCATCCTCGCGGATCAGCACCGGGTCCGAGACGGAGGCGCAATCGACAGCGGTCTCGCCCCGGATGCCGTCGTCCCACGACACCCGCTCCCGGTCGAGCAGGAAGCGCCAATGCGCCCGGCGGCCCTCCCCTTCCAATCGCGCGCGGTCGTCGTCCGACAGCTTGAGCGCCGCGCGGTCGTAGACGGGGGGCTTGCCGGCCTGACGCTGGTACTTGCGGCGCAGGTCCAGCTCCGTCGCGGTCTCGTAGGCGGGATAGAGCCTTTCGTCCGCGCGCAGGGCGTCCGAGGCGGCGTCGTAGCGCTCCATCCGCGCGGATTGCCGCTCGAAGCGGTCCCAGCCGAGGCCGAGCCAGTCGAGGTCGCGCCTGATGGCGTCGACGTATTCCTCGCGGGACCGTTCCGCATCGGTATCGTCGATGCGCAGGATGAACGTCCCCCCCTCCTTGCGCGCGTGCAGCCAGTTGAGCAGCGCCGGGCGCAGGTTGCCGACATGGAGGCGTCCCGTGGGGGACGGGGCGAAGCGGGTGACGGTCATGGGGCGGCCTTTCGTGCTCGGCCCCTCGTCAGGGGGCACCGGGTCCGCTACATAACCTGCCATGAGCACCGCGCCAAGCATCGCCGATCTCGAACGCCTCGCCGAGGCCGCCTTCCTCGGCATCCCCGACCACATCCGCAGACATTGCGGTTCCATCATCGTGCGGGTGGAGGAGGAGGCGGACGACGAGACCCTCGCCGACATGGGGATCGAGCATCCCTACGACCTGACGGGACTGTACGACGGCATCCCGCTGACGGAGAAGAGCGTGAGCGATCCGGTGCCGCGGGCCGACGTCGTCTGGCTCTACCGCCGGGCGATCCTGTGGGAATGGATCGAGCGGGGGGACGTGACGCTGGAGGCGCTCGTCACCCACGTCCTCGTCCACGAGGTCGCGCACCACCTGGGCTGGTCGGACGATGACATCGCGGCGATCGACAGGTGGTGGGAGTGACATGCACTCTGCCCCGCACGCGATGCGGGGCCTGTTGCAATTAAGTGCTTTGCTCGAACAGGCCCCGGCTCAAGGCCGGGGCAGGAGCTTAATCACCCCACCTTCCCCGCGATCCACGTCGCGAAATCGTAGTTCGGGCGCTCCAGATGCGACAGATGCCCCGGGTCAGACAGACCCGAGCGCAGGCCGCGATAGACACGCTCCGTGCAGCCCCTGTCCTCCTCGTTCACGTCGTCGAGCAGGGTCTTGACCGTCTCGAAATGCGCCTGCGCCTCCGGGTCGGCGGCGAAATCGGGGGACAGCCCCCCGCCGTAGATGATGCGCACCTTGTCCGGCCCGTCGGGGTGGAGCGAGAGATACCAGAAATACCCCGGCGTCAGCGTGATGAGCAGCGCGGGGTAGATCGTCAGCAGATACGTATGCCGCCGCCGCTCGCCCACGAGGCGCGTGTTCTTCGGATGGGCCACGCTGATGGCGAAACTCGGGTCCTTGAGGATCCAGTGGTAGTTGAAGGCCGGATGGCTGGGCGGGCATTCCATCTCGTCGAGCTTCGTGAAGCCCCCGATGGTCGCGCCGTGGCAGACCGGCAGGTGGTAGCTCTCCATGAAGTTCTCGGCGAGCACCTTCCAGTTGGTATTCCAGTGATGCTCCTCGCGAAAGCTTTGGCGATAGTCCTCCATCCCGAAATCGCCCACGAGGGTCTCGATCTCGGCCAATTGCCCGGCGAGCGGCTCGGCATCGGGGTTGAGGGTGATCATGATCCAGCCGAGCCATTCCTCGACCCGCACCTGCGGCAGCCGATAGCCCTTCTTGCAGAAGCCGTCATTGTGCATCATCGCGGGCGCGCCGCGCAGGGTGCCGTCGAGGTTGTAGGTCCAGCCGTGATAGGGGCAGGTGATGGCCCGCGTGGTGCCCTCGCCCTCCAGCAGGGTCGACATGCGGTGCAGGCAGACGTTCGACTGGGCGCGCAGGGTGCCCTCGGCATCGCGCAGCACCATGATCGGCTGTCCGGCCAGTTCGTAGGTGATGTAGTCGCCGGGCTTCTCCAGTCCGTCGCCGCGCCCGACGCAGACCCACTCCTTGCGGAAGATCGACTCGATCTCCTGCGCGCAGAACGCCTCCAACGTGTAGACGCTGCGCGGCATGGCCCTGGCTTCGGCGAAGGGACGGGCGACGGTGGCGCGCAGTTCGGCGGCGGGGTCGAGGGCATGGTCGTGATGGCTCATGGCGAGGCCCTTCCTGCATAGACGGTTCCCGAAGAGTTCGAGCAAG
>JAHDDY010000177.1 GCA_020629115.1 Paracoccaceae bacterium | reverse complement strand
GCTGAGAACTGAGCTCGGATATGCGCCAAGATCACCATGTCGTCCAGCTGCCGTTGGCTCGGTCCCCGATGCCGCCATGCGTGATATCCACTGACGCTCACATCCAGCAGAGCGCACAGGCGGTCCACAGGCATCTCGGCCTTCATCGTATCGATCAGCCGAAACTTCATCGACTTGTTTCCCTGACGAAGAAGGCCGTCGCCTTTTTTAGCAGGTCGCGCTCCTGGCGAAGAAGCTCGTTCTCCTTGCGGAGCCGACGCAGTTCCTTGTCCACATCGTCATGCGGGCCGGACAGCAAATCCGCCTCCCGATAAACCCGCTGCCACCGCGTCAGGGTCGATCGACCAATACCCAGATCATCTGCCACCTGACCGATCGTCCGCCCGCTCGTCGCCACCAGACGCACCGCCTCGCGCCGAAAATCTTCTGTGAAATCACGTCTCGCTCGTTTTGTCATAAGGGTCTCCATGCATCGATAAGATAGCTGAAGTCCCTCCAATTTCGCAGGGCAAGACCATCGGCCACGTTATCGCGGACGCGGCCTACGACGCCGACTACCTGAGACTGTGCGGAATTTTGTGCCTTGGCGTGAGGGTCATGTCATTGGGAAGCGGTCCTCGAACATGATGGCGAACTGGCTTTTGACGGCGTGCCAGTTGCGTACTGAACGCTTCCATTCGACGCTGGTAGCATTGAGCGCGATGTAGATCAACTTGGCAGCCGCGTCGTCGTTGGGGAAGTGGCCTCGGGTTCTGACGGCTCGACGTATTTTCGAGTTGAGCGCCTCGATGGCATTGGTGGTGTAGATCAGCCTTCGGACCTCGGGCGGATAGTCGAGGAACGGAAGCACCTCGGCCTAGGCTCTGCGCCAGCTCGGGGCGATGGCCGGGTACCGGGCGGCCAGGTTGCTCTCCTCGAACTCGGCCAGGGCGGCCTCTGCCGCCTCGGCGTCGACGGCGGTATAGACGGCCTTCAGCGCCGCCGCGACGGCCTTGCGGTCCTTGTAGCTCGCAAAGCTCATGGAGTGGCGCAGGAGGTGGACCACGCAAGTCTGGACCTGGGTGCGGGGAAAGGCGGCTTCGATGGCTTGGGGAAAGCCCTTGAGGCCGTCTACGACCGCGATCAAGATGTCCTGGACGCCCCGGTTGCGCAGGTCGTTCAGGACCTTGGCCCAGAACTTGGCTCCCTCGTTCGCCTGAAACCACAGGCCCAGAACGTCCCGCGTCCCGTCAGGCAGGATCGCCAGGGCCACGAAGACCGCTTTGTTCGAGACCGCCTCATCGGAGCGGATGTTGACCCGGATGGCATCCATGAACACCACCGGGTAGCAGGGCTCCAGAGGCCGGTTCTGCAGGCGGCGACCTCGTCCATGACCGCCTCGGTCACCGCCGAGATCAGGCTGGGAGAGGCCTCGAAGCCGTAAATCTCCTCGATATGGCCCTGAATCTCGCGGGTCGTCATGCCCCGGGCGTACATGCTCACGATCTTGCGGTCGAACTCGGGAAAGCGCCGCTGGTACTTGCCGATCAGCAGCGGATCGAACGTGCCGTTCCGGTCGCGGGGAATGTCCAGAACCACCTTGCCGCTGCACGGCGCCCGCTATCGGTCGTCATCGTCCTCTGGCTGGCACCGTTGCGCCGGTTCGCACCCTCGTCAGGCCCGGCGGCACGCTCCTCGTCGAGGTGTTCGTTCAACTCCGTGCTCAGCGCCCGCTCCGCCAGCGCCTTCGTTAGCTCGGACAGAATGCCGTCCTTGCCGAACAGGTCGCCAGCCGCGCGGCCCTCCATCAGCTTATCCAGTAGCGCCTTGTCTATCGTCATGCGTGGGTCTCCTCTTCATCAGGTTACCACGCCAGAGAACAAAATTTAGGACAGGCCCGACTACCTGCGTAGCTTCATCATCGACGCGCTGGATGCAGAACCGCAGATCAAGCAGAACCCGTCCCGCGCCAGTCCTCAGCCCCTCGACCGCAACCTCTACAAGGAGCGCCATCTCGTCGAATGCTTCTTTAACAATCGCTGCGCGCCGCAATCAAACGCTTCCGCAGGATCGCACTCCGATGCGAGAAGACCAAAACAGCACACCAGCCATTCGTATCAATCGCCTGCGCTATGGTCTGGTTCGCTTAATGAAGACACCGCCTAGAGCTTATCAAGACTCATGACATCCTTAGGCGCTCGCGTACGCCCTCGGGGACACAGAGGTCTTTTGACCCTCCGTGCCATCATGGGCACCGCATGATACGCGAAAGCCCCGGCGCGGGGCCGGGGCTTTTATGCGGTTCGGGCTGGGGGCGGGTGCCTAGCGCTCCATTTCCTCCGCCACGAGGAAGGCGACTTCGAGGGCCTGGTTGGCGTTCAGGCGGGGGTCGCAGGCGGTGTGGTAGCGGGATGAGAGGTCGGCGTCGGTCACGTCCTGCATGCCGCCGGTGCATTCGGTCACGTCCTTGCCGGTCATCTCCAGATGCACGCCGCCCGGATAGACGCCCCGGTCCTGGCAGGTGTCGATGAACTCGCGCGTCTCCTGGAGGATGCGGTCGAAGGGGCGGGTCTTGAAGCCGCTATCGGCCTTGACCGTGTTCCCGTGCATCGGGTCGCAGCACCAGACGACGCTCGCGCCCTCGTCCTTCACCGTCTCGATCAGGGTCGGCAGGTGATCGGCCACCTTGCCCGCGCCGAAGCGGTTGATGAGGGTCAGGCGGCCCGGCTCGTTCTCGGGGTTGAGCAGCGCCATCAGGCGCTTGAGGTCGTCCGCCGTCATGGACGGGCCGCATTTCACGCCGATGGGGTTGAGCACGCCGCGGCAGAACTCCACATGCGCGCCGTCCGGCTGGCGCGTGCGATCGCCGATCCAGAGCATGTGCGCCGAGCAGGCGACCGGGTCGCCGGTGATCGAGTCGGTCCGCGCCAGCGCCTGCTCGTAGGGCAGCAGCAGCGCCTCGTGGGAGGTGTAGTATTCCGTCGTCGCGATCTCGCTCGCCGTGTCGGCATCCACGCCGCACGCCTTCATGAAGGCGACCGCTTGGGAGACGCGCTTCGCGGTCTCGGCGTAGCGCTCGTCCTTCGCGAAATCGAGGTTCCACTCGGTCACACGCTCGAGGTCGGCATAGCCCCCCGTCGCGAACGCGCGCAGCAGGTTCAGCGTGGCGGCGGCGTGGAGGTAGGCCTCAAGCATCTTCTCGGGATTCGGGCGGCGCGCCTCGGGCGTGAAGGCCAGCTCGTTGATGATGTCGCCGCGGTAGCTGGGCAGCTCGACGCCGTCCTTGGTCTCGGTCGGGGCCGAGCGGGGTTTGGCGAACTGCCCGGCCATGCGGCCCACCTTCACGATGGGCTTGCGCGTGGCGAAGGTCAGCGTGACCGCCATCTGGAGCATGACCTTGAACGTGTCGCGGATCATGTCGCCGGAGAATTCCGAGAAGCTCTCGGCGCAGTCGCCCCCCTGGAGCAGGAACGCTTCGCCCCGGGCCACCTCGCCGAGGCGCGATTTCAGCGCGCGGGCCTCGCCGGCGAAGACGAGGGGCGGATAGGAGGCGAGCTTGGCGGTCACGCGGGCGAGTGCGTCCGCGTCCTCGTAGTCGGGCATCTGCAACGCCGTGTGGTTCTTCCAGCTTTCGGCAGACCAGCTCACCGTCATCGTTTCGGTCCTTCGTCGTCGCCCATCCGCGC
>JAHDDY010000176.1 GCA_020629115.1 Paracoccaceae bacterium | reverse complement strand
CCTCGACGGCCCCAAGACCAAGACCACCGACGACCCCAAGCCCGGCGAGGAAGCCTTCTAACCCACGGCCAGCGGGCAGGCCCGGAACCTCCGGGCCCGCCTCTAGTCATCGTCCTGTCGAAGCAGCCGGTGCAAGATCACTGCACCGACGACGCCGAACCCAATCGCCCTCAGCGACGTTTCGGTAGGTGCCGGGGCCGATGCGTAGTCACGCGTTCGACTCTCCCCCTTTGAGTCTTGCCGACGTGCCAGAAGTTCAAGCATGATGCCGGCGACTATCGACCCGGCGAACCCAAGCAGTACACCAGCGACTAGGAATCGGCGCTGCGAATCGGAGGCTGCTTCCGCCGAGTGCAGAGGCGACCGCACCCAGATAGTCGCCCCATCGTGAAGATTGGAGACGTCGCTATCGGGCCAGAAGTACTCAGTCGACGATCCACGCGAGTCCAAGCGGACCGGAGGCGGGTTACTGGACGCAAGGCTCCAGTCGCGCCAAAGTCGAAGGCCCACCTGATGAAATCCCTCGGTGCCCTTCCCGGCGAACCAAACTTCAGCGCCTGCGAGGTCACCCAGCGCAGACAGGTCTTCTGCCATCAGTTCGCAGAGGCCGTCGGCGCCGCACCCGGACCCGTCTCCGCTGCTCCCAAACTCAGGAACGCGGTAGAACCAACCCTCGCCTGACACCCTCGATGCAGCCGACCTTCCGGAGACTCTGATCGAGTCAAAGCTCGCCAAGCCGTCATCGCGAAAGTTCGGAGTGAGTTTCCAGCTGAACACCTGCACACCAGTCAGAGCCTCCGCTGGATACCACGACGCCCCCTCAAGCCAAGGAAGGTCCGGCGCGTTCAGGAATGAAGCCGCCGCGGCTGGCTGTGACTGTGGATCGACGAGGAGATACGGCTCGCTGATGAAGAGAAGAACGTGCAGGGCGTCTGGTGCATCTCCTGAACGACGAGACTCGGGAGTGCCCACAGAGACGTTGACGTTCCAGTGACCCTCAGGGGCAAGATCGATCGACAAATTGGGTAGCCAGGCAGCGTCAGAGGAAAGCGCGTTCATCGAAAGACCCCGCCGCTCTGTGCCGGTCAGCCCAGATTGCTCGACTCGCAGCAACTGCCATGAACCGACGAGCGCTCCGCCGAGCAGCACTACCAGCAGCGCCCACCCAATCCGATTGACCTTCTCCAGCGGATTCTCCTGCTCTCCGACGTCGTCTCGCCATACAGTAACTGGTCAGCTCCAAGCATCCGGCGGCCGTCGTCTTCGAACGACTTCTGGCCCGAGTCACCATCTCCCGCAACCCACGAAAACGCCGAGACACAACGGCAGGTCCTGTCGGACCTGCGTCGGTGGGAGGTGCCCGGAGGCCACCGAGGAACGCGACCTCGGTCGCGACTCGACGCTCGATCTCGTCCCTGGGTGCGTATGCCTTCGAAGCCGCCCAAGGGTCCCGCATGCACGTGAGCGTCACTGCGCTCGGCGCTCGCCCCGATCGTGCCATCGCCGCTGCCAACGACATCGTCAACTACCTCGAAGGCGGGCAGACCGGCGACCGTGCGAGAGCAGGCTCAGCGGCCGCCGAACCACAGCTCGGAGCGAGCTCGTCGCCCGGCTCCTACTACTCCGACTCTCCCGAGCAGGCCGGGCGATGGCGAGGCGACGGCACAGCCGACCTCGGAAGCACCGTCGAACCAGAGACGTTCCGGCGAGCGCTTCTCGGTCAGCACCCAATCACTGGTGAACAGCTCGTCTCCGCCGCTGGCTCGTCCGCACGAGCGAAGCACCTCTCGAAAGGCCTTCCCGCGGGCGACCAGAACGAGCTCATGACGCTCGACGTCGCCGCCGACGCCATCGGTGTCGACGTCAGCTACCTGCGCCGCCTCGCCCGAGAATCCACCTCCCGCTCCCCCGCTGCACCACCTCCCGGTCCTGGCGAGGCACCTCCCGCTCGCCCGAAGGAGGCGTATCTGGACGCCGAGAAGGTCGGGAACCGCTGGATGGTGACCCGGGCCGAGATCGAACGATTCATCTCCGCCCGGAACCAACCCCAGGTGGTGATGGCCTACGACATCACCTTCTCGGCGCCCAAGTCGCTCTCGATCCTCTGGGCGGCCGGAGACACCGCAACCCGCCAACTCTGCGAGGAGGCCTTCGAGGCCGGAGTCGCCCGAGGCGTCGAATACCTCGAACGCAACGCCATCTACGTCGGACGCCAGGCCGACCGGCGACCAGCCGGCGAGATGATCGCCGCCTCCTACCGCCACTCGACCAACCGGGAACTCGAGCCACAGCTGCACGAACACGTCGTCATCGCCAACATGGGCCGCACCGAGGACGGACAAGTCCGAGCGCTCGACAGCCGATCGCTCTTCGCCAACGCCACCACCGCCGGCTACCTCGCCGAGGCCGAGATGCAGCACCACTGCAACCAGCTCGGAATCGGTTGGACCGACACCCGCAGAGGCATCGCCAACGTCGCCGGGGTTCCTGAGGAAGCCATCCGAGCCATGTCCACGCGCCGAGAACAGATCCTCAACCTCACCGCAGAACTCGGCACCAACTCCGCTCTCGCCCGCCAGAAAGCAGCGCTCGCCACACGAGCCTCGAAGGAGACCAGCGTCGACCTCAACGAACTCCGAGAACGATGGGTCGAGCGCCTCGCCCACCACGGCTTCGGCCCCGATCAACTCACCGCAGCCGTCACGGCCGAACCCGTTCGCCCGTGGACCGACGCCGACACCCAGCGGCTGGACCGCCATCTCTCCGGCCCGACCGGTGTCACCGAACAGCAAGCCATCTTCGACCGCCGCGACGTCATCCAGACCATCGTCGACCACGCCGGCGGAAGGCTCACCGCCGACCAAGTCGAACAACACGCCGACCGATGGCTGCACACCGACGCCGCCATCCCCCTCACCAACCTCGACCACCAACACGTCGACCGCAACGCCGTCACCTACACGACTCCGGCCATGGTGCGCCTCGAAACCACCATCGCCGACGGCTACGAGAGCGGACACGACGCCAACATCGCCATCGTCCCCGACCACTTGATCAACACCGCCATCGCGAAGTGGGAGGCAACGACCGGACACCGCCTCGGCGAGGACCAGACTGGGATGGTCCGGTCGATCTGCGGTTCGGGCGACCGCTTCCAGGCTGTCGTCGGGCCCGCCGGGTCCGGCAAGACCGCTGCGCTCGAGGTCGCCGCCCGTGCGTGGGAGTCCGCTGGCTACACGGTCGTCGGTGCCGCCGTGAACGGCACGGCCGCAGAGGTTCTCGAGCGATCGACCGGAGTGCCCAGCCGCACTGTAGCCGGCCTCGTCACTCGCCTCGATACCGCCGACCGCCAGATCCTCCAGCCGAAGACGATCGTGCTCGTGGACGAAGCATCCACCCTCGGCAACCGCCAGCACGCCCGACTCGTCCACCACGTCTCCCAAGCCGGGGCCGCCATGCGAGCCATCGGCGACCCCACCCAGCACGGCGCCGTCGAAGCCGGAGGCATGTGGGCACACCTCGTCGCCGAACACGCCGACCGCACACCGATCCTCACCGAGAACCGACGCCAGCACAGACCCGAGATGACCGACGTCCGTCTCGCCAACACCGACTACCGAGCGGGCCGGATCGCTGAGGCCATCGCCCGGCTCGAGACCAATCAACGAATCGTCACTGCCG
>JAHDDY010000175.1 GCA_020629115.1 Paracoccaceae bacterium | reverse complement strand
CCTACCTCGGCCTCCTCACCGCCCACCTCTCGGCGGCCGGCCTCCCGCACAACGGTCCGTCCCGCCAGAAGCTCGCCGCCTCAGCCCCGGCTCGCACACTGATCGGGGCGCTCGCGCTCCCGTCCGAGCGATGGAGCCGCGACGCCGTCATGGCCGTCGCCGCCGGTGCCCCGATCGTGCTCGGTGGCGAACGAGCCCGACCGTCCGCCTGGGAGGATGTGTCCCGTCAGGCCGGCGTCGTCCGAGGCCTGCACTCCTGGGCGCCCCGCCTGACCGGTCACGACTGGAAGCACGACAGCCAACGCGAGCACGCCCGCACGCTCGCTGACTTCGTCACGGCCCTCGGCGAGCTCGTCGCGGCCGTGCACGACGCCGCCAGCTGGGCCGACCGTGGCGCCCGCACCCTCGAACTGCTCGACGGTCTGCTCGGCCCCTCCCACCGCCACACCGGCTGGCCAGAACCCGAGCAGGACGCCTTTGACCGCGTCGCCGACGCCGTCGTCCGAATCTCGTCCCTCGACGAGCTCGACCCCGAACCGTCGATGGCCACGTTCCTGGCCGCGCTTCGAGCCGAGCTCGACACCCCCGGCGCCCGCATCGGTCGCTTCGGTGAGGGGGTGCGCATCGGTCCGATCACGAGCGCGGCCGGGGCCGACCTCGATGCCGTGTTCGTGGTCGGCGCCACCGAGGGCTTGCTGCCGGCCGGAAGAACCGAGTCGTCGCTCCTGCCCGACGCCGCCCTCGCCGATCTCGACGCCGTGGGCCTCGGTGCCGACAACCGCCGGCAGGCGCAGGAGCGTGCCTTCGCCCTCGCCCTCACGACGGCCCCGCCCGATGGCCGCATCATCACCGTGCCCCGGGGCGACCTCCGCTCCGGCCGCACCACCACGATCTCCCGGTGGGCGTTGCCGTCGGTCGCCGCCCTCGTCGGGCGGGACGTCGTCGCGACCGACTGGGACGACATCGTCCTCGACGAGGCGGGCCGTGACGAGACCGTCGGCATCGTCGCCGTGCCCTCCCACGAGCGCGGCCTGCTCGACGCCGACACGCACCACACGCTCGTCGACCGCGACCTCGCGAGCCTCGCCGGCACCCGTGCGGCGCAGATGCCCGAGCATCCGATCGTCACCGCCGTCGACGGCCTCGCCCGGGGCCTCACCGCCAAGACGCAGCGCCGCTCCCACCACTTCACCGAGTGGGACGGCAACCTCGCCGGTGAGGCCATCCCGAAGACCGGCGAGCAGGCCATCTCGGCCTCCCGGCTCGAAGCGTGGGCGGCGTGTGGCTACCGCTACTTCCTCGCCAACGTGCTGCACCTGCGGGAGCGGGACGACCCCGAGCAGATCGTCGAGCTCGCCGCGCTCGACCGCGGCTCGGCGATCCACGAGATCCTCGAGCGGTTCATGAAAGAGCGCATCGAGGCCGATCCGCCGTCACCGACGACGCCGTGGTCCGAGGCCGATCGGGCCGATCTCCGTCGCATCGCCGACGAGGTCTTCGACGAGCTCGAAGCCTCCGGCCGCACCGGCCGCTCCCTCCCGTGGCGGCAGCTGCGAAGTGAGCTGCTGGCGTCGCTGGAGGAGTTCCTCACGATCGACGACGCCGTCCGGTTCGCCGAGGGCTCCACGCCCGCCCACCTCGAGCTGAAGTTCGGCTTCGAGGATCAGCCGCCGGTCGCGGTCGAGCTCGAGGATGGTCGCCAGATCTTCTTCCGGGGCTTCATCGATCGGGTCGACACGACCTCGAGCGGCGAGACGATCGTCGCGGACTACAAGACCGGCAAGGGCAAGAAGTACGTCGAGCTCGGCAAGGACGATGCCGACCCGACCCTCGCCGGCCAGACCCTCCAGCTCGGCGTCTACGCCGAGGCCGCCGAGCAGCTGTTGGAGCAGCCGGTGCGGAGCACGAACTACTGGATGGTCGATCCCCGGGGTGAGTACAAGCGCCACGGCTACACGTGGACCGACGAGCGTCGGGCCCGCTTCGTCGAGGTCGTGACCGGGGTGGTCGACGGCATCGAGGGTGGGGTGTTCCCGGCGAACCCGGGGGAGTGGAACGGCTGGCGGGGCCGGCACGAGGCGTGCGGGTTCTGCGAGTTCGACTCGATCTGCGATCGGGACCGTGGTGAGTACGAAGTCGTGAAGGCCGACGCCCCGGAGCTCCGCATCCGCCAGGTTCTGGAAGAGAGCACGCTGGACGGGGGCCGAACCGGCACCTCCGGCGACGCTGCGGGAGGTGCGGCATGACCCCGCCGATCTCGTCGCCCGTGCTCGCCGACGGCGCCGCCCGCGACCGCATCACCAAGCTCGGCCTCGGCGAGACGCTCTTCGTCGAGGCCGGCGCCGGCACCGGCAAGACGACCGCCCTGGTCGAGCGGATCGTGCATCTCGTGCTCGACGAGCGGGTGCAGCTGCGATCGGTCGCGGCGATCACCTTCACCGAAGCGGCCGCGGCCGAGCTCCGCACGCGCATCCGAGCCCGGCTCGAAGAGGTCGCCCGAGATGTCGACGCTGGTCCAGTCCACCGTGCGCTCGCCACGGCTGCGCTGGAAGAGACCGACCTTGCAGCGTTCTCGACGCTGCACGGCTTTGCGTTCCGGCTGCTGTCGGAGTTCGGCATGGAGGTCGGCCTGCCGCCGGCGTTGGCCGTGCGCGACGAGGTCGCGTCGGCGTTGGCCCGTGAGGAGCGGTGGGAGCGGTTCGTCGACGAACTGCACGCCGACCCTGCGGCCGAGGCGTTGATGATCCGGGCGGCGGCGCTCGACGTGCCACTCGAGCCGACCTACCCCGGGCATCAGACGATGCGAGAGGTCGCCGACCGGCTCGACCAGGACTGGGACCGTCTCAGCGACGCCCCACCGCCGGCCGAGCTCCGTCCGTTCGACGACCGACCCCTGCGGGAGGCCGTGTCGATGTTGCGCCGGGGTCAGGCGGACTGCACCGACACCACCGACAAGTTCTTCCGGCACGTCGAGGACAACCTGCTGCCGAGCCTCGACACGCTGCTCGCCGTCGACGACGACCTGCGCCGCATGCGTCTGCTGATCGCCTTCGGCGACGTGAAGAAGGGCGGTGGCGGCAAGGCGGCGAACTGGCCCGACGTGAAGGCCGCCAAGGCCGTCGTCGATGAGATCAACGCAGCCAAGGACGCCACCCTCGGCCGGGCGATCGACGATGTGCTCGCCCATCTGCTGGCTCGTATGTCGACGCTGGTCCGCGAGTCGGCTCGGGAGCGGCGGGCGTCGGGTGCGCTCGAGTTCCAGGATCTGCTCGTGCTCGGGCGGGAGCTGCTGGCGACGAAGCCCGACGTCCGGGCGGCCCTGCACGAGCGCTACCACTGCCTGCTGCTCGACGAGTTCCAGGACACCGACCCGACCCAGATCGAACTCGCCGCCCTCATCGCCTCCCCGGCGACCGACGGCGTGGAGACCCGACGGTGGGACGAGCTCGACCCGCCCGACGGGAAGCTGTTCTTCGTCGGTGATCCGAAGCAGTCGATCTACCGGTTCCGTCGGGCCGACATCGAGCTGTTCCTCGCTGCCCGCGACCGCTTCGGCGGCGCCGGCGACGATGCACAACCCGACGCGCACGGCGCCGTCGCCCGACTCTCCACGAACTTCCGGACCGTCGAGCCGATCGTCGGCGCGGTCAACGCACTCTTCGCCGAGGAGATGCCGGTCGAGGAGGCCGGCAAGCAG
>JAHDDY010000044.1:19350-31199 GCA_020629115.1 Paracoccaceae bacterium | reverse complement strand
GGCTCGGACTACTTCTTCCAGCTCATGTTCTGCGCCGCCACCGCCTCCATCGTCTCGGGCGCGCTGGCCGAGCGCATCAAGCTGTGGCCCTTCCTCATCTTCACCTTCGTCCTGACCGCCATCATCTACCCGATCCAGGCGAGCTGGAAATGGGGCGGCGGCTTCCTCGACAGCCAGTACGGCTTCCTCGACTTCGCCGGCTCCACGGTCGTCCACTCGGTCGGCGGCTGGGCCGCACTCGCGGGCGCGATCCTGCTGGGCGCGCGCGCGGGCAAGTATCGCGACGGCCGCGTCGTCCCGATCCCCGGTTCCTCGATCCCCCTCGCCACGCTCGGCATGTTCATCCTGTGGCTCGGCTGGTTCGGCTTCAACGGCGGCTCGCAGCTCGCCATGGGCACGATCGGCGATGCCGCCGACGTCAGCCGCATCTTCGCCAACACCAACGCCGCGGCGGCGGGCGGTGTCCTCGCTGCGGTCGTCCTGACGCAGGTGCTCTACGGCAAGGTCGACGTGACCATGGTGCTCAACGGCGCGCTCGCGGGTCTCGTCTCCATCACCGCCGAGCCGCTCACCCCCACCCTCGGCGTCGCGTCCCTCATCGGGGCCATCGGCGGCGTGATCGTGGTCTTCACCGTCCCGCTGCTCGACAAGCTGCGCATCGACGACGTGGTCGGCGCGATTCCCGTCCATCTCTTCGCGGGCATCTGGGGCACCATGGCGGTCCTCCTGACCAACTCGGACGCGACCTTCATGGGTCAGCTCATCCCGATCGTCATCGTCGGTGCCTTCGTCTTCGTCTCCTCCTTCGTGGTCTGGCTCGTGCTCAGGATCACAATCGGCATCCGCGTTTCGGAGGAAGAAGAGATGATGGGTCTCGACGCCGCCGAGATCGGGATCGAAGCCTATCCCGAGTTCGGCAAGGGGTCGCAGTTCGTCTGACCCGTCCTACCACGTCTCCCCGACTTCGCCCGGGCCGTCATGGCCCGGGCGTTTTTTTGCGCTCAGAGCGTACGGGCCAGGATATCGTGCGAGACCGTCCCCGGCAGGACCAGCGATACCGGCCCTTCCAGCCCGTGCCGCGCGCATCCCTCCCGCACCGCGCCCTCGATCCGCGCCGCGTCGTAGCGACCGGAGAAATGCCCCAGCACCAGATGCCCGGGCCGCGCCGCCGCCGCCATGGCCAGCACGTCCTCCAGCACCGAATGGCGGAACCGCGCCGGGTCGCCCTCGCTGCTATCGTCCCGGTCGATGAAGGTCGCCTCGTGGATCAGCACGTCGGCCCCGTCGTAGCGCCCGTCCGTCAGCACGCCCGTATCGGCGGAATAGGCGAGCGCCAGCCCGCGCCGCTCGACGGTCACGGCGTCCTCCCCCCGCGCCGCGCGCAGGGCCGCGATCTCCGCCCCCGGCATCCCGCGCAGCGCGGGGCGCAGCTTGCGCACGCTCCGCTCGACAAAATAGCTCAGGGATTTCAGGCCCGGACGCACGCCCCGGATATGGCTGTTCTCCCGCGCGACGACCGACAGCCCCCGCCCGATATCCACCCGCTCCCCGTCGTCCAGCCCCCGCCACCGCGTCCCCTCGATCCACGGGTCGAACCGCCGGCAGAAATCCGCCAGCGCCGGAAACGAGCCGCTGTCCTTCGGGTAATGGATCGTCAGCCCCGGCCCGCCGTAGAGCTGCTGATAGGCCAGCAGCCCCGCCACGTGATCCCGGTCGGCATGGCTGAGGAACAGATGCCGCACCTTGCGCGCCTTGTGCATCAGCGCCGCCGACGCCCCGTCCCCGCAATCGAACATCACGCCCCATTGCTCGACCATGTACCAGGTCGAGAATAGCGCGGTCGAGGCCCCGCGCAGGGTCGGGCGCCCGCTCACCGCTCGCCGTCGAACAGCGCGGGGTCCGCGAGGAAGTCGGTCATCATCGGCATCGCATCGTCGCCCCAGAACAGCTCGCCCCCCGTGTCGAAGGTCGGCACGCCGTAGATCCCCCGCGCGATGGCCGCATCCGTATTGGCCCGCAGCGCGTCCTTGACCCCCTGATCCGCGATCCGCGCCTCCCAGTCGGGCAGGTCCAGCCTCTCCGCAAGCGCCGCGAGGCTCTCGGCCTCGTCCCCCGCGTTCCCCTCGGCCCAGACATGCGCCGCCGCGATGCGCACCGCGTCGAGGCCTCCCCCCGCCGCGATGATCAGGCGGCCCAGCGCGATGGGGCTGAACGGATGCCGGGGCGGCATCCGGAAGGGCAGGCCGCGCCCGGCGGCGGTCCGGCGGGCCATGCGGAAGGTCTGCACGCCCTTGGCCTCGATCTCCGCCGGTCCCTTGTGCCCCCAGTGGCGCAGCAGCGCGGCGAGGACGATCGGCACGGGCCGCACCGTCAGGTCGTCCGGCAGCCGGTCGAACCGCGCGAGCGCGAGATAGGGAAAGGGCGAGACGAGGTCGATGTACCAGTCGGCGTGACGCATGGGGGCCTCCTTTCGGCAGGCGCATCTTGCACGGCCGGGCGATACGGGGCAAAGCCTGAGACATGCTCGCCCGCGACAGGATCGGCCCGCTCTGTCTCACGCTGCTCCTCGGCGCGGCGGGGGCGGGCGCGTTCTTCGCGCTGGACTGGCCGCTCCCCTTCCTGCTCGGCCCGCTCTTCGCCTGCCTCCTCGGCGCGCTCGCCCGCCTGCCCCTGCGCGGTACGGGCAGGACGGGGACGGGATTCCGCAGCGTGCTGGGCGTGGCAGTGGGCACCTCCATCACGCCCGACCTGCTGGAGCGCCTGCCGGAGATGCTCTACACGGTCGCGCTGATTCCCCTCTTCGTCGCCGTCATCGGCGCGGCGGGCTATCCGTTCTTCCGCCGGGTCTGCGGGTTCGACCACGCTACCGCCTATTACGCCGCCATGCCCGGCGGCCTGCAGGACATGCTGGTCTTCGGCGAGGAGGCGGGCGGCGACGTGCGGGCGCTCTCGCTGATCCACGCGACGCGGGTGCTCGTCATCGTCACCCTCGCGCCCTTCCTGCTCACGATGGTCTGGGGCATGGCGCTGACCAATCCGGTCGGCGCCCCGGCGGCGGCGCTGCCGCCCGGGGAGATGGGCCTCATGCTGTTCGCCGCCCTGGCGGGCTGGAAGATCGCCGAGCGCGTCGGCCTGTTCGGCGCGTCCATCCTCGGCCCGCTCATCCTGTCGGCGGCGCTTTCGCTCGGCGGCGTCATCGAGCACCGCCCCCCCGCGGAGGCCATCCTGGCCGCGCAGTTCTTCATCGGCATCGGCATCGGCGAGAAATACGCAGGCATCACCTGGCCCGAGCTGCGCCGCGACGTGCTGGCGGGGGGAGCGTTCTGCCTTATCCTCGGCGTGCTCGCCCTGGTCTTCGCGGAAGGGGTCAGCCGCGCGGGTCTCGCCCCGGAGGTCGAGGCCTTCCTCGCCTTCGCCCCCGGCGGACAGGCGGAGATGGCGGTCCTGGCCATCGTCGCGGGCGCGGACCTCGCCTTCGTCGTGACGCATCATCTGGTGCGCATCGTCGTCGTCATCGCCGGTGCCCCCCTCGTGGCGCGACTCGCCCGGCGTCGATAGGGACGAATCGACGAGGCGATGCGAATCGTATCAAGGCGGCGCCCCCCGATTCGGAGGCTCGCCGGTTCGGTCATGGTTCGAGGCGGGCCGGAACGGGTTTCCATGGGGGAATTTTTTGATCCCCGGTTCATCACAAAATATTCATTATCTAAGGGTTAAAATATCAAGATGTTGTGTCTTAACGTACCGTATACCCCATAAACTGCTCGAATGTTCCCCTCACGGATGCCGCTCGTATCCATGAAACTCGTTGACGACCCAGATTTCTCCACGTATTCCCATGGCTACGGAGAGCGATGTGAAGGCAGGTAGAGACGAACAAAAAGCACAATCATGAGGCAGGTTTCTACAGAGCAAGCATTGTCCTCACATGAACTCTCCAAATAAAACAAAGAAGATCCGAAGGTCCGACAAAGAGACCGAAGGCACCGAGCAGTAAGAAGAACAGAGCGGCGATTGAGGCAATGGCGGGATGTGCGACGTGCATCCCGCCTTTCTCGTAACGGTATACATGAGAAATAGTTGCCGCGCCGCCCATGCCGTGTCAAGGGCGACGCCTGCCGGCTGTTCTCTGCGCTGTGCCATACCGGATCATGCGAACGGGCGGTTTGGATGGCGCTGTTTCTGTCGAGAAGCACCCACAAGGTGGACAAGAAGGGCCGCGTCTCGGTCCCCGCCGCCTTCCGCTCGGCCCTGGGCGAGGCGCTGGGCGACGGCGTCGCCCTGACGAAACCCATGAACCGGCAGAAGGCCATCGAGGCGACGCCCATGGCGCGGGTCATGGCGCGCATCGAGCAGCTCGACAGCCTCAAGTCCGACTCCGCCCAGCACGCGGCCATCGCCATGGTGACGCTGGGCAACATGCGCCAGACCTCCATCGACGGCGACGGCCGCATGATCCTGCCCGAGGACCTGATGGCCCATGCCGGCATCACCGACATGGCCGTCTTCGTCGGCCTGGGCCGTACCTTCCAGATATGGGAGGCGAAGGCGCTCGACGCCTACATGCAGGAGGCCGAGGCCATCGCCGAGGAGAGCATCGACATGCTGCCCAGCCTCAACGCCCTCGGCGGCGGTGGCGGCCCCGCGTGACCGCCCCCGACCCCGGAGAGGCCCTCGCCGCCGCCGAGCGCAACCACGTCCCCGTCCTGCGCGACGAGGTGCTGGCCGCACTCGCGCCCGAGGACGGCGACATCATCGTGGACGGCACCTTCGGCGCGGGCGGCTACACCCGCGCCATCCTCGCCGCCGCCGAGTGCACGGTGATCGGCGTCGACCGCGACCCCGACGCGCTGGCCGAGGCCCGGCCCTGGGCCGCGACATACGGTCCCCGTCTGCGGCTGGTCCAGGGCACGTTCGGCACGCTCGACGAGACCCCGCGGCCGGGCGAGCGCGTGGCCGGGGTGGTCCTCGATATCGGTGTCTCCTCCATGCAGCTCGACCGCCCCGAGCGCGGTTTCTCCTTTCTCCGGGAGGGCGCGCTTGATATGCGAATGGACCAGGACGGTCCGTCTGCGGCGGATCTGGTGAACACGGCGGAGGAGGCCGTTTTGGCGGACATCCTGTTCCAGTACGGCGAGGAGCGCCGCTCCCGCGCCCTAGCCCGCGCCATCGTCGCCGCGCGGGCGAAAGCGCCCCTGCGCACCACCGCCGATCTGGCCTGCGTCGTCGAGGCCGCCGCCCCGGCGAGGAAGCCGGGCCAGGCCCATCCCGCGACCCGCGCCTTCCAGGCCCTGCGCATCGCCGTCAACGACGAGCTGGGCGAGCTGGCCCGCGGGCTGGCCGCCGCCGAGCGGGTGCTGGCACCGGGCGGGCGGCTGGTCGTCGTGACGTTCCATTCGCTGGAGGACCGCATCGTCAAGCGGTTCCTGAAATCCCGTGCCGAGCGCGGCGGCGCGGGCGTCTCGCGCCATGCGCCGGGGCCGCAGGACGGCCCGCCCGCCCCCTTCGAGGTCCTGACCCGCAAGCCGGTCGAGGCGGGGGAGGCGGAACTGGCCGCGAACCCCCGCGCCCGCTCCGCCCGCCTGCGCGCCGCCCGGCGCACGGATGCCGCGCCCCTGCCGTTCGAGCCGACGGGGCTGGGCCTGCCGGGGCTGACCGTGAAGGGGCTGGCCCGGGGGACGCGCCGATGACCGTAGTCTGGCGGCTTCTCGTGCTGATCGGCCTCGGCGGCGTGGTCTACAGCGCCATCGTCCTCTACGAGGCCAAGATCGAGACGCGCGAGCTGGTGCGCGCCCTCGACCGGCTGGAGGCGCGGCAGGCCGATATCCGCACCGAGATCGCGGCCCTCGATACCGAATGGGCCTATCTCAACGCGCCCGAGCATCTCTACTACCTCATCGGCCTTCATTCGGACGTGTTGCGCCTTCAAGAGAGGGTGCCGGACAGCTTCGCGCGCCTGTCGGAGCTGCCCCCCCGCGGCGCGGGCGGTACCACGCAGGAGAACGAACGATGAGCGGGTTCTTCAAGGAGACGCCCTTTCCCGATCAGCCCGCGCTGACCCGCCCCGAGGCGGAGGCCCCTCCCCGGCGCGATCCGTCCCGCGGGCGGGGACTGTTCGTCGCGGCGGCCTTCGGCGTCGCCTTCGCGCTGCTGGGCTTTCGCATGGGCGCGCTCGCGCTGGCCCCGCCCGGCGAGCCGCGCACCCGCATCGACGCGCCCGAACCCGTCCAGCGCGTCCAGATCCTCGACCGCAACGGGCGGGTACTGGCCGGGACGCTGCCGACCTGGGCCGTCGCCCTGCGCCCGCGCCAGACCGCCGCCGCCGGGGGCCTGTCGCCCGACGACCTGACCGCGCTGAAGGACATCTTCCCCGATCTCGACCAGAACCGCCTGCGCTACCTCGTCAACGCGGGGCGGATCGGCTTCACCTATGTCGAGCGCCAGGCCTCGCCCCGCCAGTGGAAGCGGGCGCGCGATCTCGGCATCATCGGGCTGGAGGCGCAGCAGCGCAGCGACCGGGTCTTCCCGGCGGGCCGCGTCGCCGCGCACGTTCTCGGCGGGGTCGATATCGACAACCGCGGCATCGCCGGCATCGAGAAGGAACTGGAGCGCCGCATCACCGGCATCGACTCCGGAAAGCAGCCGACCGCCGATACGGTGGTCCCGACGGAGCCGGTCACCCTGTCCCTCGACATGCGCGTGCAGAACGCCCTGCACCTCACCATGTCCGAGGCCGTGGCCGAGTTCGCCGCCCTGGGCGCGGCGGGGCTGGTGATGGACGTGCGCAGCGGCGAGCTGCTCGCCATGGTCTCCCTCCCCGATTTCGACCCCAACGACCCGCCGACCGCCTCGGCCACCGACGCCGCCCTCTCGCCGATCTTCAACCGCGTGTCCCAGGGCATCTACGAGCTGGGGTCGGTCTTCAAGCTCATCACGGCGGCGGCGGCCCTCGATGCGGGGGTCGCGGATATCGACACCCGTCTCGATGCCAGCGCCCCGCTCTACCGGGGCGGCTTTCGCATCAGCGACTATCTCGGCAAGGGCCGGGTGATGACGCTGGAGGAGGTCATCCGCTATTCCTCCAACATCGGCGCGGTCCGCATCGCCGACCTGCTCGGCGTCGAGCGGCACAAGGCGTTCCTCGAAAGGCTGGGCCTGGACGCGCGCGTTCCGCTGGAACTGCCCGAGCGCAGCGCCGGCCAGCTCCCCCCGCGCTGGCGCAGCGCCAACGCCGCGACCGTCTCCTACGGCCACGGCCTCGCCGTCACGCCGCTCCACGCCGCCGCCGCCATCGCCTCCATAGCCAACCACGGCTGCAAGGTCACCCCGACCCTCCTGCGCCGCACCGCGCCGCCACCCTGCGACCGCATCGTCAGCGAGGACACCTCCGAGAAGATGCGCGCCCTCATGCGGGTGGTGGGCAAGCATTCCTCGGGCCGCAGCGCCAACATCGCCGGCTACGAGATCGGTGGCAAGACGGGGACGGCCTACAAGGTCAAGCAGACCGGCGGCTACGACCTGAACGCCCGCTTCAACACCTTCATCGCGCTCTGGCCCACGACCGAGCCGCAATACCTCCTGCTGCTGTCCATCGACGATCCCAAGCTGCTCGACGGCACGGGCCGCCTGCCCCTCGCCGGGCGCACCGCGGCCCCGGCGGCGGGCCGAGCCATCGAGCGCATCGCCCCGCTCCTCGGCATCGCCCCCACCGACCGCTTCCGCCCCACGGGCCAGTTCGTGGACGAGGTGACGGAGGGCGGCGCGCTGCCCATCTCGCTGCCGCCCCTGGAGGGCGAGCGATGAGCGACGACGCATCGCCCACCCTCGCCGCACTGGGCCTGATGGATGCGGGCCTCGTTCTCGGCCCCGCCCCGGACCCGCAGACCCCCGTGACCGGCGCGACCGCCGACAGCCGCGAGGTCACCCCAGGCACCGTCTTCGTCGCCGTCAAGGGCGCGGCGCGGGACGGGGCCGAGTACATCCGGTTCGCCGCCCGCCAGCGCGCTGCGGCGGTGGTGACGACCCGGGAGGGCGCGGTCACGGCGCTGGAGACGATGGGCGGTCCCTCGCCCGTCCCCCTCGTCGTGGTGGAGGAGCCGCGCCGCATCCTCGCCGACCTCGCCGCCCGCCTGCATCCGCGCCAGCCCGCCCTCGTCGCGGCGGTGACGGGCACCAGCGGCAAGACCTCCGTCGCCGACTTCCTGCGCCAGATCTGGGAGGATTGCGGCGTGAGCGCGGCCTCTCTCGGCACCATGGGCGTCGCGTCCCGCTCCGTCAGCCTCCCCGGCGGCCTGACCACCCCCGACCCCGTCGGCCTGCACCGCACGCTGGAGAAGCTGGAAGCCGGGGGCGTCGAGGCGCTGGCGATGGAGGCCTCGTCCCACGGTCTCGACCAGTACCGCCTCGACGGGGTGCGCGTCCGGGCCGGCGCGCTGACCAACCTTGCCCGCGACCACATGGACTACCACCCCACCACCGCCCATTACGCCGCCGCGAAGCTGCGCCTCTTCACCGACCTCGTCGCGCCGGGCGGGGCGGCGGTGGCCAATGCCGACGACGCGCTCTTCCCGCTCGTCGAGCGCATCGCGGCGGCGCGCGACCTGCGCCTCATCCCGGTCGGGCAGGGCGCGGGCGCGGACGGCTTCCGCATCCGCGACACCGCTTATACCGAGGCGGGCCAGCGCGTGACGGTCGACTGGGCCGGGCGGACGCTCACCGTCGAGCTACCCCTCATCGGCGCGTTCCAGGCGCGCAACGTCCTGACGGCGGCGGCGCTGGCCATCGGCTGCGGCACCGACGAGGGCGCCGTCCTCGACGCCCTCGGCGCGCTCGACGGCGTGCGCGGGCGCATGGAGCCGGTCGCCCGCCGCGCCTTCGGCGCCCCCGTCTTCGTTGACTACGCCCACAAGCCCGACGCCCTCGCCGCCGCGCTGGCGGGCCTGCGCCCCCACGTGCCGGGCCGCCTGCACGTTGTCTTCGGCGCGGGCGGCGACCGGGACAGGGGCAAGCGCCCGCTCATGGGCGCGGCGGCGGCGGCGGGCGCCGACGTGGTCATCGTCACCGACGACAACCCCCGCTCCGAGGACCCGGCCACCATCCGCGCCGCCATCCTCGACGCCGCCCCCGACGCGATCGAGGTGCCCGACCGGGCCGAGGCCATCCTGCGCGGCATCGACGGGCTGGAGGAGGGCGACGCGCTCCTCATTGCCGGCAAGGGCCACGAGACGGGCCAGATCGTCGACGGCGACGTGATCCCCTTCGACGATGCCGAGCAGGCCCGCATCGCCGTCGCCGCCCTCGACGGCGACGAGGGCGACATCGCCCGGCTCATCGGCGGGGACCTGTAGGATGCTCTGGACCCGCGATGCCCTGACCATCGCCACCGGGGGCACCGCGTCGGGCGACTGGCAGGGCGCGGCCGGCATCTCCATCGACACCCGCACGCTCCACCCCGGCGACCTTTTCGTCGCGCTCAAGGACGTCCGCGACGGCCACGATTTCGTCGGCGCGGCGCTGGAGACCGGCGCGGGCGCGGCCCTCGTCTCCCGCGTGCCGGAGGGCCTGTCCGCGAATGCGCCGCTGTTGAGGGTGGACGATCCGCTCTCCGCGCTCGAATCTCTCGGCCTCGCCGCCCGGGAGCGCGCGGGGCAGGCCCGCATCGTCGCCGTTACCGGCTCGGCGGGCAAGACCAGCGTCAAGGACGCCCTCTCCGCGCTCCTCTCGGCGCAGAGGTCCACCCATGCCTCGGCCAAATCCTACAACAACCATTGGGGCGTGCCCCTGACGCTGGCGCGGATGCCTGCCGCGACCCGCTACGGCATCTTCGAGATCGGCATGAACCACGCGGGCGAGATCGCACCCCTCACCCGCATGGTCCGCCCTCACGTCGCCGTCATCACCAACGTCCTGCCCGCCCACTTGGGCAACTTCGACTCCGAGGCGGGCATCGCGGCGGCCAAGGCGGAGATCATGGAGGGCGTGGTCCCCGGCGGTCACGTCGTCCTCAACCGCGACAATCCGTGGTTCGACCTCCTCGCTACCAGGGCCGCCTCCCTCGATCTGACGGTCGTCTCCTTCGGCGAGGCGGCGGACGCCTCCGTCCGGCTCCTCGGCCTCTCGCAGCGGGCGGAGACGGCCAGCGTCGAGGCCGACATCCTCGACGAGCCGGTTCTCTACAAGCTCAACGCCCCGGGCCGGCATCAGGTGCTCAACTCCCTCGCCGTACTCGCCGCCGCGAAGCTCGCGGGGGCCGATCTCGCCCGCTGCGTGCTGGCGCTGGGCCAGTGGAAGCCCGGCGACGGCCGCGGCGCGCGGCGGCGCATCCGCCTTGATCCCATCGACCCGCGCAGCGCCTTCCTCCTCCTGGACGAGAGCTACAACGCCAATCCCGCCTCCGTCGCCGCCGCGCTGGAGACCCTCGCCCTCGCCGAGCCGGCCCCGACCCTCACCGGGCGCAAGGGGCGGCGCATCGCCGTCCTTGGCGACATGCTGGAACTGGGGAAGGATGCCGACCGCCTCCACGCGCAACTCGCCGAGGCCCCGCACATGGCGTCGGTCGACGTCGTATTTGTCTGTGGACCCCACGGCAAAACCCTGTATGACACCCTCCCGAAGACGAAGCGCGGTGCCTGGACGCCCGACTCCGCCGCCCTCGCCCCGCTCGTGAAGGCCGAGATGCGCGCGGGCGACGTGGTGATGGTGAAGGGGTCCCTCGGCAGCGCGATGGCCAGGGTCGTCGCCGCGCTCGACGCCCTGTCGGCGAGCCGCAAGAAACGATAGCATTTCCCGGAGGGCCACCCGCCCATGCTCTACCACTTCCTGACCCCCCTCTCGGATGCCGTCGGCGGGTTCAACGTATTCCGCTACATCAGCTTCCGCACCGGGGGCGCGCTGCTGACGTCGCTGCTGCTGTTCATCGTCTTCGGGCGCATCATGATCGAATGGATGCGCGTGAAGCAGAAGAAGGGCCAGCCGATCCGCGACGACGGCCCGGCGCGCCATATCATCGAGAAGGCGGGCACGCCGACCATGGGCGGCGCGCTCATCCTCGGCGCGCTGACCATCTCGACCCTCCTGTGGGCGCGGTTCGACATCGGGTTCACGTGGCTGGTGCTGTTCACGACGCTAGGCTTCGGGGCCATCGGCTTCTGGGACGACTTCCTGAAGGTCTCCAAGCGCAATACCAAGGGCGCGCCCGGCAGGCTTCGCCTCCTCGCCGGCTTCGCCATCGCCCTGATCGCCGGGATATGGGCCAACGTCATCACGCCCGAGGCCCTGCAGCATCAGCTCATGCTCCCCTTCTCGAAGGATTTCATGCTCGATCTGGGGCTGCTCTTCTTCCCGTTCGTCATCGTCGTCATCGTCGGGGCCGCCAACTCGGTCAACCTGACGGACGGGCTGGACGGTCTGGCCATCGTGCCGGTCATGATCGCCGCCGTGTCCTTCGCGATCATCGCCTATTGCGTGGGCAACATCAACGTGGCCGAGTACCTGCGCGTCCATTACGTGCCGGGCACGGGGGAACTGGCGGTCTTCGTCGGCGCGCTGATCGGGGCGGGGCTGGGCTTCCTGTGGTTCAACGCGCCCCCCGCCATGGTCTTCATGGGCGATACCGGCAGCCTCGCGCTGGGCGGCGCGCTGGGGGCCATCGCGGTGGCGACCAAGCACGAGATCGCGCTGGCCATCATCGGCGGTCTTTTCGTCATGGAGACGCTCAGCGTCGTCATCCAGGTGGCGAGCTTCAAGTGGACCGGCAAGCGCGTCTTCCGCATGGCCCCCATCCACCACCATTTCGAGCAGAAGGGCTGGCACGAGCCGACCATCGTCATCCGCTTCTGGATCGTCGCCGT
>JAHDDY010000044.1:0-19250 GCA_020629115.1 Paracoccaceae bacterium | reverse complement strand
AGCAGAAGGGCTGGCACGAGCCGACCATCGTCATCCGCTTCTGGATCGTCGCCGTCATCCTCGCCCTGATCGGCCTCTCGACGCTGAAGCTGCGATGATCGTCGTCCGCGCCTACGAGGGCCGGCGCGTCGGCGTGCTGGGCATGGGCCGCTCCGGCCTCGCGGCGGCGGGCGCGCTGCAGGCGGGGGGCGCGGAGCCGGTCTGCTGGGACGATTCCGAGGCCGGGCGCGCGGCGGGCGCGGCGGCGGGCTTCGAGGTCGTCGACCTGACCCGCGCGCGCGAATGGGACGGCATCGTCGCCCTGATCGTCTCCCCCGGCATCCCGCATCTCTACCCCGCCCCGCATCCGGCCATCGCCCACGCGCTCGCCGCCGGCATCCCCGTCGACAACGACATCGGCCTCTTCTTCCGCGAGATGGCCGCGTGGGAGCCGGGGGCGGACGACGAGGGCGACGACGACCCGCTCGTCGTCTGCGTCACCGGCTCGAACGGCAAGTCCACCACCAGCGCGCTGATCCACCATATCCTGCGCGAGAACGGGCGCGCGGCGCAGCTCGGTGGCAATATCGGCGTCGGGGTGCTCGATCTCGACTACCCGGCGGCGGACGAGACCGTCGTGCTCGAACTCTCCTCCTACCAGACCGATCTCGCTCGCAGCCTCGCCCCCGATGTCGCCGTCTTCCTGAACCTCTCCGACGACCATCTCGACCGCCATGAGGGCCGGGGCGGCTATTTCGCGGCCAAGGCGCGGCTCTTCGAGGCGGGCGCGCCCGAGCGTGCCGTGATCGGCGTGGCCGAGCCGGAGGGTGCGTATCTCGCCAACCGGCTGGAGGGCGTGGCCGAGAAGGTGGTGCGCATCGGCGGGGCTGACGGCTGGACCGTCTCGATGCGGAAGGCCTTCCTGACCGAACGGCAGAACGGCAGGCAGCTCGCCGCCATCGACCTGCGCGCCGCCCCCGCGCTCCGCGGCGCGCATAACGGCCAGAACGCCTGTGCCGCCTATGCCGTCTGCCGCCTCATGGGCCTCGGTCCCAAGCAGATCGAGAAGGGACTGACCGGCTTTCCGGGCCTGCCGCACCGGCTCGAACGCATCGCGGGAATCGCCGGCGTCACCTACGTGAACGATTCCAAGGCCACCAACGCCGACGCCGCCGAGAAGGCGCTGCTGTCCTGCGACAATATCCGCTGGATCGCGGGCGGCGTCCCGAAGGCCGGCGGCATCGCCCCGCTCCTGCCGCTGCTCGACCGGGTGCGCAAGACCTATCTCATAGGCGAGGCGCAGGACGCGTTCGCCGCCCAGCTCGGCGATGCCCCCCATGCCCTCTGCGGCACCCTGGACGCGGCCCTCGCGGCGGCGGCGGCGGATGCGGAGGAGGGCGACACCGTACTCCTCGCCCCCGCCTGCGCCAGCTTCGACCAGTTCACGAGCTTCGAGGCGCGCGGCGAGGCTTTCAGGGAGGCGGTGCTGGCGATGGCGTAGGTATCGCTACGCCGCCGGAAAATCCTGCCGCCCCTCGGCCACGTCCAGCCCCCGCTGCGCGAAGCGCGCCGCCAGCGGCCCCAGCCGCGCGGCCTCCGCCGACGCCGCCGTTCCCGCCAGCGCCCGGTCCGCGATGCCCACAAAGATCACCGCGAAGCGGAAGAGGGCGAAGGCGACGTGGAACCGCTCCAGCGGCGGGCCATCCCCCGCGACCGCCCCGTACCGCGCCACGAAATCCGCTTCCGCCGGAATGCCCAGCGCCGTCCGGTCCAGCCCGAGGATGCCGGCATATTCCTCCGGCGCGGTATGCCACGGCATGCAGCAGAACCCCAGATCGGCCAGCGGATGCCCGAGCGTCGACAGCTCCCAGTCCAGCACCGCCACCACCCGCGGCTCGTCCGGGTGGATCAGCAGGTTGCCGAGACGGAAATCCCCGTGGGCGATGGCATTCGCGCCGTCATCGGCGGGCCGGCACGCGTCCAGCCAGTCGATCAGCGCGTCCAGCGCCGGAATCGGGCCGCCCTCCGACGCCTCCCATTGCCCCGACCACCGCCGCATCTGCCGCGCGAAATAATCCCCGGGCCGCCCGTAATCGCCCAGGCCCACCGCCTCGGGCCGCACCGCGTGCAGCCGCGCCAGCGTCTCGGCCATCGACAGGTAGATCGCGCCCCGTTCGGACGGCGACAGGCCGGGCAGGGCGCCGTCGTGGAACACCCGCCCCTCGACCCGCTCCATCAGGTAGAACGGCGCGCCGAGCAGGGCCGGGTCGTCGTGGTAGAGCAGGGGGCGCGGCACCGGCACATCGGTCCCGTGCAAGGCCCCGAGCACCCGGTATTCCCGGTCCACCGCATGCGCCCCGCGCAGGGTCGCCCCGTTCGGCTTCTTGCGCAGCACCATCCGCGCGCCGCCATGGTCGACGAAGTAGGTCGGGTTCGACTGCCCCCCGCCGATCCGCTCCAGCGCCATGTTACCCGCCCCGAACTCGGCATCGAGAAAGCCGCGCAGGGCATCGGGGTCGAAGTCGGTACCTTTCATATCCTCTGCCCCGGACTTGATCCGGGGCCTTTCGCCGCGGAGTGAAACGTTGATACAGGCTCCGCATCACGTGCGGGATAGAGGTCCTATTCCCCCACCGGCCAGCCGAAGAACGCATCCCCCGCCGCGCCCAGCTCCCGGTTCAGCACCATCCGGTGCACCTCGTCCGCACCGTCCACCAGCCGCGCCTGCCGCGCGTAGCGGTAGATCCATTCGAGCGGCGTGTCGGTCGAGTATCCCCGCGCGCCGTTGATCTGGATGGCCGTGTCGGCGGCGCGGTGCAGCAGGTTCGCGACGTGGATCTTCGCCATCGACACCTCCTTGCGCGCGAAGCCGCCCCGGTCGATCTCCCACGCCGCCTTCATGGTCAAAAGCCGCCCGGTCTCGATATCCATGGCCAGCCCGCCGAGCATCATCTGGATGCTCTCCCGGTCGATGAGCCGCACGCCGAATCCCTCGCGCTCGGCCGCATAGGCCCGGGCGATGTCGACGCAGCGCCGCGCCAGCCCCAGCCATCGCATGCAATGGGTCAGCCGCGCCGGCCCCAGCCGCGTCTGGGTCAGCTTCAGGCCCCGCCCCTCGCCGATGAGCACGTTCTCGGCCGGTATCTCCAGCCCGTCGAATTCCAGCTCGCAATGCCCGCCATGCTCCTCCGGCCCCATGATCCCGATGCGGCGCACGATGCGCCAGCCCGGCTGGTCGGCATGGAACAGGAAGGCGGTCAGGCCGGCGCGCGCATCGTCCGAGGTGCGCGCGACGAGGATGAAGTGCGCCGCCTCCGCCGCGCCCGTGATGTACCACTTGCGCCCGCGTACCACATACGCATCGCCCCGCCTCTCGGCGGTCGTGCGGATCATCGACGGGTCGGACCCGCCCCCCGGATGCGGCTCCGTCATCGCGAACGCCGAGCGCACGGCGCCGTCGATCACCGGCTGCATCCACCGGTCCTGCTGCGCCTCGGTCCCCACCTTCGCCAGCACCGAGATGTTGCCGTCGTCGGGGGCCGCGCAGTTGAGGCAGACCGGCCCGAAGATCGCCCGGTTCGCCTCCTCGTAGAGCACCGCCCGGGCCGTCATCGGCAGGCCCAGCCCCCCGCGCTCGCGCGGCGCCTGCGGTGCCCACAGACCCAGCTCCTTCGCCCGCGCGCGCATCCGCGCCAGCGGTTCGGGCGCGATGTTCTCGTGCGGGTCGTAATTGGCGCGGTCGGCCTCCAGCGGGATCAGCTCCTCGTCCACAAAGGCCGCCGCCCGCGCGCGCAGCGCCTCCACCCCGCCGGGAATGCGAAAGTCCATGCGCTAGCCCTCGTCCCCGTCCGCCGCCGCCGCGACCGCGCCGCTCTCGATCCAGAAGACGAGCGAGGCGGGCGTCGTATCGGCCCCGTTCACGGGTGTCATGTCCTGCGGACAGGCCGACATGACGGCGATGCACGGGGCCTTCGCCTCCAGCGCCACATGGTCGCCCGGCGCCGAGGCCGGAGGCGTCCAGCGGTAGCAGCCGTTCTCCGCGACGGGGATGTTCATCCAGATGTTGAACGGGTCCGGCACGTGCACCGGCGTCACCCCGATGGCCTCCAGCGCCATGCGGAAGTTGTCGGCGCAATTGTCGTGATACCCCTCGGCCCCGAGCTGCGCGTAGCGCGGCGCGTCGCAGCAGGCGATGAGGATGTCGTGCACGCCCTCCGACGTATCCTCCACGATCTCGATCAGCGGGCGGCGGCGGTTCGTGACCAGCGTGTCGCCCGCGCCGACATACACCTTGCCCAGCGCCGTCCGCGTATGGCTCATCGACAGCATCTCGGCCGGATGCGCCCCCCCGATATCCGCCGCCAGCGCGAAGAAGTCGCAGACCTGATGCCCCGCCTCGTTGAGGATGAACAGGCGGTCCCCCGCATTCAGCCGCACCGCGCGCCCCTCCCGCGCGGGGATGGTGTAGCGCTTTTCCGGCAGGGCGCGGCCGTCGGGGGAGATCGGCGTGTCCGCCGTGCCGTTCCTCCCGTCGGGGCGGGCGGGGTCGTAGGGAGCGTCCATCCTAGTCCTCCGCGATGTCCTCGGCCCACAGTTCCGGCTTCTCCTCGATGAAGCGGCGCATGAGGGCAATGCAGTCGGGATCGTCCGCGACGATCACCTCGACCCCCCGCTCGCGCAGGAAGTCCTCGTTGCCCCCGAAGGTGGTGTTCTCCGCGATGACGACGCGGGGGATGCCGAACTGCACGATGGTACCCGCGCACATCATGCACGGGGACAGCGACGTGTAGAGCGTCGTGTCGCGATACGTCCGCTGCCGCCCGGCCTTGCGCAGCGCGTCCATCTCCCCGTGGGCGATGGGGTCGCCCTTCTGGACCCGCTGGTTGCGCCCCTGCGCCACCAGCGTCTCGCCCCGCGCCAGCACCGACCCGATGGGGCACCCGCCCTCGTCGAATCCGGCCTTCGCCTCGTCGTAGCTGAGGCGCAGGAAGCGATGGTCCGTCTCGGTCAGGGGCATGGGGTCGGCTCCGGCTGTTGAGGCCCGTCAGTAGGGCCTCACCCGGCCCGCCCCGTCAAGCCCAGCCTTCCGCCTCGAACCGCGCCGTCAGCGCCTCCGAGCAGCGCGCGCCGAGCACCTGGATCACCACGTTCGCCGCCGCGCAGCCCATCCTGCCGCATGTCTCCGGCGAGCGCCCCGTCGCCATGCCGTTCAGGAACCCGGCGGCGAACAGGTCGCCCGCGCCCGTGGTATCGACCAGCGTCTCCACCGGATAGGCGGGCACCATCACCCGCTCCCCGCCCGAGACGACGACCGCCCCCTCCGCCCCGCGCGTGATGGCGGCGACCTGCACGTCCTTCGCCACCGCGTCGAGCGCGGCGTCCAAATCCTCGGTCTCGTAGAGCGACAGCAGCTCCCCCTCGTTGGCGAGCAGGATGTCGATCTGCCCCGCCACGATCTCGCGGAAGCTCTCCCGGTGGCGGTCGACGCAGAAGGAATCCGACAGGCTCAGCGCCACCTTGCGCCCCGCCTCGTGGGCGACGTGCATGGCCCGGCGGAAGGCATCCTTCGCCGCCGGCTTGTCCCAGAGATAGCCCTCCAGGTACAGGATGCCCGACCCTGCCACCGCGCCCGCGTCCACGTCATCCGGTCCCAGATCGACCGCGACGCCCAGATACGTCGCCATCGTCCGCTCCGCGTCGGGCGTTACCATGACCATGCAGCGCCCCGTCGCCTCGCCCGCCGTCGCCGCCGGAGCGTCGAAGCTGACCCCCGCCGCCCGGATGTCGTGGCCGAACACCGCGCCGAAATCGTCGTCGCGCACCTTGCCGATATAGGCGGACCGGCGCCCCAGCGCCCCGAGCGCGGCCATGGTGTTCGCCACCGATCCGCCCGAACGCTCCGTCGTCTCGCCCAGGCTCCCGTAGATCGCGCCCGAGCGCTCCCGCTCGACCAGCATCATCGCGCCCTTCGGGATATCCTGATCGGCCAGCACGTCGTCCTCGATCCGGGCGATCACGTCGACGATGGCGTTGCCGATGCCGATGACGTCATGGGTGGTGTCGGTCATGGAGATTTCCTCGGGATGCGGCTCGAAGCCTGCGTCGGATGAAAAAGAGCCGCCCCACCCATGCGGGGGCGGCGCGGCGATTCGGTCGAAGGGAGGGGTGCTTCAGACGTTCTTCTTCAGCGCGTTCGC
Source organism: Paracoccaceae bacterium (assembly GCA_020629115.1). Taxonomy (GTDB): domain Bacteria; phylum Pseudomonadota; class Alphaproteobacteria; order Rhodobacterales; family Rhodobacteraceae; genus JAHDDY01. The sequence continues at coordinate 13,074 of JAHDDY010000044.1, read as the reverse complement.
CAGATCCGTCCGCTCCCACGAGAACCCGCCATCCTCCGTCGCCTCGCGGCCGAAATGGCCGTAGGCGGCGGTGCGGCGGTAGATGGGGCGGTTGAGGCCCAGCGTCGTGCGGATGCCGCGCGGCGTCAGGTCGATGCTCTTGCGGATGGCCTCCTCGATGGCCGCCGCCTCGACCGCGCCCGTGCCGTAGGTGTCGACGTAGATCGACAGTGGATGCGGAACGCCGATGGCGTAGGCGAGCTGCACGCAGCAGCGCGAGGCCAGCCCCGCCGCGACCACGTTCTTGGCCACGTAGCGCGAGGCGTAGGCCGCCGAGCGGTCCACCTTTGTCGGGTCCTTGCCGGAGAACGCGCCACCGCCATGGGGGGCCGCGCCGCCATAGGTATCGACGATGATCTTGCGACCCGTCAGCCCCGCGTCGCCGTCCGGCCCGCCGATGACGAACTTGCCGGTCGGGTTGACGTGCCACACGGTCTCCCCGTCGATCCAGCCGTCCGGCAGCGCCTCGCGGGCGTGCGGCTCGACGATCTGGCGCACGTCGTCCGAGGACAGGCCGTCCGCATGCTGGGTCGAGATGACGATGGTATGCGCGCGCACGGGCTTGCCGTCGCGGTATTCGACTGTCACCTGCGATTTCGAATCCGGCTCCAGCTGCGGCGCGGCGCCCGAATGGCGCGCGGCGGCCATGTTCTGGAGGATGCGGTGGGAGTACAGGATCGGCGCGGGCATCAGCTCGGGCGTCTCGTCGCAGGCGTAGCCGAACATGATGCCCTGGTCGCCCGCGCCCTCTTCCTTGTGCATCCCGGTGCCCGCATCCACGCCCTGCGCAATGTCGGCGGATTGCCCGTGGACCATGCACTGCACCTCGCAATGGTCCCAGTGGAAGCCCTTCTGCTCGTAGCCGATCTCCTTGATCGTGCGCCGTGCCGCCTCGATCATCTCGTCGCGCGTCGCCGACCCGCGCACCTCGCCTGCGAGGACCACGTTGTTCGTGGTGGTCAGCGTCTCGACGGCGACGCGGGCTTCCGGCTCCTTGCCGATGAAGAGATCCACGATGGCGTCGGAAATAGCGTCCGACACCTTGTCGGGGTGGCCTTCGGAGACGGATTCGGAGGTGAAGAGATAATCGCTGCGGCTCATGGCTCTGGCTTTCGCAAATAGGATGCACGACGCGGAAAGACGGCCCCGGATGCGTTCCGGGGCCGCGTGTCGGCTCAGTAGCGGTAGTGTTCGGGCTTGAACGGTCCCTGCTCGGGCACGCCGATGTAGTCGGCCTGCTCCTTCGACAGCCTGGTCAGCTCGACGCCCAGCTTCTCCAGATGTAGTGTCGCGACCTTCTCGTCCAGATGCTTGGGCAGGACGTAGACCTGGTTCTCGTACTCGTCGTTGTTCTTGTACAGTTCGATCTGCGCCAGCACCTGGTTGGTGAAGGAGGCCGACATCACGAAGGAGGGGTGCCCGGTCGCGCAGGCGAGGTTCACGAGACGGCCCTCGGCGAGCAGGATCATCTTCTTGCCGTCGGGGAACTCGATCTCGTCCACCTGCGGCTTGATGTTGTTCCATTTCAGGTTGCGCAGCGCCGCGACCTGAATCTCGCTGTCGAAGTGGCCGATGTTGCAGACGATCGCCCGGTCCTTCATCTCGCGCATGTGGTCGAGGGTGATCACGTCCTTGTTGCCGGTCGTGGTGACGAAGATGTCGCCCTGCTTGGCCGCGCGGTCCATCGTCGTGACCTCGTAGCCCAGCATCGCGGCCTGGAGCGCGCAGATGGGGTCGATCTCCGTGACCATCACGCGCGCGCCCTGCGAGCGCAGCGATTCGGCCGAACCCTTGCCCACGTCGCCGAAGCCGCAGACCACCGCGACCTTGCCGCCCATCATCACGTCGGTCGCCCGGCGGATGCCGTCGACGAGACTCTCGCGGCACCCGTAGAGGTTGTCGAACTTCGATTTCGTGACGCTGTCGTTCACGTTGATCGCGGGGAAGGGCAGTTCGCCCTTCTTGGCGAGCTGGTACAGGCGATGCACGCCCGTCGTCGTCTCCTCCGAGACGCCCATGATCGCGTCGCGGCGCTTCGTGAACCAGCCGGGGGACTGCGCGTGGCGCTTCATGATCTGCGCCTTGACGACCTCCTCCTCCTCGTTCTCGGGGTTCGGGATGATGTCCTCGCCGGCCTCCAGCTTGGCACCGAGGATGATGTACATCGTCGCGTCGCCGCCATCGTCGAGGATCAGGTTCGGCGTACCCTCGGGATTCGCGTCCGTCACGGGCCAGTCGAAGATGCGGTCGACGTAGTCCCAGTATTCCTCCAGCGACTCGCCCTTGATGGCGAAGACGGGGGTGCCGCCCGCCGCGATGGCCGCCGCCGCGTGGTCCTGGGTCGAGAAGATGTTGCAGGTCGCCCAGCGGATATCCGCGCCCAGTTCAGCGAGCGTCTCGATCAGCACGGCGGTCTGGATCGTCATGTGCAGCGAGCCGGTGATCCGCGCGCCCTTGAGCGGCTGGTCCTTGCCGAATTCCTCGCGACAGGCCATCAGGCCCGGCATCTCGGTCTCGGCGATCTCGATCTCCTTGCGGCCGAAATCCGCGAGGCCGATATCGGCGATGGCGTAGTCGTTCTGCGTCGGCGCGTCCATGGCGGGGCATCCTGTTCGATGGGAGGGCAAGGGCACGGCCCTTCTGCATGCTCGCCGCTTAGCAGGAGGCGGGGGTGGATGCAATCACCATATGCACGAATCGTTATATGGTCTCTGCGCCCGAGGCATCCCCGCAAGAACGACGGCACGCGGGACGGATCACCGTCGGACAGCCCGAGGCGCGGACGTCGCACCCGCACCGCCGCTCCCGCCCGGTCAGGAACCGGGCGCGGACGTGGCGGGCGAGCCGATGCGGTCGATGAGGCTCGGATCGCGCAGCAGGTCGTCGACGCTCACGTCCTCGATCCGCGTGGCCGGCGTGGCCGTCCGCGCGGGCGATGCCGTGTCGAAGACCGTCGGCGCGATGGTGCCGCCCTCGAAGGCACCGGCGGACGGGGCCGGCGGGAAGAGGCCCGAGGTCGTCTCGTAGGTGATCGAGCCGGGCGGCGCGATCAGCGCCGTGGTGCCGTCCTGCGGAAAGAGGGGGTCGAGGGCGAGGCTGTCCGATGTGCCCGAGATCGGCTCCTGCATCGGGAAGGCCGGGAGCGTCGCGGTGTCGAGCGCGCCGACCGAGCCGGCGACCGGCGGATCGAACGCCGCCGTCCCGTCGAAGGCCGCGCCCGCGAAGCCGCCGCCATCCTCGATCGCGGTCTCCGTCCGCCGGTTCCGCGACCAGGCCTGCGGGTCCGAGCCGAGGGCGACCGGGCGCTCCTTGCCGTAGGAGATCTTGTCGAGGCGCGATTCGTCCACGCCCACGGCGACGAGATAGCCGCGCGTCGCGCTGGCCCGGCGGTCGCCGAGGGCGAGGTTGTATTCGCGGGTGCCGCGCTCGTCGGCATGGCCCTCGACGGTCGCCCGGGCCGACGGGTTCACGTTGAGCCACGCCGCCTGCCGCCGCAGCGTCTCCCGCGCGCGCTCGTCCAGATCGGCGCTGTCGGTCGCGAAGTAGACGGTCCGGTCGGCCGCGGCGAGGGGCGCGCTCTCGGCCCCGCCCGACGAGACGATGCCGGCCACCCCGGCCTGCTCCGCGTCGAAATCTATGCCCTGAAGCTCCGGCAGGCCCAGATCGGCGCTGGCGAACTGGTCGAGTTCCCCGAGGCCGAACGCCTCCCCGACCGCCGGCTCGAACGTCGCGCCCCCGGTGGGGGCGGTGGCGATGGCGGCGAAGCCCGACGGCACGGTCCCGCGCATCGGCCCGCGCGTCACCTGCGTGCCGTTGACGATGGAGGTCGTCTTGTTCAGCGGGTCGGGGGCGAGCATGGCCGTGCAGCCCGGCAGGGACAAGGCGGCGAGGACGAGCGTCGCGGCAAGCCGAAGCGGGGTTTTCCGGGTCATCGCGATCCTCATGCTGCGCGCGGATGGGGTCTTCCATGAGGCAATATAGCCCATCGGCGTGGGTCGCCAAGCGGGTTCGGGGCCTTGCCCGGATGAGGCGCGGCGCCCGCACGACCGTCCCGTCGCCGGCGGGCGGCCCCCGTCACGACACCGTGAGGACCGTCGCCCCCGTCGTGCGCCGCGCCTCCAGCGCCCTGTGCGCCTCGGCCACGTCTTCGAGGGCGAAGCGCTGGTCGATGCGGATGGCGACGTCCCCGCCCGTAACCTTCGTGAACAGGTTGTCCGCCATCTCCTGCGCCTTCTCCCGGCTCGTGAGGTGGCCGAACAGGGTCGGGCGCGTGACGTAGAGGCAGCCCTTCGGCCCCAGGATGCCCGGATCGAAGGGCGGCACCTTGCCCGAGGCATTCCCGAACGTGACCATCAGCCCGAACGGCGCGAGGCAGTCGAGCGAGCCGTCCCACGTGTCCTTGCCGACCGAATCGAACACCGTCCTCACGCCGGCCCCGTCCGTGATCTCCCTCACCCGGGCGGCGAAATCCTCCGTGCGGTAGTTGATGACGTGCGCCGCGCCATGCTCCCTGGCCAGCGCGCATTTCTCGTCCGACCCGGCGGTCCCGATCAGCGTGATCCCCGCCGCCCGCGCCCATTGGCAGGCGATCAGCCCCACGCCCCCCGCCGCCGCGTGGAACAGGACCGTATCCCCCGGCGAGAGCGTGGCGGTGCGGTTGAACAGGTACTCGACCGTCAGCCCCTTGAGCATCATCGCCGCCCCGGTCTCGAAACCGATGCCGTCGGGCAGGGCGCAGACGTTCTGCGCGGGCATCACCCGCGCTTCCGAATAGGCCCCCACCGGCCCCGTGGCATAGGCGACCCGGGTACCTTCGGACAGGTGCGCGACGCCTTCGCCCGCCGCCTCGACCACCCCCGCCGCCTCCATCCCGAGCGTGGCGGGCAGGGGGAGGGGGTAGAGGCCCTCGCGCTGGTAGATGTCGATGAAGTTGAGGCCGACCGCATGGTGGCGCACCCGGATCTCGCCCGGCCCCGGCTCGCCCACCTCCCGCCGGACGAGGCGCATCGCCTCCGGCCCGCCGGGTTCGTCGATCTGTACGCAGGTCGCCTCGGCCATGGTCAGTCCCCTTGCTATGCCGCCCTTCGTCCGAACTATGCGATGCGGCGGGGGAGTCAACGCGAATCGAAAGGGAGAAAGGCGATGGGGGGCGGAGAGACGGTCATCGTCTTCAGCGACCTTCACATGACGCCCGGCCCGCCCGGGGCGGGGCCGGACCCGGCGGCCCGGTTCAGCGCCGGGCTTTCCCATGCGCTGGACACCCACCCGCGGGCCGCGCTGGTCCTGCTCTGCGGCGACCTAGCGGACCGGGGCGACGCTGCGTCCTACCGGCGACTTCGGGATGCGCTCGACGGCTGCCCCGTTCCCGTCATGCCGATGCTCGGCAACCATGACGACCGCGCCGCCTTCCGCGCCGTCTTCCCGGAGGTGCCGGTGGATGGGGACGGCTTCGTGCAGCGGGTCGTCCCCCTCGGCGCGTATCGCCTGATCGTGCTGGATACGCTCGTCGTCCCCCGGCCCGGCGAACCGTTCACCCATGCGGGGGAGCTGTGCCCCCGCCGCCTCGCCTGGCTCGACCACGCCCTGGGCGAGGCAGGCGCCGCGCCATGCGTCGTCGCCCTGCATCACCCGCCCCACCCGACCGGCTTCGCGGCGATGGACGCCATCCGCCTGCGGGACGGGGACGCGTTCCACGACCTGCTCGCCCGCCACGGCACCGTCCGCCACATCGTCAGCGGGCATATCCACCGCACCATCTCCGGCTCGCACCGGGGCACCCCCTTCTCGATCTTCAAGTCCCCGATGCGCCAGATGCCGCTGCTCTACGACGGCGCGGACAGTTCCGTCGAATGCGACGACCCGCCCGCCTTCGGCATCCTGACGCTGCACGCGGACGGCGTGCTGGTGCAGACGGAGGATTTCGCGGCCCCCTGACGCCTTGCTCCCCGCCCGGCTTTGGCTGTATCCCCGCGAACGGGCATACCGGGGGGCATCATGAGCGGATTCACGCATTTCGACGAGAGCGGGGCGGCGGCGATGGTCGACGTCTCGGCCAAGGAGATCACCGCGCGCACGGCGACCGCCCGGGGACGCATCGTCATGCAGGCCGGAACGCTCGGCATGATCCTCGGCGGTGGCCACAAGAAGGGCGACGTGCTCGGCGTCGCGCGGCTTGCCGGGATCATGGGGTCCAAGCGCACCAGCGACCTCATCCCCCTGTGCCACCCGCTCGGCCTGTCCAAGGTCTCCGTCGATTTCCACGCCGATCGGGCGGCCAACGCCATCGACATCGAGGCGACGGCCAAGGTCACGGGCCAGACGGGGGTGGAGATGGAGGCGCTGACGGCAGTAAGCGTCGCGGCCCTGACGATCTACGACATGTGCAAGGCGGTGGACAAGGGCATGCGCATCGAGGCGGTGCGCCTGACCCACAAGGATGGCGGCGCGTCCGGCCCCTTCGAGGCGGCATGATCTCCGTCGAGGAGGCCCGCGCGCGCATCCTCGCGCTCATGGCGCCGGTCGGGCGCGAGACGGTGGCGATCACGCAGGCCGTCGGGCGCGTGCTGGCCGACGGCATCGTCGCCCGCCGCACCCAGCCGCCCTTCGACGCCTCGGCCATGGACGGCTATGCCGTGCGCGGGGCGGAAGTGCATCCCGGCGCGCGGTTTCGCGTCGCGGGCGAGGCGGCGGCGGGGCATCCGTGGGACGGCGAGGCCGCGCCGGGCGAGGCCGTGCGCATCTTCACCGGCGCGCCCGTGCCCGCCGGTCTCGACCGCATCGTCATCCAGGAGGACGCGGACCGCGACGGGGATGCCATCGTCCTGCACGACGATCTCGATCCCGCCCCCTACCTGCGCCGCGCCGGTCTCGATTTCGCCGAAGGCGACGCGCTGCTGTCGACGGGGACGCGCCTGACGCCCGAGAACGTCGCCCTGCTCGCGGCGGCGGGCCATGCCTTCGTCGCAGTCCACCGCCGCCCTCGTGTTACGCTCCTCGCGACGGGGGACGAGCTGGCCCTGCCGGGCGATCCGGTGGGGGAGGGGGGCATCGTCTCCTCGAACAATTTCGGCCTCGCGGCCCTGATCGAGATCTTGGGTGGCCATGCCGACATCCTGCCCATCGCCCCGGACGAGCCGGAGGCACTGCGGCGGCTGGCGCTGGAGGGGGCGCAGGCGGATCTTTTCGTCACGCTGGGCGGAGCCTCGGTCGGCGATCACGACCTCATCCGCCCCGTCCTGGCGGAGCATGGTCTCGCTCTCGATCTCTACAAGGTGGCGATGCGGCCCGGAAAGCCGCTCATGGCGGGGCGGCTGGGGGAGACGCCGATGCTCGGCCTGCCGGGCAACCCGGTCTCGGCCATGGTCTGCGGACGGGTCTTCCTCGCGCCGGCCCTGTCCGTCCTGTCGGGGGAGGGCGCGCGGATGCCCGCGACGCGCCGGGCCGTGCTGGAGACGGACATTCCGGAAAACGGCCCCCGCGAGCATTACATGCGCGCCCGGTGCACGGCGCGCGACGGGACGCTCTCGGTCGCCCCCTTCGACAGTCAGGACAGCGCGCGCCTGGCGCTCCTGTCCCGTGCCAACAGTCTGATGATCCGTCCGGTCTCGGACCCGCCACGCGCGGTGGGCGAGGCGGTGGACGTCATCCTCCTCGAAAACCCCTGACGACGATCAGGCCGCGGCGGTGACGGTACCGCCCGGCCCGTTGCTGACGACGAGGCGGGGGATGAAGGGCTGAACGCTGGTCCGGCGATTCTTCCTCGCCTCGATATCAGCGAGCGCCTCCTCGTAGGTCCGGAGGGGTCGCAGGAGATAGGGACTGACCATGGGAGCATCCGATGTCGTATCGGCGGGCAGCGCGTCGTCGGCATGCGTCATCGTTCAAACTCTCTTCTTCTGGTCTGAACGAACCGTTACCGGAGGCGAATAGTTCCCGTACGACGGAAATTTTTCCGCACGCCTTCGTTGAAACCGTTTATTTAGATTCTTCAATCGGCAGAGAGGCAGATATCCGCGACTCGTCCCTCGCCCGTGACCCCGGTATCGTCCGTGTCGATGAACACGGCCACCTGCGTCACCGGCGGCATGTCGCTGCCCCACAGCTCGCGATAGAGGGAGGACAGGTCGACCCGTTCGGTCGCCCACTGGCCCGTGGGCGCGGTCGCGGATTGCAGGATGACAGTCCGGGAGGCGCTGCCGGAATACGGGCTTTCGAACCGTGTGCCGACGGGATGCGCCCCGCCCCAGACGAAATCCACGATCCGCCCCGGCGCATCCGCCCCGGCGACGGTCTCGACCATCACCCGCCTCATGCGCTCGCCCAGGCTGGCATTGGCCGGGTCGTAGGCGAATCCGACGGTGAGGGCGAGCGAGCGGTCGTCGCCGCCCTTGCGGGTCAGGTCGGTCGCGGGCACCGCCCGGTCGACGCGCCAGCGCCAGCTCAGGACCGGCGCGGCGGTCGCGGGGGTGCGCGCGTAGAGCATCGACGCGCTTGCGCTGGACGAGGCCACCAGCGCGCCCCCCTCCTCGCGCCAGGTATTGGACGGGATATCGTCGAAGTCGAGCCGCTCCCATCCCGGCAGGCCGGGCGCGACGGTCACGCACGCGGCGAGCGCCGGCGCGCCGGAGAGGGCACAGGCGAGCAGGGCGGAGAGAAGGGTCTTCATGGCGGGCCTCGTCCAGCGGATGATCGGAGCACAAGATGGGGCATGCAGCGCCGAGGTCGCGTCAAAACCGCGTGATCGCGCCCCGGGACGCAGATGCCTTGCCCCGGCCCGGCGCCGGGGCTAAACCTGCGCCCGTAATCCCATGCCCCGCAGGACGCCCCCCATGACCGATCTCACCGCGCTCACCATCGCCGATGCCCGCTACAAGCTGCGCGCCAAGGAGTTCAGCGCCGCCGAGCTGACAGAGGCGTTCGTCGAGGCGGTCGAGGGGGGCGATGCGCTCAACGCCTGGTGCGAGAAGACGCCCGATCTGGCGCGCGAGCAGGCCAGGGCGGCGGATGCGCGTCTGGCGGCGGGCGAGGCCCCGTCCCTGTGCGGCATCCCGGTCGGCATCAAGGATCTCTTCTGCACGAACGGCGTGCGCTCCCAGGCCGGGTCGCGCATCCTCGACGGGTTCCGGCCGCCCTACGAGAGCACGGTGACGGCGAACCTCTGGGCCGACGGGGCGGTGATGCTCGGCAAGCTGTCGATGGACGAATTCGCCATGGGGTCCTCGAACGAGACCGCCTGCTACGGGCCGGTCGTCAACCCGTGGCGACGCAAGGGGGACGACGCGACACTGACGCCGGGCGGCTCCTCGGGTGGCTCCGCAGCGGCGCTGGCGGCCTCGATGGCGATGGCGACTACGGGCACCGACACGGGTGGCTCGATCCGTCAGCCCGCCGCCTTCACCGGCCTCGTCGGACTCAAGCCGACCTGGGGCCGCTGCTCGCGCTGGGGCATCATCGCCTTTGCCTCCTCGCTCGACCAGGCGGGGCCGTTCACGCGCACGGTGCGCGACGCGGCCATCATGCTTGGCTCGATGGCGTCGGTGGACGAGAAGGACAGCACCTCCGCCGACATCCCCGTCCCCGACTACGAGAGCGCGCTGTCGGGCGATATCAGGGGCAAGCGCATCGGCATCCCGAAGGAATACACCGTCGACGGCATGCCCGCCGAGATCACCGCGCTGTGGGAGGACGGGGCCGAGCGTCTGCGCGCCCAAGGGGCCGAGATCGTCGAGATCAGCCTGCCACACACCAAATACGCGCTGCCCGCCTACTACATCGTCGCCCCGGCGGAAGCATCGTCCAACCTCGCCCGCTACGACGGCGTGCGCTACGGCCATCGGGTCGAGCCGCGCCAGGGCGACGGCATCACGGAGATGTACGAGCGGACCCGCGCGGAGGGCTTCGGCGCGGAGGTCAAGCGCCGCATCATGATCGGCACCTACGTCCTCTCGGCGGGCTACTACGATGCCTACTACACCCGCGCGCAGAAGGTCCGCCGCCTTATCAACCGCGACTTCGAGCAGGCCTTCGGGCAGGTCGACGCTATCCTGACCCCGACCACCCCCTCGCCCGCCTTCGGCCTCGGCGAGAAGTCGGACCCGCTGGAAATGTATCTCCAGGACATCTTCACCGTCACCGTCAACATGGCCGGCCTGCCCGGCATCAGCGTCCCGGCGGGCCTGTCGTCCGACGGCCTGCCCCTCGGCCTGCAACTCATCGGCAAGGCATTCGACGAGGAGAACCTGCTGAACACGGCCTACGCGCTGGAAAGCGCACTGGAGTTTTCGGCGACGCCGGAACGGTGGTGGTGAGGCCACTACCGCCGAAGCGATAGCGGGGACCGGGTCAGGCTGTCCGGCTGCGCTTCTCGGCGTTCGGGCTGCCGGCGGCGTTCTCGTTCATCGTCTCCTCGGCGGCGGCCCAGTGCTCCTTCACGTCCTTGCGCGGCTGCGGGTCGTCCTTCTTGGCCACCTCGGGGCGCGGGTCCTTGTCGTCGCTCATGGCATCGTCTCCTTGTCGGTTGCGTCGGGAAGGCAATGCGCCGGGCGAGCCCCTGTTCCGCGCGGGGCGAGAATACGCTTGAGTTTCCGCCCGGCCCCGCGACAGGGTAGGGCGCGCGATCGAAGGAACCGCTCCATGCCCCGCCACCCCCTCACCGCCGCCCATTGGGGCACCTACCGCGTGCGGAGCGAGGGCGGGCGGGCCGTGGCGATGGACGCGTTCGAGCGCGATCCCGACCCTTCGTCCATCGGCGCGGGTATCCTCGACGTGCAGGACGGGCCGACCCGCATCGACGCGCCCATGGTGCGCGAGAGCTGGCTCGACCGCGGTCCCGGCGCGGCGACCGAGCGGCGCGGCTGCGACCCCTTCGTCGCGCTGACCTGGGCTGAGGCCGAGCCGCTGCTGGCGCGCGAGCTGACCCGCGTGATCGAGACCCACGGCAACCGCGCCATCTTCGCCGGGTCCTACGGCTGGGCGAGCGCGGGGCGGTTCCACCATGCGCAGAGCCAGCTCAAGCGCTTTCTCAACCTTCTGGGCGGGTTCACGTCGTCGGTCCACACCTACAGCTTCGCCGCCGCCGAAGCGATGATCCCGCATGCGCTGGGCAGCTACCGCCCGCACCTGAACACCACGACGAGCTGGGAATCCATCGCCGGGAACACGGATCTCCTCGTCGCCTTCGGCGGGGTGCCGCTGAAGAACGGGCAGATCGAGGCCGGGGGCCTGGGCATCCACGTCCAGCGCACCGGGCTGGAGATGGCGAAGGCGGCGGGGACCGAGTTCGTCACCATTTCTCCCCTGCGCATGGACATGCCGGACGCGATGGGCGCGGACTGGCTCGCCCCGCGCCCGAACACGGATACGGCCATCCTCCTCGGCATCGCCCACACGCTCCTGGCCGAGGGCCTGCACGATCCTGCCTTCCTCGACCGCTACACGACCGGCTTCGACCGCTTCCGCGCCTATCTGACCGGCGAGGCGGACGGGCGGGCGAAGGATGCGGACTGGGCCGCCGGCATCGCCGCGCTGGCGGCGGAGGATATCCGCGCGCTCGCCCGGCGCATGGCGGCGGGGCGGACGATGATCTCCGTCTCGTGGTCCCTCACCCGGCAGGATCACGGCGAACAGCCCTTCTGGGCCGCCATCGCCGTCGCCGCGATGCTGGGGCAGATCGGCCTGCCCGGCGGCGGGGTCGGCTTCGGCTACAGCGCGTCGAACGGCATCGGCGGACAGCGCGCCCCGCTTCCGGCGGCGTCTCTGCCCCAGGGGACGAACCCGGTGCCGGACTTCATCCCCGTCGCCCGCATCGCCGACCTGCTGCTGAACCCCGGCACGGATTTCGAGTTCGACGGGCAGCGGCTGACCTATCCCGATATCCGCCTCGTCTGGTGGGCGGGGGGCAACCCGTTCCATCACCATCAGGATATCGGGCGGATGCTGCGCGCCTGGCGGCGGCCCGAGACCGTCGTGGTCAACGAGTGGTGCTGGAACGCGATGGCGAAGCACGCCGATATCGTCCTGCCCTGCACCACCCCGCTGGAACGCGCGGACCTGTGCATCTCCCAGCGCGACCCGTACATCGTCGCCATGGACAAGGTGGCCGAGCCGCCCGGCCTCGCCCGCGACGACCATGCCATCTTCGCCGGTCTCGCCCGGCATCTGGGCATCGGGGAGGCGTTCACGGAAGGGCGCGACCCGGCGGACTGGCTGCGCCGTTTCTACGACGAGACCCGCGCACGGGTGCCGGGTCTGCCCGACTACGACACCCTGCGCGAGACCGGCTGGCACCGCGTCCCCCCGCCCGGGGAGCCGACCGTCATGCTCGCCGGGTTCCGCGCCGACCCGGTCGCGAACCCGCTCGACACCCCGAGCGGCAGGATAGAGATCTTCTCCGGGACGGTCGCGGGGTTCGGCTACGACGATTGCCCCGGCCATCCGGTCTGGCGGGAGCCGCGCGAATGGCTGGGGGCGGTGGGCGACTACCCGCTGCACCTCGTCTCCAACCAGCCCGCGCACAAGCTGCATTCGCAGCTCGACCACGGCGCGGTCTCGCGGGCGGGCAAGCGCAAGGGGCGCGAGCCGGCGGTGATGCACCCGGATGATGCCGCCGCAAGGGGCATCGCGGACGGGGATATCGTGCGCGTCTTCAACGGGCGCGGCGCGTGCCTGTGCTGCGCGACCCTGAGCGACGCCATCCGCCCCGGCGTGGTGCAGGTCAGCACCGGCGCATGGTACGACCCCGAGACCCCCGGCGACCCGGACGCTTTGTGCAAGCACGGCAATCCCAACGTCCTCACCCCCGACCGCGGCACCTCGCGCCTCGCCCAGGGACCGACCGCGCATTCGTGCCTCGTGGACGTGGCCCGCCACGAGGGCGAGCCGCCCCCGGTCACGGCCTTCGAGCCGCCGACGATCGTGCGGCGGTAGCGCACTTCAGCCGACACTTCCGAAAAAGCACCCCGTCCCCCGGCGAAGACCGGGGACCTAGGCTCAGGACTCATAGCCAGAATATGACGATAGCGGCGAGGGCGATAGCGG
>JAHDDY010000174.1 GCA_020629115.1 Paracoccaceae bacterium | reverse complement strand
ACCCCGTAATACCCCCGGTACCAGCGTACGAACTGCGCGACGCCCTCGCGGTAGCCGGTCTGCGGGCGGTAGCCGGTCAGGCGGTGCAGCAGCGAGGCGTCGGCCCAGGTGGCCAGCACGTCGCCGGGCTGCATGGGCATGTAGTTGCGAACCGCCGCGCGCCCGGTCTCCGCCTCGATGGCCTCGATGAAGTCCATCAGGCGCACCTTGTCGGAATTGCCGATGTTGACGACGCGGAAGGGCGCGGCGGGGGAGAGGGAATCGTCCTCGACCCGCGTCTCCTCGCCCCCCGGCACCGCGTCGATCAGGCCCCGGATGCCCCGCGCCAGATCCTCCACGTAGGTGAAGTCGCGCCACATCTGCCCGTCATTGTAGACGTCGATCGTCTCGCCTTCGAGGATGCCGCGCGTGAACTTGAAGAACGCCATGTCGGGCCGCCCCCACGGGCCGTAGACCGTGAAGAAGCGGAACATCGTCACCGGGACGCCGTGGATGTTGGCCCAGGAATGGCCCATCGCCTCGGTCGCCTTCTTGGTCGCGGCGTAGATGGTGAGCTGGGTATCGGCCTTCTGGTTCTCGTCGAAGGGCATGTCCTCGTTCGCGCCGTAGACGGAGGAGGTGGACGCCATGAGCAGATGCGCGACCCCCGCCTCGCGCGCCGCCTCCATCACGTTGAAGGTGCCGACCACGTTGGAATCGATGTAGGCGCGGGGGTTCTCGATGCTGTAGCGCACGCCCGCCTGCCCGGCGAGGTGGACGATGATGTCGGGGGCGAAGTCGGCCACCGCCCGCCCGACCGCCCCGTCCGCCTCCAGCATCGCCTCGGTCGCGGTGAAGCGGCCGTGCTGGCGCAGGATGTCGTGGCGGCTCTCCTTCAGGCGGACGTCGTAATAGTCGGTCATCCCGTCGAAGCCCGCCACCTCCCAGCCCTCGCGCAGGAGCAGCTCGGCGAGGTGGAAGCCGATGAAGCCGGCGGTGCCGGTGATGAAGGCCCGTCTCATGCGCGTCTCTCCCTGTTTCGGGGCCGGTATAGCGTCCGAAGGGTGAACCGTACATTGACCGATCGTCAGCCCTCCCGCGCCTGCGCGTCCCGGACGAGGGCGGCGATGCGGTAGAAGCCGTGGGCCATGCGGCTGTAGGGAATGAGCAGGAAGAAGGCGAGGACCGCGCCGAGATGCACGGCGAGGAGCACCGGCATCGCGATGCCGCCTCCGAAGACGTAGAGCGCCAGCCCGCTGAACCCCGTGAAGCCCAGAAGCCCGGTGAAGGCCGCCCCCGCCCCCCGCGCGCCCTCGTCCGACAGGTCGGCGTCGGCTTGGGCGCGCAAGTGCAGCATCCAGGCGCATCCGGCGGTCAGCAGGATGCCGCCGGGGATGCCGAGCATCTTCGGCAGCGAGAAGAGCGGATAGGGCGCGGGACTGTCGAAGACGTAGTGCAGCACCGTGCCCGAACTCGTGGACGCGAAGCACAGCAGGAACCCGTAGAGGATGGCCTGATGCGCCCGGCGCCGGGCGGGGCTGAACCGCTCGCCCTTCTCGAAGTTGCACCCCTCGCCGTGCCCGCCCGACAGGTTGCGCATCGTCGCCGCCGAGGCGAGCGCCGCGCGCAGGTGATGCCGGCGGATGCGCCCGCCGCCCACATCCCGCCAGTAGCCGCGCAGGCTCAGGGCCATGGCGGCGAGGGGCAGGAGGAAGGCCGGGGCGAAGATGGCCACCATCGCCGCGTGCGAGAGCACGGCATAGAACCCCTCGCCGCCCCCCGCATCGCCCAGCGCGCGGATGACGAGAAACAGCACCGCGAACCCGGCCACCAGCGCCCCCGCCGTCGCCCAGCCATGGCGCAGGAAGACCCGCGCCAGCCCCCCGGGCCAGGCATGCCGCTCCCACGAGTCCACCCGCACCTCGGCCAGCGCGCGCGGCAGGTTCAGCGCGAACTCGTGCGGTTCGGTGTACTGGCAGGCGTAGTGACAGCCCCGGCAGTTGTGGCACAGGTTCGCGATCTGCGCGATATCGCCATCCGCGAAGGCGCGCTGACGGGTGATGGCCGGAAAGGCGCTGCAATAGCCCTCGCAGTAGCGGCAGGCGTTGCAGATCTGAAGCTGGCGTCGGGCTTCGGCCAGCGCCGGTTCGTGGGCGTCCATCGTTATCGTCATGCCAGAACGGTCCGTTTCAGAAGTCAAAAGGAAGGCCCCCGCCCTCGGCGAAGACCGGGGGCCTCGCAGAGCGGTGCGCTGACCGTCGAGGTCCCCGGTCTCCGCCGGGGACGGGGTGATATGATGGATCTATGCGTCGCACCGCGCCGCCTCCGCCCCCGCGATGCGCCCGAACACGGTCCCGATGGTCATGCCGAAGCCCGCGAGGTAGCCCTGCCCCAGGATCGACCCGGCCATGATCTCGCCCGCCGCCCACAGGTTCGCCATCCGCCCCGCCCCCGTCCGCACCCGCGCCGTCTCGTCCACCTTCAGCCCCAGATAGGTGAAGGTGACGCCCGGGCGCAGGGAATAGCCGTAGAAGGGCGGCTCGACGATGGGCCGCGCCCAGTTGGTCTTGGACGGCGCGATGCCGTCCGTGGCGAGCCCGTCCAGCGTCGTCGGGTGGAAGTCGCCGGGGCGGCAGGCGGCGTTGAATGCCGCCACCGTCCGCGACAGCGCCCCGCCCGGCAGGCCCAGCGCCTGCGCCAGCCCCTCGACGGTATCGGCCTCCACGGGCGGAAAGACCGACGGCATGAACAGGTCGCGCGAGCGCGAATCGATGATGGCATAGGCCACCTGATCCGGCTGCGCGGCGACCAGCCGCCCCCAGATGGCGTAGCGCTTGGGCCAGACGTCCTCGCCCTCGTCGTAGAAGCGGTGCCCGTCGCGGTTCACCACCACCGAGAAGGGCACGCAGTCGAGCCGCGTCACGATCCCGCCGTCGAACTTGGGCGCGCGCCCGTCGATGGCGACCGCGTGGCACTGGGTCGGATCGCCCACCGATTCCATCCCCTGATCGAGCAGGTCGCGGAGCGGCACCCCGCGATTGTAGGGCGTGCCCCGGATGAGGAAGTTGTGCGCCGCCGGTCCCCAGGCCCGGGTCAGCCAGTCGAGATCGGCCTGGAACCCCCCGGACGCGACGACCACCGCGCGGGGGGTGAAGCGCTGCGCCTGCCCGCCCACCGTCGCCTCGACCGCCACGACCCGCCCGTCCTCGACCGCCATGTGATCCACATGCGCCTCGTAGGCGATGGCCCCGCCCGCATCCTCGGCCCGGGCGTAATAGGCGTTCATCAGCGCCTTGCCCCCGCCGAGGAAGAAGGCGTTCGTCCGCGACAGGGACAGGGTGCCCGAGAGCGAGGGCTGAAACCGCACGCCGTGCGCCTCCATCCAGCCATAGGCAGCCTCGGACTCGCGGATGGCGAGGCGGGCGAGGGCCGGGTCGGTATCGCCCTTCGTGACGGTCATCAGGTCGTCGTAGTACTCGTCCTCGCCGTACGCGCCCGTCAGCACCCCGAGCGGGCCATGGTGGAGACAGCGGAAGTTGCGGGTATGGCGCGAGTTGCCCCCGCGATAGGGCCTCGGCGCGGCCTCCAGCACCGTCACGGACGCCCCCGCCTCCCGCGCGGTCAGCGCCGCCGTCAGCGCGGCATTCCCGCCGCCCACGACCAGCACGTCCGGCGAGGCGGCATCCTTCGGCTCAGGCGTCACGTTCCCCATGCGCCTCCCGTAGCCAGACGCGCGCGGCGGGGCAAGCGACCCGATGCCGCGAG
>JAHDDY010000043.1 GCA_020629115.1 Paracoccaceae bacterium | reverse complement strand
GCCAGCGACAGCCAGCGCCCGCCGACCAGCGCCTCCGTCCCGGGAAAGTCGATCTTGTACGCCATCTTCCGGCAGCCATCGACCCAGTAGCCCATATAGACGTAGGGCAGGCCCAGCGCCTTCACGATGTCGATGTGATCGAGGATGATGAAGCGCCCCGGGCTGTCGCGCTCGCGGTCGGGGTTGAAGAAGCTGTAGACCATCGACAACCCGTCGGCCATCACGTCCGTCAGGCAGACGGCCTCCAGCGACGGTGCGCCGTCCTCGTCCTCGCCCCAGTATTCGATGACCTGCGTGCGCACCGTGCTGTCCTCGACCATCGAGGCGTAGTCGTAGGCGTCCATGTCCGCCATCCCGCCATCCCCGTGCCGCGCGGTGACGTAGCGGCGGAAGAGCTGATACTGCTCCTCGGTGGCGAGCGCGGGGCGGGCCTTGCGGATGTAGTCCTTGTTGCGGCGCAGGATGCGGCGGTCCCGGCGCGAGGGCGCGTAGCGCGCGGCGACGATGCGCGTGGCGACGCAGGCGGTGCAGCCGGGGCATTGCGGGCGGTAGGCGACGTTCTGGCTGCGGCGGAAGCCGTTGACCGACAACTCGTCGCCGACCTCGGCGGCCTGGGTTCCGGTCAGCGGAGTGAACACCTTCCGCTCGACCCGGTTGGGCAGGTAGGGGCAGGGCTGCGGCTCGGTCAGGTAGAACCGCAGGCGCGACGACTTGAAGTGCTGGGTCATGCGTGCGTGGCCCGGGCGCGCGAACCTGGCCTCACGCCGTCACCCCGATCAGCGAGGGCGCGCCGGCGACGAGCGGGTCGGGATCGCAGGCGACCGCCTCGTCCTTGTCGTCGTAGGGCAGCGCGTGGAGGATCGCGCGGATCGCGGCCACCCGGGCGCGGCGCTTGTCGTCGGAGCGGACGACCGTCCACGGGGCCTGATTCGTGTGCGTGCGCTCGAACATCTCGTTCCGGGCGGCGGTGTATTCGTCCCACTTGCCCAGGGACGCCACGTCGATGGGCGAGAGCTTCCAGTGCTTCAGCGGATCGGATTCGCGCTGGAGGAAGCGGCGCATCTGTTCGGGGCGCGAGACCGTCAGCCACAGCTTGAACAGGCGCGTGCCGTCCTCGATGATCGTCGTCTCGAACTCGGGGGCCTGGTTCAGGAAGTTGAGAGTCTCGGACCGCTTGCAGAAGCCCATCACCGCCTCGACCCCCGCGCGGTTGTACCAGGAGCGGTCGAAGATCGTCATCTCCCCGCGCGTGGGCAGGTGGGCGATGTAGCGCTGGAAGTACCATTGCCCGCGCTCGCGATCCGACGGCTTTCCCAAGGCGACCACGCGGGCGTTGCGGGGATTGAGATTCTCGGTCAAGCGCTTGATGGTGCCGCCCTTGCCGGCGGCGTCCCGACCCTCGAAGACGCAGACGATCCGCTCGCCGCTCTCGACCATCCACCGCTGCATCTTGGCCAGTTCGATCTGCAGTGCGGCGAGCGCCTCCTCGTACTCGGCCTTCTTCCAGCGCGTGTCGTAGGGGTAGTTCTCCCCCAGCATGTCCTTCTTGCCCGCTTTCTTCACGCGTTCGCGCATCTCCTCGGGAAAGTCCTCCTCGAAGATGCGAGTGATCTCGCCGTCGAAGGGCTTCTCGAAGACGGTCATCGACCGATATCCGCGGGGTCGAAGGGCGTCGTCTGGTACATCTCGTTGATCCAGTTTCCGAAGAACAGGTGGGCGTGGGAGCGCCAGCGGTTTTCCGGCGCGCGCGAATCGTCGTCCCCGGGGAAGTAGTTCGCGGGCATCGCGATGGCGACCCCCTTGGCTAGGTCGCGCCCGTATTCCTCGGCGAGCGACGTGCTGTCGTACTCGACATGGTTGAACATGTAGAGCCGCCGCGCCGACGGCTCCGCGATGAGGCACAGGCCCGAATCGGGGCTTTCCATCAGCACGTCCAGCCCGCTCTCGCCGGGCAGGTCCTCGCGCCTGACCTCCGTCCAGCGGGATACGGGGATCGAGAAATCGTCCGAGAAGCCGCGCAGGTAGGGCGAGGCGGGGTCGAGGTTGCGGTGGCGGTAGACGCCGAAGAGCTTGGCGTCCAGCTCGTGCTTCGGCACGCCGTGGAAATGGTTGAGCGCCGCCTGCGCGCCCCAGCAGATCGACAGGAGCGAATGCACGTTCCTCCGCGACCAGTCGAACAGCGCCGTCAGCTCGGGCCAGTAGCGGACCTCCTCGAACGGCATCTGCTCGATGGGCGCGCCGGTGACGATCATGCCGTCGAACGTGCGGTCCATGATGGCCTCGGACGGCTCGTAGAAGGAGAGCATGTGATCCGACGGCGCGGTCTTGGGCGTATGGCTGCCCATCGTCACCAGGGTCAGCTCGATCTGGAGCGGCGTCGCCCCGACGAGGCGCGCGATCTGCGATTCGGTGCGGATCTTGTCGGGCATGAGGTTCACCAGCGCGATGCGCAGGGGGCGGATATCCTGCCGCGCCGCCTCGTCCTCGCGCATGAGCATCACGCCCTCGCGGCGGAGAATCGCTTCGGCGGGCAGGCCGGCGGGAATCTTAATCGGCATGACAGGCCACTTTCTCGGATCGGGACCGAACGGTACGGGAAAAACTTCCTTACCGTGCCCGTTAAGCTTTCGGAAACTCGAAGATTCTAATACCGTGTACTTGAACGACTGCTAGGAAGCGATGCCGTGAAGCTGAAGCGATTGTACAAGGATTGGCGAAAGGCGTCGCTCGCGTTGCCGCTGGCCGTGACGATCCTGCTCGCCGTCGCCATGGCGGGCGTGGCCACCTACACCGTCGTCACCTACCGCGCCGCCGACGCGACCGCCGCCGAGCGGGTGACCGCCTACGGCTTCAAGGCCCGCTTCGACGCGGCGCTGGCCAGCGCGCGGGCCGTCTCCCGGGGCGAGGGCGAGGCCGCCGGGATGATCGCCGACATCCGGTCCTTCGACATCGAATTCATGCAGCTCCGGGAATCGCCCAACCGCGCGCGGCTCCAGACGGCGGGCATGGCCGGGGAATACGCCGTCGTCGAGGCGCTGGCCGCGCGGATCGACGCCTACGTGACGGGCGATCCGGATATCTCGCGCGAGACTCTGTTCACGGAACTGGAGGCCGCCGCCGCCCCGGTATCCGCCCTCGCCTGGGCGCTCAAGGCCGACAACGACCGCGCCGCCGCCGAGCTGCGCGACCGCTTCGACCGGGGGGCGGGTCTCCTCGTCGTCCTGGTAGGCCTCTTCATCGTGTCCCTCGCCGTCCTGCTGCCGGTGGAATGGCACCGCCGCAAGAGCCTCCTGGCCAAGACGCGGGCGCTGGAGATATCCGAGGGCAAGCTGCGCGACCTGAGCTTCTACCGCCAGCAGTTCCTCGCCAACATGAGCCACGAGTTCCGCACCCCGCTCAACGCGATCCAGGGCTTCTCCGAGGCGATCCTCATCCAGAAGGACACCATGAAGCAGGAGCGCGTCTTCGAGTACGTCGACATCGTCTCCCGCTCCGCCAAGGACCTCGCCCGCCTGACCGAGGATGTGCTCGACCTGTCGAAGATCGACGCGGGCAAGTTCGATATCCAGCGCGAGGACGCCTCGTTCACGAGCATCCTCGAAGATACCATCGTCCAGTTCCAGGCCGTCGCCGAGCAGCGGGAGATCACGATCCGCGCGGGCATCGAGGCGGACTGGACCGTCAACTGCGACCGCCTCGCCGTGAAGCGCTGCATCTCCAACGTCCTGTCGAACGCGCTCAAGTTTTCCGACAAGGGCGGGGCGATCTACGTCGACGCCTACCTGCGCGACCGGCGACTCCTCGTCGTCGAGGTGCGCGACGTGGGCTGCGGCATCCCCGAACGGGACCTCCAGAGCATCTGGATGGTCTACGCCCGCTCCAGCCTGACCCGCAAGTCCGACCGCGAGGGCGCGGGGCTGGGCCTGGCCATGGTCAAGGCGCTGATGGATGCCCATAACGGCTTCGTCGAGCTGCAGAGCCGCGAGGGCGTCGGGACCTCGGTGCGCCTGTGCTTCCCGCTGACGATGGTCGTCGCGACCCATTGGCGCGACAAGGCGCGCGCCACGGTCTTCGGCGACGAGGCCGAGGCGCAGCTCAAGGCGGGCTGAGGCGGCTCCATCGCCGCCATGCCTGTGGCCATCGGTCCCGTGCGCTGCTAGGATCGCGCGCAGCGCAGAGAATGCAGGAGCGTTCCGACCATGTCCGCCCCCGACGACCGCCCGCCCCCGGCGCGCGGCCCGGTCCGTCCCGCGCCGTGCGAAGCGGGACGACGGTGATCCCCTTGCCCCGGCATGCCGACGCGCCGCCCGTCCTGCGGGTCGAGGGTCTCGACATCGCCTACGGCACCGCCCCGGTCCTTCACGGCATCGACCTGCGAATCGGCGCGGGGGAGGCCCATTGCCTGCTCGGTCGCAACGGCGCGGGCAAAACGACCCTCGTCCGGGCCATCCTGGGACGGATCAGGCCCCGCGCCGGGACGGTGACCGTCGAGAAGGGGCGCGTCGCCCTGGTGCCCCAGGACATCGCGCTCTTCCCCAAGCTGACCGTCCGCGAGAACCTCGCTGCCTTCGCCCGGCTCTCGGGCCTGCCGCGCGGCGCCATCGGGGCGCGGGTGGCCGAGACCATGGCGCAGGCGGGCATCGCCGAGCGGCGGGACGAGCGGGTGGAGACCCTCTCGGGCGGATGGCAGCGCCGGGTGAACATCGCCGCCGCCATCCTCGACACGCCGCGCCTGCTGGTCCTCGACGAGCCGACGGTCGGGGTCGATGCCGCCGCGCGGGCGGGGCTGCACGCGCTGATCGACGACCTGCGGGCCGGGGGCATGGGCATCCTCGTCGTTACCCACGATCTCGACGAGGCGGCGACCCTGTGCGGGCACGCGATCCTGCTGGATGCGGGCCGGGTGGTGCGCGCCGGGCCGATCGCCGACCTGATGGAGGGCGCCTTCCGGCACGACCTGCGCCTTTCCATCGCCTTCGTCGATCCCGCCGAGATGCCCCGTGCCGCCGCCCTGACCGGGCTGGAAATTGCGGGCGAGGGGCTGACGGGGATGGTCGCGGATGCCGCGGGGGGGCTGCACCTGGTCGAGAGCCTGACGGCGGCGGGCATCGCCGTGCGCGCCGTCTCGCTGGAGCGGCCCGCCCTGGCGCATCTGCACGATGCCCTCACGGCGGGGAGCGCGCCGTGATCCTCACCATCCTGCGCGTCATGCTGATCGGTCTCCTGCGGGACCGGGGGGCGCTCGCCATGATCTTCCTGCTCCCGCCCGCGATCTACCTCATCTTCGCGGCCATCTTCTCCGGCACGGGGCAGGGCAATCCGGAACTGCGGATGGGGCTGCACGTCGCCCGGGCCGATGCGGCCCTGGAGGCGGCCATCGAGGCGATGCCGCTCCAGACCCTGCGCCGCTACGACGACCCCGCCCTCCTACGGCTCGACCTGACCGAGGGGCGGCTCGATGCGGGGCTGGTGCTGTCGGGCGCGCTCGACGACGTGGATGCGGCGCCGTTCCTGCTGCTCGTCGATCCGGGCAAGCCGATGGTGGCGGCCCTGCTGGACGGGCGACTGCGCGCGCATCTGGGCGCCGGGATGCCCGACGCGATGGCGCGGCGGCAGATGAACGCCCTGTCCCGCCGGATCGGTCCCCTCGCCCCGACCGGCCCGCCCGACCCGGAGGCCGCCGCGCCCGCCGCGCTGACGGCGGTCGAGGTGGTGGGCGATCCGGAGGCGACGGACCCGACTGTCACGTACTACGCCGGGGCCATCGCGGTCATGTTCCTCCTGTTCTCGGCGACCCAGACCGCCGCCGGGCTGATCGACGACCGCCGCTCCGGCCTGCTCGACCGCTTCGCCGCCACCCCGGCGGGCATCGACGTGGTCGTCATGGGGCGCTTCGCCTTCCTCGTCCTGCAGGGGTTCGTGCAGGCGGGCGCGGTCTTCGCGGTGGCGGCGCTGGTGGACGGGGTGCCGGTCGCCGAACATCCGCTCGGCTGGGTCGTCGTCACCGCCCTCGTCGCGCTGGCCGCCGCCGGGATGGGAATGGTCGCCGCGGTCCTGTGCACCACCCGCGCGCAGGCGCAGACGGTCGCCACCTTCGTCGTGCTGGTCTCGTCCGCGCTGGGCGGGTCGATGGTGCCGCGCTTCCTGATGCCCGACCGCCTGCGCGAGATCGGCAGCTTCTCGCCCAACGCCTGGGCCATCGACGCCTATCAGGGCCTACTCGTCCGGGGCCAGCCCCTCGCCGCGCTGGCGGAGCCGCTCCTGGCCCTCGGCGCGCTGGGCGTGCTGGGCATCGCGGGGTCGGTGCTGATCTCGCGCCGGCGGATGATGCTGTGACGGCGCGCGACACCCTCGTCGGGCTGGCCCTCGCCGCCCTCGTGATCGGGTCGTGGGGGGCGGGGCTGGTCGCATGGCTGACGGTGGTCGACTGGGGCGACCGGCTCTGGGCCATGCCCTTCGCCATCGCCCTGCAATGCTGGCTCTACGTCGGCCTCTTCATCGTCGCGCACGATGCGATGCACGGCACGCTCGCGCCCGCCGCGCCGCGGCTCGGCCATGCCATCGGCGCGCTCTGCGTGGCGCTCTACGCCGCCTTCGACTACCGCGCGCTCAAGCGCGCCCACCACGCGCACCACCGCCACGCCGGCACGGCGCAGGACCCGGATTTCCACCCCGAGGACCCGCGCGCCTTCTGGGCGTGGTACGCGGGGTTCTTCCGGCACTACTTCACCTGGACGCAGTTCTGGGCGCTGGGGACGGTCGGCACGGTGTCGTGGTTCGCGCTGGGCGAGCGGGCATGGCTGCTGGGACCGTTCTGGCTGCTGCCCTCGCTCCTGTCCTCGCTCCAGCTCTTCTACTTCGGCACCTACCGTCCGCACCGGCACGAGGAAGCGCCCTTCACGGACGGACACAACGCGCGCTCGCTCGACCAGTCCTGGCTCGTCTCGCTTCTCTCGTGCTTCCATTTCGGGCATCATCACACCCACCATGACCGCCCGCAGGTGCCCTGGTGGCGCCTGCCCGCCGCCAGCCGCAAGGAGATACGGCCATGATCGGTTCCGTCCTCGTCCCGCTCGCCATCGTCCTCGCCACGGCGGTGGCCATGGAACTGGCCGCCGCATGGATTCACGAGCACGTCATGCATGGCTGGGGCTGGGGCTGGCACAGGTCGCACCACGAGGAGACGGAGGGGCATTTCGAGCGCAACGACCTCTACGCCGTCCTCTTCGCGGTCGTCGCCGTGGCGCTCTTCGCCGTCGGCAGCCTGTGGTGGGAGCCGGTATGGTGGATGGGGGTGGGGTTGTGCTTCTACGGCGTGATCTACTTCTTCGTCCATGACGGGCTGGTGCATCAGCGCTGGCCGTTCCGGCATGTCCCGAAGCGCGGCTACCTGCGCCGCCTCTACCAGGCCCATCGCCTGCACCACGCCGTCGAGACGCGGGAGGGGGCGGTTTCCTTCGGCTTCGTCTTCGCCCCGCCCGTCGCCACGCTGCGCGCGCAACTGAGGGAGAACCTGCGCGCGCGGGAGGCGGCGGAGTAGGGGTCTAGACCCCCGCCCCCTCGATCATCAGCCCGGCGGTCGCCTTGGCGGAGGAGACGACGCCGGGGATGCCTGCGCCCGGATGGGTGCCGGCCCCGACGAGATAGAGGTTGTCGATTACGTCGTCGCGGTTGTGCGGCCGGAACCACGCGCTCTGGAGCAGCAGCGGCTCGACCGAGAAGGCGCTGCCCTGGTGGGCGTTGAGCGTGTCGCGGAAGTCGAAGGGCGTGAAGTGGCGCACCGTGACCAGGTCGTCCCGCAGCCCCGGTATCGCCCGTTCCTCCAGATAGCGCAGGATGCGGTCGCGGTAGAGCGGGCCGACCGTCTCCCAGTCGATATCCGCCGTGCCCAGATGCGGCACCGGCGACAGCGCGTAGTAGGTCGAGCAGCCGGGCGGGGCGAGGCCCGGGTCGGTGACGCTCGGCGCGTGCAGGTAGAGCGAGAAATCCTCCGACAGCCCGTCCGTCCCGAAGATGTCGGCGAGCAGCTCGCGGTAGCGCGGGCCGAAGAGGACGGTGTGGTGCTTGAGGTCCGGATGCTCGCGCGACAGGCCGAAATAGACGACGAAGAGCGACATGGAATAGCTCTTGCGCCCCAGCGCCCGGCTCTTGTCGCCGCCCCGGCGGCTGCCGGCCATCAGGTCGCGATAGGTGTGCATCACGTCGGCATTCGAGGCCACGCTGTCGAAGGGCATCCGCTCGCCCCCCGCGACGACGCCCGTCGCCCGCCCGTCCGCCGTCTCGATCCGCTCGACGGGGGTGGAGAGGCGCAACTCGCCGCCCAGCTCCTCGAACAATCGCGCCATCGCCGCGATGAGCGCCCCGGTCCCGCCCCGCGCGAACCACACCCGCCCCTTGCGCTCCAGCGCGTGGATCAGCGAGTAGATGGCCGAGGTGGAGAACGGGTTGCCCCCCACGAGCAGGGTGTGGAAGCTGAACGCCTGGCGCAGCTTCTCGTCCTCGATGAACTCCGACACGCGCCCGTAGACGTTCTTGTAGCCCTGGAGCCGCAGCAGCGTCGGCGCGGCCTTGGCCATGGTCCAGAAGCTCTGGAACGGTACCGTCCCGAGGCGTTCGTAGCCCTCGCGGTACAGATCCTCCGAATAGGCGAGCAGGCGGCGGTATCCGGCCACGTCGCGCGGGTTGATGGCCCGCATCTGCGCGTCGATGGCCTCCTGGTCGTCGCTGTAGTCGAAGACCGTCCCGTCCTCCCAGCACAGGCGGTAGAACGGCGCGACGGGCAGGAGTTCGACGTAGTCGGCCATGTCCCGCCCCGACAGCGCCCAGAGCTGGCGCAGGCAGTCGGGATCGGTGATGACGGTCGGCCCCGCGTCGAAGGTGAAGCCCGCATCCTCGTAGACGTAGGCCCGACCCCCCGGCTTGTCGCGCGCCTCGAACAGGGTCGTCGCGATGCCCGCGCTCTGGAGCCGGATGGCGAGCGCCAGCCCCCCGAAGCCCGAGCCGACGACCGCCGCCCGGTGGTGACCGTCGCCCAGGTCCCTCATCGCATTCGCACCTTGGCCGACAGCTCCGGCAGGCACCAGACGGCGCGGCGGATGGGGATGGGCGGCTTGCCGGTCAGGATGCGCATCATGTCGACCGGGGTCGTGCGCCCGGCGTAGAACCGCTCGATGGTGCCCTGGGGCAGGCGGTAGAACTTCTGCATCACCAATTGCCTTTCATGTGGCTTGGCCGCGTGGAACAGCATCCGGTTTAGCAGGCGATAGAAGCGTTGCACCAGCGCACGGCCCCGGGCATGGCGA
Organism: Paracoccaceae bacterium; assembly: GCA_020629115.1. Lineage (GTDB taxonomy): Bacteria > Pseudomonadota > Alphaproteobacteria > Rhodobacterales > Rhodobacteraceae > JAHDDY01. Next base: position 22,222 of record JAHDDY010000043.1, on the reverse strand, counting down.
CGCAGGCGCGCGGCGAGGGCGGCGCTGTCCAGCGGCCAGTTCTCCGCGATCAGGTTCGCGGCGCGCACGGCATCGGGCAGGGAGTAGCCGGTGGTCGAATGGAACAGTCCCGCGCTCATCCCAAGGCGGGGCACCGCCCCCTTGTCGCGCCAGAAGCGCGCGCCGCTATAGGCCAGCGTAATGGGCAGGACGCCCTTCTCGCGATGCACCACCTCGGCGATGGTCCAGCCCCGGCCCGCGGCGTAGTCCCGGATCGTCGCCTCGATGGCCGCCTCGTCCAGCGCCTCGCCGTTGGCGTAACGCGTGTCCTCGATCAGGATGCGCGTATCGGAGAAGGGGAGCAGGTAGACGAAGCGGAAGCCGTCGATCTGGTCGACGGTCGCGTCCATGATGACGGGGTTCCCGACCCCGTGCGGCTCGGCGGTCTCGACGACCCAGCCGACGAACTTCTGGTAGGCGAGCAGCATGGCCGGGTCGGCGGCCTGTCCGCGCGCGTCGATGACGCAGGACGCCTCGATCCGCTCGCCATCCTCCAGCGTGACGAAATCGGGGGCGATCTCGCGCACCGCGGCACGCGTGCGCACGGTCACCCGGGGCAGGCCGGCGACCGCCGCGCGCAGCCCCCGCGACTCCATCGAGATGTAGCCGGTGGACAGATCGCGCGACAGGTCCTGGAAATGCACGCTCTGACCGGACCACCGCGCGGCGAAGGCGGGGGAGAGCCAGGCGTCGTCGCCGGGGGCGATGTCGGTCTCCTGAAGCGACCACATCTTCTCGCCGAACGCCTCGTCGCGGGCTTCGAGGATCGTGACGCGCGGCCCGTCGGCCATCGCCCCGAGGCGCAGGGCCAGGATGCCGGCGGCGAGGCCGCCCCCCACGATGACGAGATCGCGCCGTTCCGTCATGTCCGCTTTCCCTTCCTCATCCGTCGGCCGGGGCCGAGAGTCCCGCCATATCACGGCAAAAATCCGGTGCGGGAAACGAAAATCTTTCGGAAGGAGGGCAGAAGATCTCAGCGGTTGCGGCGGCGGACGAGGAGGCGCCGGTCCATAATCGTTTTGATCGCCGCCCCGGCGACGAGGAGGCACAGCACCGCCTTCGAGATCGGCTCCATCGTCCCCTCGATCAACAGGGCGTGAACGACCGTCCCGCCGACCGTGACGAGGGCGAGGGCGGCGTGGAGCCTGCGCCAGAAGACCGGACGCAGCCGTCGGCGCAGCAGCGCGAGCAGGGCCGTCGCGAGGACCGCCCACATCGCCACCACCCCCCAGGCTGAGAACGGCGTGGGCGAGGCGAAGAGCAGGGCGTCCACCACGTCGGGCGGGCTGGTGATCCACAGGCCGCCCACATGGACCGCCACCGCGACCACGAGGCCGGCCCCCGCCGCCCGGTGCGCCCGCCGCCCCCGCGCGCCGCCCATCCCGGGCAGATACCCCCCCGCCAGAAGCGGCTGGAGCAGCAGGAGGGCCAGCCCCAGTACCCCCGCGAACCCGGCGGCGACGTAGACGGGCTGACGCCAGGCCAGCAGCGGGCTGGTCGCGGCGAAGGCGAGCGGCACGGCGAGCGCGATGGCCAGCATCGCCCAGGCCAGCGCCCCGCGCCGCCGGTCAGGCGGGCCGGAGGACGAAGTCGACATCGAGCGTCGTGTCGCTTGCGCTGCGCATGATCGGACGCAGGAACACGGTCTCGAACCCGCCGTCGTCGTAGTCGGCGTCGTAGGCGAGGTGCCCGTGCGGCTGGCCGAAGGCGGGGACGATCTGCGGCATCTCCAGCCGGAAGATGCCGTCCGCGTCCGTCAGGGTCGCGCCGTGGCTGGCGAGGTCGCGCTCGTGGCCCTCGGTGGTATGCGCCCAGATCTGGATGCGCCGTCCGGGCAGGGGTATCCCGTCGCCCGCGCGGCGCACGCTTCCGGTCATCCAGAAGCCGCCGCCGCCGATGCGCTCGACCACGGGCGCGCCCGCGCGGTAGTTGTTGGCCCCGCCGCGCATGGTGGGCGTCGGGGCGAGGCCCTGCGCCCGGGCGGGCACGATCAGGCCGGGCAGGGCGCTCGCCGTCGCCGCGCCGCCCGCGAGGACGGCCCCGCTCCGGAGTATCGTCCGGCGTGTCGTCGTGCTCATGGCGTCTCTCCTCGTCGGTTCATGGGATGGGTCGACACTCGATGTATGGGCCGACCGTGGAATTTCGAAGGCGGGGACACGGGGTCGTGATGGCGCGTTCAGGCGCGGGCATCCTCCAGGATCATGTCCGCCCCCTTCTCGCCGATCATGACGATGGGGGCGTTCGTGTTGCCGGAGACGAGGTCGGGCATGATCGAGCCGTCCACCACGCGCAGACCCTCCACCCCGCGCACCGCGAGCCGAGGCGTCAGCACCGCGCCGTCGTCCGGTCCCATCGCGCAGGTGCAGGTGGGGTGGTAGATCGTCGTCCCGAAGGCGCGGGCATAGGCGAGGAGGGCGTCGTCATCCGCGACCGCCGCGCCGGGGATCGTCTCCTCGTCCCAGAACCCGCGCAGCGGCTCCGCCGCGATATAGCGCCGCAGCCTGTGCAGTCCCGCGACCACCGTACGCCGGTCCTCGGGGGCGGAGAGGTAGTTCGCGCGGATTGTCGGCGCGGTGAGGGGGTCGGGCGAGACGGCGTGGACATGCCCTCGGCTCTCGGGCCGCAACTGGCACACCGACGCCGTGAAGCCCGGATAGGGATGCAGCGCCTCGCCCATCCGGTCGAGGCTGAAGGGCAGGAAATGCACCTGTATGTCGGGCGTCTCTAGGTTCTCCCGCGTGCGGAAGAAGGCCGAGGCCAGCCCGGCGCTCAGCGCGAGGTAGCCGCGCCGCCGCAAAAGGTAGTCCGCGCCCATCGCCATGCGGCGCAGGGGGTTGCGGTACGTGTCGTTCAGCGTGATCGGGCGGCGGGCGCGCATGACGAGGCGGGCCTGGAAATGGTCCTGCAGGTTCTCGCCCACGCGCGGTGAATGCACTCGCGTGTCGATGCCCAGACCCTGCAACCGCTCCCCGTCGCCGATGCCCGACAGCTCCAGCAGATGCGGCGAGTTCAGCGCGCCGCCCGACAGGATCACCTCCCGCGCCGCCCGCGCCTCGTGGTCCCTGCCGGCTTGGCGATAGGCGACGCCCACCGCCCGCGCGCCCTCGAACAGGATGCGCGTCGCCCGCGCCTCCGTCTCGATGCACAGGTTGTGCCGCCGTCGCGCGGGCTTCAGGTACGCCTTCGCCGCGCTGACCCGCACCCCGCGCCGGGAGGTGGTCTGGAAATACCCCGCCCCCTCCTGAACCGCGCCGTTGAAGTCGGGATTGGCGGGCAGGCCCTCGGTCGCGCAGGCGGCGATGAAGGCGTCGGCCAGCGGATGGCGGTCGCGCGCGTCCGAGACGGCCAGCGGCCCGCCGGTCCCGTGCCAGCCATCGGCCCCGCGCTCCTGATCCTCCGCCCGCCGGAACAGGGGCAGCACGTCGTCGTAGCCCCAGCCGGGGTTCCCCTTCTGCCGCCAGCGGTCGTAGTCCTGCGCCTGCCCGCGCACGTAGACCAGCCCGTTGATCGAGCTGGACCCGCCCAGCACCTTCCCACGCGGATGGGGGATGCGACGGCCGTTCAGCTCCGGTTCCGGCTCGCCGACATAGCCCCAATTGACCGAGGGCGTGTTGAACAGCCTGCCGTAGCCGAGGGGGACGTGGATCCACGGGTCCGTGTCCCGCCCGCCCGCCTCCAGCAGCAGCACGCGATATCGCCCCGACGCGCTCAGCCGGTTCGCCAGCACGCAGCCCGCCGATCCGGCCCCGACGATGATGAAATCCGCATCCATGGCGCTTCAATCGTGCTCCCGTTCAAGCGCGGTTAGGGTTTACCGCCGATGAATCGAACGCAAGGGGCCACCGCGCCTCCCTCCCGATTTACCGAAGAAGGGTGCACCGATGAATGCCTTGCAGAACGACCTCCTGCCGATCAACCGCCGGACCCAGCCGCGCTTCGCCTATCGCGAGCCATTCGTCGTCTGGGCGGGTGGGCGGACGCTGCGTGTCGTGGCCTACAATATCTCGGCGAACGGCCTGTGCGGCGAAATCCAGGGCCTCGGCTCCCTGCCGGAAGGGTGCGACGTGGAGATATACCTCCATGACTACCCGGCCGTGAGCGGGCGCGTGCGCTGGGCGCGGGGACGCGAAGTAGGGTTGATCTTCACGGAGAATATCGACAACCATCCCCGCATAGGCGCGCTCGTGGCGCGAATGGGAAATGGCGAGGCGGCAGCGTCCACGCCGCCCGGCTGAGAGGACGGAAGACATGGCATCGGACAGCGAGACCCTCGATTTCGACGATCCGATGCAGCGCCCCCGCTATACGGGTCTCGCCAGCTTCTTCCGTCTGCCCTACGACGAGCGTTTCGAGGCCGACCCGCCCGATATCGGCGTGATCGGCGTGCCCTACGACATGGGCGTCACCAACCGCCCCGGCCCCCGCCACGGCCCGCGCGAGGTGCGCAACCAGTCGTCCCTCATGCGCCGGGTGAACCAGGCGACCGGGGCCTCGCCCTTCGAGGCGTGCACCGTCAAGGATATCGGCGATGCCTGGGTGCGCAGGCCCTACGAGCTGGAAGGCGCGCACCGGGAGATCGAGGCGCATTTCGCCCGGGTGAAGGCGGCGGGGATCGTGCCGCTGACCTGCGGGGGCGACCATTCCATCTCCCTACCCATCCTGCGCGCGCTGGCCAAGGACGGGCCGGTCGGCATGATCCATATCGACGCCCATTGCGATACCGGCGACGACTACATGGGTTCGCGCTTCCACCACGGCGCGCCCTTCAAGATCGCGGTCGACGAGGGCCTGCTCGACCCGACCCGCGTCGCCCAGGTCGGCATCCGCGGCTCGCTCTACGACCCGGACATGTGGAAGTTCAGCTACGACAGCGGCATGCGCGTGATGCAGATCGAGGAGGTCGAGGAGAAGGGCTGGCGCGCCTGCATCGAGGAGGCCAGGGCCTTCGTCGGCGACGGCCCGGTCTACGTCAGCTTCGACATTGACAGCCTCGACCCGGCCATCGCGCCCGGCACCGGCACGCCCGAGGCGGGCGGCCTGACCATGCGCGAGGCGCAGGGCATGGTGCGCGCGCTCGCCGGGATGGACATCATGGGCGCGGACATGGTCGAGGTCTCGCCCCCCTTCGACGCGGGCGGCGTGACGGCCCTGAACGGCGCGACGATCATGTTCGAGCTGCTCTGCGTCATGGCGGCGGGGCGGGCCGGGACGTGAACCCGCAGGAAGAACTGACCAGCATCGTCGAGGAGATCGACGCCTACCCGCGTCCCATCGCGGAGGACGACAGCTGCTTCCGCGCCCTGCTGCGGCGGCGGGCGGAGCTGGAGGACATGGTCCTTGGCGAGGATATCGACGACGCGAAGGACGATTGACGACCGCTCGGCCCCGGGCCGGTACGCTCGCACCATCAGGAGAGGAGACCCGACCATGACCCGCCCATTCCCCCCGGCCCTCGGTGCGGCCCTCCTTCTGGCGGCCTGCGCGCAGACCCCGCAACCCGCCGAGCCGGAGCCGGCGACGCTGGACGGCCAGTGGCGTCTGGAGACCGTCGACGGCCGGTCCCTGACGCCGCGCGAGCGGGGGGCGACGCCCACGCTCTCGTTCGTCGAGCCGGACGGGTTCTCGGGCCGGGCGGGGTGCAACGGCTACAATGGCGGGTACGTGGCGGATACCTTCGGGGCCTTCTCCGTGGAACGCTTCGCCATCACGGCGCTGGCCTGCCCCTTCCTCGATCTCGAATCGCTCTACACCACGGCCCTGCGCGCCGCCGACGGCTACGCGCTCGCCCCGGACGGGTCGTCCCTGAGCCTGCTGGACGGCGGAACCCCCATCCTGACCTACGCGCCGCTATCGCGGTAACGCGCGCGGTTCCATCCGGACGCGGTGGGCGAACAGGGTATCGGAGCGGGTGACATGCGGCCTTCGGTGTGTTTCAATGCGAGACATATCTGGATACGAGAGGGAGGCTGCCATGAAGATATCCGACAGGAAGGACGGCATTCCCGGATGCGGCGACCGTCCGGTGAAATCCTTCGACAATGAGATACAGGGCCATGCCTTCGCCGCCCGCTCCTCCGCCGCGACCGACCTGGCCACCAGCTTCGCCTGGGTCGTGCCCAGCTTCGTCCCCGCCGCCGGCGAGGGCATGGTCGGCGCCATGGCCCAAGGCGAGGGCGTGACAAAGGAAATGCAGCGCTACGAAGAGTTGATCGACCGCGACGAAGAGGTCATCACCCGGTCCTGACGCGCCCGTTCAGGCTTCGAACACGGTCGGGCGCGCGGGTTTCGGCGCGAGGAAATCCGGCGTCGGCAACCCTTTCGAGCGCAGGAATTCCGGGTTCCACAGCTTCGACTGGTACCGCGTGCCGTAATCGCACAGGATGGTGACGATGGTGTGCCCCGGCCCCATCTCCCGCGCCATGCGCACCGCCCCGGCGACGTTGATGCCGGTCGACAGGCCCATGCACAGCCCCTCCTCGTCCAGCAGGTCGAACATGATCTCCAGCCCCTCGGCATCGGGGATGCGGCAGGCGAAGTCGGGCGTGAAGCCGTCGAGATTGGCCGTCACGCGCCCCTGCCCGATGCCTTCCGAGATGGACGATCCCTCGGCGGCCAGTTCGCCGGTCGTGTAGTAGCTGTAGAGCGCCGCGCCCTCCGGGTCGGCGATGCCGACCTTAACGCCCTTGGGCTGCAATCCCATCGCCACCCCCGCGACCGTGCCCCCGGAGCCGGCGGCGCAGATGAAGCCGTCCACCTTGCCCCCCGTCTGCTCCCAGATCTCGGGGGCGGTCGAGTCGATATGTGCCTGCCGGTTCGCGGTATTGTCGAACTGCTGCGCCCAGATCGCCCCGTTCGGCTCCGTCTCCGCGAGCGTCGCGGCGAGGCGACCGGAGTAATGCACGTAGTTGTCGGGGTTGCGGTAGGGCAGGGCGGGCACCTCGACCAACTCGGCCCCGCACAGGCGCAGCGTGTCCTTCTTCTCGTCGCTCTGGGTCTCGGGAATGACGATGACGGTGGAAAAGCCCATCGCCCGGCCCACCAGGGTCAGCCCGATGCCGGTATTGCCCGCCGTCCCCTCGACGATCACGCCGCCGGGCTTCAGCGCCCCGCGCGCGACCGCGTCGCGGATGATCCATAGGGCCGCGCGATCCTTGACCGACTGACCGGGGTTCATGAACTCAGCCTTGCCGTAGATGTCGCAGCCCGTCATCTCGGATGCCTTGCGCAGCCGGATCAGGGGCGTGTTGCCCACGGCGTCGGGCATGTCGGCATAGAGGCGCATCCTCGGGTCCTTTCCTGATCGCGTACGGAACGATAGGTAGAGGCCCGAAATCGGCGCGTAAACATTTCATTGCACCGATTCGGCCACAAACGGCGCGTAGAGAGCAGACGACGATGAACGGAGAATCCCGCCCATGACCGCCCTGACCCGCCGCGCCTTCGCCGCCGGTGCCGCCGTCCTCGCCACCGTCCCGGCCCTGCCCGCCGCCGCCCAGGGCACCGCCTCGCGCAGCTTCCGGTTCTTTCGCGGCTCCACCCCCATCGGGACGAACACGATGACGGTGGCGCGCGGCCCCGCGGGCGTCACGGCGACGGGCGATATCGACATCGTCGTGAAGGGCCTCGGCTTCATCCCGCTCTACCGCTACGTCCTCGACTTCGAGGAGGTCTACGACGCCGAGGGCACGCTGGTCTCGATGCGGGGCACCTGCGACGACGACGGCGAGCCGCATTTCGTGAACGTCGCGCGGGAGGGGAGCAGCCTCCTCGTGAACGGGTCGCGCCATGCCGGGCCGGTGCCGGTCTCGGCGGGGGTGGCGAGCTACTGGCGGCGCGACGCCATCGAGAGGACCCCGTGGATCAGCACGCAGTCGGGCCTGCCCCTCGCCATCTCCGTCTCGCCCATCCGGAGCGCGGAGGCCCCCGCCGGGGCGAGCGCCTTCCGCGCGACGAACGGCACGGACTTCACCATCGACCTGTTCTACGATTCGCGCGGCGAATGGGTCGGCGGCGCGTTTGACGCCAAGGGTGCCCGCGCCACCATGAGGATGATATCCGAGACGGGGCCGCTGCCGACCTGACGCGCTCCGCCCCTTCCCGACAGGAGCGCGACCCATGGCCGAGAACGGCGCCGACTACATCCCCCGCCCCGGCCACGGGGCCGCCTGGATCACGGGCGCGAGCGCGGGGATCGGCGCGGCGGTGGCCGGGAAGCTGGTGGAGAACGGCTGGACCGTCTACATCACCGCCCGCAGCGAGGAAAAGCTCGCCGCCATGGCCGCCGCGTCGGGGGGCAGGATGATCGCCGCCCCCGGCGACGTGACCGACCCGGCGGCCATGGAGGCCATCGTCGCCCGGATCGAGGCGGAGCAGGGCCTTGCCCTCGCCATCCTCAACGCGGGCGTCTACATCCCCATGACCGCCGCGGAATTCAATGTCGAGGACGCGAGGAAGCATTTCGACGTGAACCTGCAGGGTGTCGTCAACGGCCTCGTCCCGGCGATGCGGACGATGCTGACGAAGAACACCGGCTGCCTCGCCCTCGTCGCCTCCGTCGCGGGCTATCGCGGCCTGCCCAAGGCCGGGGCCTACGGCGCGACCAAGGCGGCGCTGATCAACATGGCCGAAGCGCTGGCCTACAATCTCTACCCCGAGGGCGTGCGTATCTCGCTCATCTGCCCCGGCTTCGTGGAGACGGACGCGACCTCAGTGAACGATTTCGACATGCCGTTCCTGATGCAGACGGACGAGGCGGCCCGGCGCATCGTGGACGGCTTGCAGACCACGAAATTCGAGATCGCCTTCCCGCGCCGCTTCGCCTTCCTGCTGAAATCCTTCCGCTTCCTGCCCGCGAAGTGGTACATCGCGCTGGGCCGCAAGGCGCTGGGGATGGACAGGGACTAGGGCGGGCGCGGATGCTGATGATCGGATGGCAGGAACGGGTCGACCTGCCGCTCCTGGGCCTGACCCGCCTGCGCGCCAAGATCGACACCGGCGCGCGCACCTCCGCGCTGCACGCCACCGATATCGTCGAGTTCGAGCGGGGCGGCGTGCCGTGGGTGCGCTTCCACTCCAAGTTCGACGACGACACCCACGACCGCGACGTGGAATGCCCGATCCACGACCGCCGGGCCATCAAGAACACGAGCGGCGTGCCCGAGGAGCGGCTGGTCATCCGCACGAAGTTCCGCATCGCCACGCGCCTGTGGGCCATCGACCTGTCGTTGACGGAGCGCACGGAAATGTCGTTTCGTATGATCGTCGGCCGTACCGCGCTCAACCGTCACGAGATCGTGGTGCATCCGGGGAGGAAGAACCTGACCGAACCCGGTCGAAAGCCCCCCGGCATCAGAGGGAAGAAACCATGAAGATCGCCATGCTGGCCCGCAACCCGGACCTCTATTCCCACAGGCGCCTCGTCGAGGCCGCCGAAAGCCGGGGGCATGAGATCGACATCATCAACACCCTGCGCTGCTACATGAACATCGCCTCGCACCGGCCCGAGATCTACTACAACGGCGACAAGCTGACCGGCTACGACGCCGTGATCCCGCGCATCGGCGCCTCGGTCACGTTCTACGGCACCGCCGTCCTGCGCCAGTTCGAGATGATGGGGGTCTACCCCCTGAACGAAAGCGTCGGCATCGGCCGCTCGCGCGACAAGCTGCGCTCGATGCAGCTTCTGGCCCGCGACGGGGTCGGCCTGCCCGTGACCACCTTCGCCCACGACCCGAAGCAGACCGAGGAGGTGCTGAAGGTCGCGGGCGATGCGCCGCTGGTCATCAAGCTGCTGGAGGGGACGCAGGGTCTCGGCGTCGTGCTGGCCGATACGAACCGCTCGGCGAAATCGGTGGTGGAGGCGTTCCGCGCGACCGACACCAACATCCTGATCCAGGAATTCATCAAGGAGGCGGGCGGCACGGACATCCGCGCCATCGTCATCGGCGGCAAGGTCATCGCCGCGATGAAGCGCACCGGGGCCGAGGGCGAGTTCCGCTCCAACCTGCACCGGGGCGGCTCGGCCCAAGTGGTCAAGCTGACCCCGGAGGAGCGCTCGACGGCGGTGCGCGCGGCCAAGTCGATGGGGCTGAACGCCTGCGGCGTCGACATGCTGCGCGCCAATCACGGGGCCGTGGTGATGGAGGTCAATTCCTCCCCCGGCCTCGAAGGCGTCGAGAAGGCGACCGGCCTCGACGTGGCGGGCAAGATGATCGAGTTCCTGGAGAAGAACGCCGCCCCCAACAAGACCAAGACGAAGGGCAAGGGATAATGGCCGCCCGCGCCGGTTTCGCCTTCGGCGGCGAGACCGTCGCGCCCGGCGAGCGCCGGACGATCGAGCTGCCCGTCAGCGCGCTGTCGGACCACACGCCCGTCGCCATGTCGGTCCACATCGTCCACGGCAAAACGGACGGTCCGGTGGTTTTCGTCAGCGCGGGCATCCACGGCGACGAGGTCATCGGCATCGAGATCGTGCGCCGCCTGCTGCGCTCGCCGGGGCTGAAGCGGCTCCGGGGCACGCTGATCGTCGTGCCCATCGTGAACGCCTTCGGCTTCATAGCCCGCTCGCGCTACCTGCCCGACCGGCGCGATCTGAACCGCTCCTTCCCCGGCAGCGGGGGCGGCTCGCTCGCTGCGCGGCTGGCCCGGATGTTCCTCGACGAGATCGTCGCGCGGGCGGATATGGGCATCGACCTGCATTCGGCCGCCGTTCACCGCACCAACTATCCGCAGGTGCGCGTCTCGCCCGATGATGCGCGGATGCGCGAACTGGCCGACGTGTTCGGCGCGCCCATCGTCATGCAATCGGCCCTGCGCGAAGGCTCGCTCCGCGCCGCCGCGCGGGAGGTCGGCACGCCCGTCCTCCTCTACGAGGGCGGCGAGGGCCTGCGCTTCGACGAGACGGCGGTGCGCGCGGGCCTCGCTGGCATCCTGCGCGTGCTGAAGTCGATGGAGATGGTGTCGGGCCGGGGCATCGCGCCGCCGAAGTCCCCGCCGCAGTTCTGCGCGTCGAGCAAGTGGCTGCGCGCGCCGATGGGTGGCCTGTTCCGCGGCTTTCGCCCCGACGGCGATCTGGTGCGCGCGGGCGACGTGCTCGGCACCGTGGCCGACCCGTTCGGCGAGCGCGAGGCCGAGGTCGCCGCCCCCTTCGAGGGCCTGATCGTCGGGCGCGCGGTCATGCCGGTGGTCAACGAGGGCGATGCCGTCTTCCACCTCGCCCGCATCGCCTCCTTCCGCAAGGCCGAGGGCAGGATGGACGACCATTCGTCCCAACTCGCCGACGACCCGATGTTCGACGAGGACGAGATCATCTGAAGGCCCGGCGGTTTCGGTTGCGCGATCCCGTCCGAACCCCTATACGCCCGTCACGGGCCGGGGGGCGCTACGCTCCGCGACGGCCCCTTTGTCATTCGTGGATCGGAGAGAAGCGCGATGAGCCGTCGGCGGTTGGTCTATGAGGGCAAGGCGAAGACGATCTATGCCGGGCCGGAGCCGGGTACGCTCGTCCAGCATTTCAAGGACGACGCCACCGCCTTCAACGCCGAGAAGCACGAGATCATCGAGGGCAAGGGCGTCCTCAACAACTTCATCTCCGAATTCGTGATGGCGAATCTCAACGGCGTGGGCGTGCCCACCCATTTCATCCGCCGCATGAACATGCGCGAGCAGCTCATCCGCGAGGTGGAGATCATCCCCCTGGAGGTGGTGGTCCGCAACGTCGCCGCCGGCTCGCTCGCCAAGCGCCTCGGGATCGAGGAGGGCACGCAGCTCCCCCGGCCCATCGTCGAATACTACTACAAGGACGACAAGCTCGGCGATCCGATGGTGGCCGAGGAGCATATCGCCGCCTTCAACTGGGCCAGCCCGCAGGACCTCGACGACATGGTCGCGCTGGCCCTGCGCGTGAACGACTTCCTCAGTGGCCTGTTCCTCGGCGTCGGCATCAAGCTGGTCGACTTCAAGATCGAATGCGGCCACGTCTACGACAACGACGTGCCCCGCGTGATCGTCGCCGACGAGATCAGCCCCGATTCCTGCCGCCTGTGGGATATCAAGACCGGGCAGAAGTTCGACAAGGACGTCTTCCGCCGCGATCTGGGCAACCTGATGGACGGCTACACCGAGGTCGCGACCCGGCTCGGCGTGATGCCGGAAAAGAGCGTGGTGCGCGGCACCGGGCCGAAACTGGTCCACTAGGGGAGGGGACGGGATGAAAGCGCGCGTCTTCGTGACCCTGAAACCCGGCGTGCTCGACCCCCAGGGCGCGGCCATCGGCGCGGCGCTCGGCGGGATGGGCTTCGACGGGGTGGCCGGCATCCGCCAGGGCAAGGTCTTCGACATCGAGCTGGACGCCCCGGACGAGACGACGGCCCGCGAGAGCCTCGACGCCATGTGTCGCCGCCTGCTCGCCAATACGGTCATCGAGGATTATTCGATTGAGATCGCGTGACCGGGCATCCTCGGCGGGGTGCGGCACGGCGCGCGCTCGAAAAATCCGCTGCGTATACCATCTGGTAACCATGAAGCCTGCGACACTGCGGAACCCAAAGTAACGGAGACGCCCGATGAAGACCGCCGTCATCGTCTTTCCCGGCTCCAACTGCGACCGCGACATGGCGGTGGCCCTGCGCAAGGCGACGGGGGCCTCGCCCGCCATGGTCTGGCACAAGGACAGCCGCCTGCCCGACGGGCTGGACCTCGTCGCCGTGCCGGGGGGCTTCTCGTTCGGGGACTACCTGCGCTGCGGGGCCATCGCCGCGCAATCGCCCATCATGCGCGAGGTCGCCGCCTTCGGGCAGGCGGGCGGGCATGTGCTCGGGGTGTGCAACGGGTTCCAGGTGCTCATCGAGGCGGGCCTGCTGCCGGGCGTGCTGATGCGCAACGCGACGCTGAAATTCGTCTGCCGCGACGTGCCGCTCGCGGTCGAGAGCGCGGACAGCCCCTATACGCAGGGCTACGAGGCGGGGCAGGAGATCACGCTCCCCGTCGCCCACCACGACGGCTGCTACATCGCCGACGACGACACGCTCGCGCGCCTGGGCGACGAGGGGCGCATCGCCTTTCGCTACCGGGACGCGGTGAACGGCTCGGCGGACAACATCGCCGGCATCCTGTCCCGGAACCGCCGCGTCCTCGGCATGATGCCCCATCCGGAGCGCGCCGTGGACCCGCGCACTCTCGGCACGGACGGGGCGCCGCTGTTCCACGGCCTGTCCGGCATGCTGGAGGCCGCATGAGGATGGTGTTCGGGCTGGTCATCTGCGCGACGCTGACGGCCTGCGCGACGCCCCGGGCCGACCGCGCGGTGATGGACCCGATCGGGACGGACACGTCCGGCATCGTCCCCGTCACCCTGCGCGACCTGCGCGGCGCGGACGACGTGCTGATCTTTCCCGACGTGCCCGTGCCTGCCACCATCGACGCGATGAACGCCTTCGTCGCCCGCTGCTTTCCCGAGGCCCGGCGCGTCGACGAGCGCAGCGGGCTGTCGCTCTATCGCGGGCTGGGCCTGTCCCCCTTCCTGACGGCCCGCGTCGCCACGGTCAGCCGGTCGAGCGCGCTGGGCGTGGGCGGGTCGGGCCTGACGGACGACGTGAAGGAAGCCCTCGCCGCCACGGTCCGGGGCCGTCCGCGCTGCGCTGCCTGATGCCGGGCTGAAAAGGCTGGACGCGGCGTCCGGTCTGTGCCTCTCCTCCTCGAAGCGCATTTCTCCGGGGGGAGCCAGAACCATGCTCAAGACACCGTATCTCCTGTTCCTCGGCGACGCGAAGGACGCGCTCGCCGCCAAGGTCGCGCAGGGGATCAGGGACTGGCGGCCCGACCATGCCGTCGGGCAGATGCGCCTCGACGGCTGCAAGGCCGATCTGGGCATCCCGGACATGACCGTCGCGGAGGCGATGGAGAAGGGCGCGCGGACGATGGTCGTCGGCGTCGCCAACCGGGGCGGCTTCATCGCCGACGAGTGGATCGACGTGCTGGTCGAGGCGCTGGAGGCCGGCATGGACCTCGCCGCCGGCCTGCACAACAGGCTCGCCGACGTGCCCCGCCTCGCCGAGGCCGCCGCGCGTCTGGGGCGGGAACTGCACGACGTGCGCCATCCGACCGAGACCTATCCCGTCGGCAGCGGCGCGCCGCGCTCCGGCAAGCGCCTCCTGCCGGTGGGGACCGACTGCTCCTGCGGGAAGATGTACACGGCCCTCGCCCTGGAGAAGGAGATGCGCGGGCGGGGCATGAAGGCCACCTTTCGCGCCACGGGTCAGACCGGCATCCTCATCACCGGCGCGGGCGTCAGCATCGACGCCGTGGTCTCGGACTTCATCGCCGGGGCGGTCGAGACGCTGGCCCCCGCCAATGATGACGATCACTGGGATCTGGTGGAGGGGCAGGGGTCGCTGTTCCATCCCGCCTATGCGGGCGTGACGCTGGGCCTGATCCACGGGGCGCAGGCCGACGCGCTGGTCCTGTGCCACGAGCCGACCCGCACGCATATGCGCGCGCTGCCCGACTATCCCGTGCCGGACATGGGCGCGGTGATGGACATGGCGCTGCCCCACGCGCGGCTGACCAATCCCGACGCCCGGTTCGTCGGCATCTGCATCAACACCAGGGCGCTGGACGGGGCGGCGGCCGAGCGCCTGCTGAAGGAGACCGAGGACCGCTTCGGCCTGCCGACCGTCGATCCGGTGCGCACCGGCGTCGGGCGCATCGTGGACGGGCTGTAGGCGATGCCCGTCACCTTCGCCGCCACCGCCGAGACCTTTCCCATGGACGGCACCTTCACCATCTCGCGCGGCAGCCGGACGGAGGCACGGGTTGTGACGGTGACGGCGCGGGACGGGGGGCATGTCGGGCGCGGCGAATGCGTTCCCTATGCCCGCTACGGCGAGACGGTCGAGAGCGTCGTCGCGCAGATCGAAAGCGCCGGGCCGATGGGCCATCCCCGCGACGCGCAGGCGATGCCCGCCGGAGCCGCGCGCAATGCCGTCGATTGCGCGCTGTGGGACCTGGAGGCCAAGCGGACGGGACGGCCCGTCCACGACCTGCTGGGCCTGTCCGCGCCGGAACCGGTGACGACGGCCTACACCCTGTCCCTCGACACGCCCGGGGCCATGCGCGCCAAGGCCGCCGAGCACGCTCACCGGCCGATGCTGAAGATCAAGCTGGGCGGGGAGGGCGATCTGGCCCGGCTGCGGGCGGTGCGCGAGGGCGCGCCCGGCGCGGCGCTCGTCGTCGACGCGAACGAGGGGTGGACGCCCGAGACCTACGCGGCCCTCGCGCCCGAGCTGCTGGCCCTCGGCGTCGCCATGGTCGAGCAGCCGCTCCCGGCGGGCGACGACGAGGCGCTGCGCTGCATGGATCGTCCGCTCCCCGTCTGCGCCGACGAGGCCTGCCACGACCGCGCCTCGCTCGACGGGCTGCGCGGCAAGTACGACATGATCAACATCAAGCTCGACAAGACCGGCGGCCTGACCGAGGCGCTCGCCGTGCGCGACGCGGCGCGCGCGATGGGGTTCCGGGTAATGGTCGGCTGCATGGTCGGCACGTCCCTCGCCATGGCTCCGGCCTTGCTGGTGGCGCAGGGGGCCGAGGTGGTCGATCTCGACGCGCCGCTCCTGCTGGCGGCGGACCGGGATGTGCCGCTGGTCTTCGAGGGCAGCACGGTCCACCCCGCGACGCCCGCGCTCTGGGGCTGACGGCTCAGAAACACTGCGCGCAGAAGCCGCCCCGCTCGCCGCCGATGACGCGCATGGCGGGCCGGGCGTCGGGCTGCGCGGGTGCCGGTTGCGGTCGCGGTCGCGGCTCGATGATCCGGTAGCGCGGGGCCGGGACGGCGGCGGGGCGCGTCATCGCCATTGGCGGCGGGGCCGTCTCGGCGGGTGGCGGCGCGACGGGAGTCGGCACCACCGGCGCAGGGGCCGGCAGGAGCGCCGATGCGGGGGCGACGTCCATCGTCGGCGGCGGCAGGACGATGCGCTCCGCTTCGAGCAGCGCCAGCGCCAGCGGGTCCTGCGCCGCGCCGCCGGGCCTCTCGCCGGCGTAGTTCGGCTGGATGATCCGGTATGCGGATGGCGCGTCGGGCGTGGGGGCGGCTTCCGCGAAGGGTGCGGGAGCGATCGGCGCGGCGGGGGACGGCGTGGCGAAATCGAAGGTCGGCGCGGGCGGGGGAGCGTCGGCCATCATTGTCGCCGGTCTTCGTCCCTGCGCCTGACGGATCGCCTCGCGCACGGGGACGACCTTCGCCCAGGTATCCGTCGTCCCGCCGATCTGGCTGAACCCGTTGGCATGGACCACGGCCACCAGCGCCCCGTCCCCGTCGAACACGCAGGAGCCGGACAGCCCCCCGATCACGCCTTCCGCCGCGATGCCCTCGTCCGCGTCGCGCAGCTCGACCCACCAGAAGGGCGGCTCCGGATCGTCGGTGTAGACGACGCCGGGGATGACCTCCCCGTCCCGGTCCCGCGCCGGAAAGCCGTGGATCGTGATCGCCTGGCCCGCGCGCATCGGGGGATAGTCCGCCGGATCGAGGTCGGCGGGGTCTATACCGAGGAACGACCAGTCCGACAGGGAATCGGCCACCGTCACCGCATCCTTCGGCCCCACGAGGGGGGTGCCGTTCTCCGTGACATGGGCGACGGAGATGTACCCCCGCTTGCCCAGCCCGAGAAAGCCCCGGCGGTCGAGCTGGCAGACCGTCCCCCAGCTCGCCATCCCGTCGGAGCGGTAGAACACCCGCTCCGCCCGGGGCGAGACGGACTCCGAGCAGGCGGCGAGGGTGGCGAGCAGGACGAGCGAGGGGACGACTCTGGACATGGCTGTCTTCCTTGATCGACGGATTCGGGGACGGCGTACCGGATAGTAAATGTTCCTTTTTTGTTCTAATCAAGCGAGTCTTTTCCTTGACGCCGAATCGCGCGCGAATGCTGGCCCGCTCGCGGGGCGGACGGACGGATCGACGGGTCGGGAGGCTCGCGCTTGGAGCGAATCGCTCGCGCTACGGTCGCGTCATCCCCGCCGCGATGAGGTCCGCGATGTGGCGGCAATCCTCGACGCTGAAGGTCAGGGGCAGGCGCATGTCGAACAGGGTCCCGAGAATCGCGTCCGTGTTCGGCAGGTCCTGCGCGGGCACGTAGCGCCAGCTGTGGTGGTTCGAGGTAAAGGCCGACGGTTCCGCCGCCCCGAACCATTTCAGCTCCACCCCCACCGCCTTCATCCGGGCGACGAAGTCGGTGCACGCCTCGGGCGAGAGACCGGGGGCGAGGAACTGGATGGAGCTGGCGACATAGGCCTCCTTCGCCG
Organism: Paracoccaceae bacterium; assembly: GCA_020629115.1. Lineage (GTDB taxonomy): Bacteria > Pseudomonadota > Alphaproteobacteria > Rhodobacterales > Rhodobacteraceae > JAHDDY01. Next base: position 4,888 of record JAHDDY010000043.1, on the reverse strand, counting down.
GACGATGCGGCAGGTACAGGCCGTCCACCCCCGCCAGCCGCTCGGCGATGGCGTCGTGCCGGGCGTTCCACCGCGCGGCGTTCGCATCCAGCGCATTGAGCTGGGGCAGCAGGATCGCCGCGCGCAGGTTGTCCATCCGCCCGGACATGTTCGGCGTCTCCAGCCGGATCGTCGCGAAGGTCTCGGGCGGCGGCGCGGCGCGGTGGCGCTCGTAGAGCATGTAGGAGCCGGACAGCATGATCGCGCGGGCCATGAACTCGGGATCGTCCGAGGTCAGCAGGCCGCCCTCGCCGGAATTGACGTGCTTGTAGGTCTGGGTCGAGAAGCACCCCGCCAGCCCGAATCCGCCACTTGGCCGGCCGTCCCACCGCGCGCCCATCGTATGCGCGCAATCCTCGATGAGGGTGACTCCGCGGGCCGCCGTCAGGGCGGTCAGCGCGTCCATGTCGGCCAGATGCCCGCGCATGTGCGAGAGCATCAGCACCCGCGCGCCGGTCTCGTCGATGCGCCGTTCCAGATGATCGAGGTCGATGACCAGATCGCGCGTGATCTCCACCAGCACCGGCTCGGCCCCCACGGCGGCGATGGCGCCGGGGACGGGGGCGAGGGTGAATCCGTTGGTCAGCACCCTGTCCCCCGGCGTCACCCCCGCGGCCCGCAGCGAGACCGACAGCGCATAGCCCCCCGACGCGCAGGCGAGGCAGTATCGCGCGCCCTGATAGGCGGCGAAGGCTTCCTCCAGCCGGGCGGCGGGCGCGATCTCGCCCTCGCCGGTATTGTAGCGATGCAGCCGCCCGCCCCGCATGACCGCCACCGCCGCCGCGATGGCCTCCTCGGGGATCGGCTCCTGCTGGGTGAAATTGCCGGTGAAGGGCTGCATCGGGTGGCCTCGCGCGCGGGATGGATGGGCACGCATCTACGCATCGGCGGGATGCGGTGCCAAGCGGTTCTTGACGGCGCGGGCGGTGTGTCGTAATGAGAACGAAACAGGATCAAAGCCATGACCACCGCCATATCGAAGGACCGCCGACGCGGGCGCGGGGCCGTCTCCAACGCGAGCGGGCGGTACGAGCGCGAGGCGCGCGAGATCGTGGACGACGGATGGGACAGCGCCGCCGACCTGCCGCCCCTGCCGGTCGAGGTGGTGCGCGAGGCGGCACGGTCGATCGTCGCGCGGAACGACTCGCCCGACCTGCCGTTCGAGCGGTCGATCAACCCCTATCGCGGCTGCGAGCACGGCTGCATCTACTGCTACGCCCGGCCCAGCCACGCCTATCTCGGCCTCTCCCCCGGCCTCGATTTCGAGACGAAGCTGACGGTCAAGCCGGGGGCCGCCGATCTGCTGCGCAGGACCTTCGACAAGCCGGGCTACGCGCCGGTGCCGATCATGCTCGGCGCGAATACCGATCCGTATCAGCCCATCGAGCGCGAGTACCGCACGACGCGGGAGATCCTGGAGGTCCTGCTCGCCTACCGCCATCCCTTCGGCGTCATCACCAAGTCCGCCCTCATCACGCGGGACACCGATCTCCTGTCCGAGGCGGCGGCGCTGGGCATCGGGCGGGCCGCGGTGTCGGTGACGACGCTGGATCATCGCCTGAGCCGGGCGATGGAGCCGCGGGCCAGCGCGCCCCATGCGCGGTTCCGCACCATCGGGACGCTGGCGGATGCGGGCATCCCCGTGACCGTGATGACCGCCCCGCTCATCCCCGCACTGACGGATCACGAGATGGAGGCGATGCTGGAACGCGGGCGCGATGCGGGGGCCTCCTCGGCCTATTACGTCGCCCTGCGCCTGCCGCGCGAGATCGCCGGGCTGTTCCGCGAATGGCTGGAGGAGCATTACCCGGACCGGGCGGCGCGCATCCTGAACCACGTGCGATCCATGCATGGGGGCAAGGACTACGACGCGGCGTTCGGCACGCGCATGACCGGCACCGGCCCCTATGCCGCGCTGATGGCGACGCGGTTCCGCAAGGCGGCGGCGCGGCTGGGGCTGAACACCCGGCACCGGCCCTATCGCCGGGACCTCTTTCGCATTCCACCGCGACCAGGCGACCAGCTCGACCTCTTCGCGACCTGACATACGGGTGAAGACGACGGGCCGTCGACGCGCTATAACGGTTGCATGACAGATGCGGCCCGTTTCCTGCGTACGCTCCTCGCCCTCCTGACGCTCGTCGCCGGGATGGCCCTTGCCGCGATGCCGGCGACCGCGCAGGATGCGGACCTGATGCAGGGATACGGCGCGCTCGCCGTCACCGAGAAACCGATCAGCGAGAGCGCGCGGCGGGTGGGCGAGGCGGGGCCGGACCAGTACGCCGCCGCCGCCGAGAGCCTGAGCATGCTGTCGGAGACGCAGCTTAGCGTGAAGCGCGCCTACACGCGGCTCATGGAGCTGATCGCCCACGTGCCGGAGCTGGGCCCCGCCATCCATACCCTGCTGGCCACGCAAAGCCCGACCGGGGAGGCCGTGTACTTCGCCGGGATCGTGGGCTGGACGCTTCTGTTCATCGCCATCGCCTACACCATCGAGGCGCAGATCTACGGCATCCGCATCGTCGGCCCCTGGTTCATCGCGCTCCAACAGCCCAACCCGCGGGGGCTGGTCGAGAAGTTGCCGATCCTGTCGCTGCGGGCGGCCATCGGGGTGGTGGGCATCGCGCTGTCGACGATCCTGACCGCCGCGTTCGTCTTCGCCTTCCTGAACCCGACCGGGGATGCCTCGCAGAAGACGGTCATCGTCGTCATCGGCGCGGTCATGTCCGCGCGGCTGACGGCGATCCTGTGGCGGATGGTGCTGTCGCCCTACCTGCCGCACTACCGCATCCCGTGCATGACCGACCACGAGGCGCGGAAGCTCTTCACCTGGCTCTGGGGCACGGTCGCCCTCTCCATCGCGCTGCTCGCGTTCTGCTACTGGATCGAGGATATCGGCGCGTCCCGCCTGACGCACAACACGCTGACCCTGGTCGCGACCATCCTGATGGTGGCGGCGAATCTCGCGATGGTGCTCATCAACCGCAAGGCGATCACACGGGCCATCCTCGGGCAGTGCCATGCCGAGACGGTGCCGTTCCTGCCGCGTCTCTCGGCGATGCTCTGGGCGCCGATGGTGGTGCTCTACCTGCTCGGCGCGTCCGGCGTCCTGATCTACCGCCTGCTGTCGGGCACCGTCAGCGGCGCGCCGCTCATCGTCGGGGCCTATACCGTCCTGCTGGCGGTCATCGTCGCCTACGGGGTCGTCGCCTTCACCATCGCGCGCATCTTCCGCAATCGCCGCGTGATCGTCACCGAGCGCCAGCGCGAGACGTCGGACGAGGAGCGGGAGGAGCGCCGAGACCGTATCATCGAGGCCGCCTACATCGAGGGCGATCCGCTCGAAGGGGACGGGGAGGAGGAATCCGGCCCCGCGATGGTCGACCGGGACCGCATTCCCGGCAGCGACCCGGAGGAGGGCGACCCGACCCTGACCGGGATGCGCGACTTCGAGGCACTCGCCCGGCGCACGGCCTCGATCTTCGCCTTCGGGGCGGGGATCTACGCGCTGCTGCACATCTGGGATTTCGACTACATGCTGGACGAGGGGGGCCTGCTCGACCCCGTGCAGGACGTGATCGACATCTGCCTCATCGGCTACCTCCTGTACCATTCCGTCCGCATCTGGATCGACACCCGCATCCGGGAGGAGGGCGGCGACGAGGTCGATACCGGCCCGGCGGAGGGCGAGGGCGGGGAGGCGAGTGCGGCCAGCCGCCTGGCGACGCTGCTGCCGCTGTTCCGCAACTTCCTGCTCTTCGTCATCGCGACCAGCGTCTTCATCATGGTGCTGCTGCAGATGGGCATCAACGTCGCCCCGCTCTTTGCGGGCGCGGGCGTGGTCGGCATCGCCATAGGCTTCGGCGCGCAGACGCTGATCCGCGATATCCTGTCGGGCGCGTTCTACCTCGTGGACGACGCCTTCCGCAAAGGCGAGTACATCGACATCGGCACTGTCAAGGGTACCGTCGAGCGCATCTCGCTGCGCTCCTTCCAGCTCCGGCATCACCTCGGCGCGCTGCACACCATCCCCTTTGGCGAGATCACGCATCTGACCAACTACTCGCGCGACTGGGTCATGGTGAAGCTGCCCATCCGCGTCACCTACGACACCGACGTGGAGAAGGTGCGCAAGCTCATCAAGAAGCTCGGCGCGGAGCTGCTGGAGCATCCCGTCGAGGGGCCGAAATTCCTTCAGCCGCTGAAATCGCAGGGCATCTACCGCATGGAGGATTCGGCGATGATCATCCGGGTCAAGTTCATGACCCGGCCCGGCGACCAGTGGACGACCCGCAAGCTCGTCTATTCGCGCCTGCGCGGCCTGTTCGAGGAAAACGGCGTGAAGTTCGCCCATCGCGAGGTCACGGTCCGCCTGTCCGACAAGGATTTGGAGGGCATGAACGAGGATCAGCGCGAGGCCGCCGCCGGGGCCGCCCTGACCGCCGTCCGCGTCTCGGACGAGGCGCAACTGAGTCTGACGAAGATCGCCGGGGATACGCGCTAGTAGTGTTGCATAGACGCAACGATTTCTGTGCTATTTTCGCAATGTCTCGCCCCGCCGTTGCGAAGCCGCCTGGCGGGTTGCATAGAGCGCCCCGGGCGGCCGATCGTCCGAGCCTCATGGAAAGGAGGTCCGTATGAAAATATGTCTCCGTCCCCATGCCCCGAGTTTCCGGGCGCATGTCGCGAGGCCGGTGTCGCAGGTCGCATCCGAGGATGTCTCACTGACATCCTGATGTAGCTCATCTGGTAGAGCATCAGATTTAGGATCTGACTGTAGCGGGTTCGAGTCCCGCCATCACAATGGTGACCCCTAGCGGTCGCCGGGTTCGATTCCCGGCATACAGCC
>JAHDDY010000042.1:4484-31720 GCA_020629115.1 Paracoccaceae bacterium | reverse complement strand
ACACAGCAGTCAAGCCACCCGCATATCCCTTCAATTTTTGTTTTCAAAGAACGTCGGGCCGCTTCGTTTCGGACCCTGCCGACCGGGTGGCGTCTGCGCCGTGTCCCCGTCGGTGAGGCGGTATTTACGGATGTTCGCACCACCGCGCAAGAGCTTTTTTCCAAGTTTTTTGCACTTTCGTGACAAAGCGTCGGATCGGCGATTCAGCGCAATAAAATGCCCCGCCCCGGTGGGAGGCAAGGCATAAAGTTACCGCATGCTTTCAGCCGTTCAGCGAAGGATGATCTCCACCCGGCGATTCAGGGCGTCGGTGACCCCGTCGCCGCCGTTCTGCACGGCTTCGGCCTCGCCGACGGGCATCACCTCGAAGCGGATCGTCCCGTCGGTGCGCCGCTGGATGAACTGCCGGACGGCGTTCGCGCGGCGCATTGCAAGGAGCTGATTGTAGCGCGAGTCGCCCGCCGAGTCGGTGAAACCCATCAGCGCCACGGCAGTGCGGCCTTCGAGCTTGATCTGCTCGATAAGGTCGCCGAGGACATCGGCGCCTTCGGGCGTGATCGCGTCGCTGTCGAAGCCGAAGTAGACCGCGTAGTCACCCGTACCGCTGGACCGAGCCTCGATCAAGGACGACAGGACGCCTCCGTTCTGCTCGATCATCATCGGTGCGGTCTGTACGAGCGGCTCGGAGCCGTTCGAGAAGACGGGTGCGGCCTGGGGGATCGGGTCGTCGTAGATCGGGATCATCGCCGCCGCATAGCTGTCCATCTCCGCGACGACGTACTGACCGCCGAGGGGCGCGCCGGTCTCGGGTACATCGGACGTCAGCAGATCGACAGGGCCGGACCCCGGGAGAATCGGGACGGTCGGGACGACCCGGTCGAGCGGGGCGGCGGGTTCGAGGGCGAAGGTGCGGGTGGAAGGCTGCTCGACGGGCGGCGGCACGTAGGCGCGCTCGCTTTCTATCGGGACGGTCGGGATCGTCGGGGCCGCCATGGGCATCGGCGGCACCTGGATCGGCGCAGCCTGCGGAAGCGGAGCGGGCGCGACCCGGGGGGGCTGGGGTGCGGCGGGGCGATGCGCGCTCGGCACGGGCGCAGCGCGTTCGTTGATCACCTCGATCATGGCACCGCCGACCTGCATCCTCTGGGACGGCGTATCGGAGCCGATGACGATCTGTTGCGGCGTCGATCCGGTGCGGGCGAAATGCCGACCCGATGCGACCGATTCGAGTTCGGCCAAGGCCGCCCGGGCATTGTAGGCACAGGCTTCCGCGATTCTCCGGTCGCCCCCCGATTGCGATTCGAGCCACCAGCAGTCGAACGCCGCCTGCGCCCGCGCGGCCAGATCGGGCGAACCGAGCCGGGTCTGGGCGGAGAGGACGCGGGCGAGGCGGCCGCGGACGGGGGCCAGCTCGCCGGTCACCTGCGTCCCGGCCCCGGCCGGATCGGCGAGCTTGCCCTCCACGGCCATGATGGCGCGCAGGGAATAGAAGTCGGAGCGGTCGAAATCGCCGCGATCGTAAGCGTCGGTCGCGAGTTCGAGATACCGCTGGCGCAGGGCCTGAGCGAAGACGCGCTCCTCGGTCAGGCGCATGAAGGTCGGCTCCGCGCGCATCGCCGGCGCACCGCCGTTCTGGGCCGCGCACCCGGCGAGGAGCGCGGCGAGGGTGGCGGTGGTCACGGCACGGCGGGCGACCGTTCCGGTTCGAAACAGGGATGTGCGGAATTCATGCATCGTCGGCTCACTTTCTTTCGGACCAGAGGCCCGGGGGCCATGTCTGGAACGGAAGGGAGCAAGAGCGATGCCAGAACGCGAAAAGCCGGACCTCGAAAGGTCCGGCTTTCCATCGGGTCGCGATTCGGGAGGATCAGTTCTCGGCGTCGTCCTCGAAGCGCAGGGCGACGAAGCGGACGTCGCCGGCGCGGCTGACGAGCAGCAGGACGGAACTCTTGCCCTCCTCCCGTTCGGCCTCGACCTTCTCGATGACCTCCTCGGGGGAGGAGACGGCATCCTGCGCGACCTCGACGATCACGTCGCCCCGGCGCAGGCCCTTGCGGGCGGCGGCGCTGGTCGATTCGACGTCGGTAACGACGACACCCTTCTGTTCGGGGTCCAGTTCGAAGGCCTCGCGCTGCTTCCGGTCAAGGGCGAGCATGGTCATACCGAGAATCTGTTCGCTCGGCACGTCGGAGACTTCATCCTCTTCCTCCTCGTCGGACAGGGCGTTGCCTTCCGCATCGAGCAGGCCGACGGAAAGCTTGAGCGTCTGCGTCTTGCCGCGGCGCGAGATGATGACGCGGACGGTGTCGCCCGCCGGCGTCTCGGCCACGGCGCGGGGAAGGTCGCGCATCTCCTCGATATCCTTGCCGTCGAAGGACAGGATCACGTCGCCGATCTCGATGCCGCCCTCGTCGGCGGGGCCGTCCTGGGTCACGTCCTCCACCAGCGCACCGCGCGGCTTGTCGAGTTCGAGACCCTCGGCCAGCTCCTCGCTCACCTCGCGGATGCGCACGCCGATCCAGCCGCGACGGATCTCGCCGAACTCGCGGAGCTGGTCGATGACGTTCATCGCGATGTTGGAGGGGACGGAGAAGCCGACGCCGACGGAGCCGCCGGTGGGGGAGTAGATGGCGGTGTTCACGCCGATCACGTCGCCCGCCATGTCGAAGAGCGGGCCGCCGGAGTTACCCCGGTTGATGGCCGCATCGGTCTGGAGGAAATCGTCGTAGGGGCCGGAGTTGATGTTCCGGTTGCGGGCCGAGATGATCCCGGCGGAGACGGAGCCGCCCAGGCCGAAGGGGTTGCCGATGGCGATGACCCAGTCACCCACGCGGGCGCTGTCGCTGTCGCCGAAATTGACGAAGGGGATGTCCGTCGTCGGCTCCTCGGTCAGCTTCAGGAGGGCGAGGTCGGTCTTGGGGTCGGTGCCGACCAGTTCGGCATCGAGGGAATCGCCGTTGGCGAAGTTGACGACGATCTCGTCGGCATTCTCGATGACGTGGTTGTTGGTGACGATGAACCCCTTCGGGTCGATAACGAAGCCCGAGCCGAGCGACTGCACCTGGCGCTGCGACGGGCCGTTGCCCTGTCCGCCGCGACGGTCGAAGAAGTCCTTGAAGAACTCCTCGAAGGGCGAGCCTTCCGGCAGCTCGGGGATGCGCGGGCCGATATCGGGGCGCTCCACCGTCTGGGAGGTCGAGATGTTCACCACCGCCGGGCTGAGGCGCTCGGCCAGATCCGCGAAGCTGGAGGGAACCGCGCGCGCGCCGGCCATCTGCGCCGTGAAGGCACCGAACAGCAGGATCAGCGATGCGAGGGCGAGCTTGATCGCCGGGGAAATCACGGGGCGCGCCCTGGCGACAGCGCGGGATTGTTTACGGATCATCTTGGCTCCCGGTCGTTTTCGAGAAGAGAATAATGGGGCGCATACAGCGTGCGTTCATGGACGAAGTAGGGACGCAATGGGGCGCTAGCAAGTCAAGGACGCGCGATTGTCGCCACGGAGCGGCGGCGGGCGATACGAAAAACCCCCGCACGGGGCGGGGGTTCCGGGTCTCGGCGAGGGGTTGCGGGCTAGCGCGGCGCGGCGACGTTCGAGGCACCGTCCCGGTCGCGCAGGTACTCGAAGAAGTCCGAGTCCGGCGACATGACGATGCTGGAGTTGCTGCCGTCGAGGGCCTTCTCGTAGGCGCTGAGCGAGCGCTGGAACGAGAAGAACTCCACATCCTGACCGTAGGCGTCGGCGAAGATGGCGTTGCGCTCGGCATCGGCGATACCCTTGCGCGTCGTCGCCTCGCGGTTCGCCTCGGCCACCAGCTCGACGGCCTGCTTCTCGGCCACGGCGCGGATGCGGCGGGCCTTCTCCTCGCCGTCGGCGCGCAGGCCCCGGGCGATGGCGTTGCGGTCCTGCACCATGCGGTCGTAGGTGGCCTCCAGCGTCTGGTCCGGCAGGAACCAGGTGCGGATGCGCACGTCGAGGATCGAGACGCCCAGGCTGCGCGCTTCGGTGGCGGCGAGCTGCGTGACGCGCTGGAGGATGTCCTGACGCTGGTTCGACAGGAGCGCGTCGGCCGACTCGGAGCCGAGCACCTTGCCGAGACTGTCGCTCAGCACCTTCTCCAGACGGGGCAGCGCGTTATCGACGTCGGCGACGGCCTCGCGGAACCGCTGCGCGTCGGCGATGCGCCAGCGGGCGAAGGCGGCGGCGACGCGGCGCTTGCCATCCTCGGGGAGGATGGTGACCTCGTTGGTCTCCAGCGGCAGGATGCGCTTCTCGTAGATGATCTTCGTGTTGAAGGGCGGGGGCAGCTTGAAGTGCAGGCCCGGCTCGTCGATCACCCGGTCGACCTTACCGAAGGCCAGCACGAGAGCCTGCTTGCGTTCGTCCACGATGAAGACCGTGGACCATACGAGCAGCAGGAGGGCGACGAGGATACCGCCGATGATACGACCCTTCGTCATTGCTGGCTGTTCTCCCTGATACGATTGTTCATGCTGTTGGTGCTGTTGCGGCCCAGTTCGTTGAGGGGCAGGTACGGGACGATTCCGCTGCCCCCGTCCTCGCCGACGGACTTGTCGAGGATGATCTTGTCGATGCCGCCGAAGACGCGCTCCATGGTCTCGAGGTAGAGACGCTGGCGCGTGACCTCGGGAGCCTTGGCGTATTCCTCCTGGATCGCCTGGAAGCGGGCGGCCTCGCCCTCGGCCTCCTTCACGACCCGGGCGGCGTAGGCCTCGGCGTTCTCCAGAAGCTGGGCCGATTCGCCTCGCGCCTCGGCGAGTTTCTGTCGCGCATACCCTTCGGCTTCGAGCTGGAGCGCCTCTTCCTGCTGCGTCGCGCGGGTCACGTCGTCGAACGCCTCGACCACCATGGCGGGCGGCGCGACGGAGACGAAGTTGACGCGGATGATGTTCACACCCGACTGGTAGCCGTTGAGCGTGTCCTGAATCAGCGTGCGCACCTCCTCGGTGATGATCGCATCGCGGTTCAGCACGGGCTGGATCTCGGAGCGCCCGATCACCTCGCGGATGGACGCCTCGGCCACCGCCTCGATCGTCTGCTCGGGCAGGGCGAGGTTGAAGAGATAGTTCGCCGGGTCGGCGATGTTCCAGACGATCTGGAAGTTCACGTCCACGACGTTCTCGTCGCCCGTGAGCATCAGGCCGCCGTCGCGGGCGTTCGTGGCACCGCGGCGGTTCACCCGGGTCGAATCGACGCCGATATCGACCGAACGTTCGTCGGTGACCTGCAGCGTCTCGTGCGTCTGGATCGGCCAGGCGGCGAAGTTCAGGCCCGGGGTCCGGGGCGGTGCGGAATATTCGCCCAGGGTGAGCACGATAGCCCGTTCGTTGGTCTCGACCTGAAAGAGGGAGGCGTAGACCCATGCCGCGACGAGCAGGATCACGCCCACCCCGGCGATGACCTTGGCGGGCAGGGGGTCGCCGCCGCCATTCGGCCCGTTGCCGCGCGAGACGGCCCGCCGGAAGCGTTCCTGACCCTGGCGGAACAGCTCGTCGAGGTCGGGCGGCTGCTGCCCTCCCCCACCGCCGCCGCCCGGTCCGCGACCGCCGCCGCCGCCGTTCTGCGGGCCGTTGCCCCAGGGTCCTTTTCCGCCGCCGCCGCCGCTCCCGCCGCCGGACGAGCCGCCGCCGCCCCAGGGGCCGCCCGAGTTGTTGCTCCAGGGCATGTACGCTCCTTCACTGAGTCCCGGCACGCGGGAAGCCGCGTGCAATTGGTGTGGTCTGATCTAGGGACGAAGCCGCGCCTGTTCAACGCAACTCTCGCCTTCGACGCTGATTTGGGGCATAGGAACGCCCCGCGCAAGAACATGCGACAGTCTGCTCGCTCGGGCACGGGAACTTTTGGGGGAGATCGTCGGATGGCCGATACGGTACGCGCGCAACTCTATCTTTCGCTCGACGTCGGGGATGCGGAGCGGTTGGAGGCACTGTTGGAGACGTCGAAGCCGGCCTGCGTGCGGCTGGAGGTGGCGGACGCGTCGGCGGAGGAGACGGCGCAGGCATGCCGCGAGCTTTGTCATCGGCACGACATTCCCCTCGTGATCGCCGGAGAGGGAGAGACGGCCATCGCCGTGGCGAAGGCGGCGCAGGCCGACGGCGTGCATCTGCGCGGCGCGCCGAAGGCAGCACCGTGGGCGCGGCGGGAGCTAGGGGAGGACTGCATCGTCGGCATCGACCCCGGCCCCTCGCGCCACGATGCGATCGTCGCGGCGGAGACGGAGGCGGACTACGTGTCGCTGTCGCCGGACTGGCCGTCGGACGGGACGGTACCGGAGGAGATCGTCTGGTGGGCCGCGATGATCGAGACCCCGATGGTCGTCGAGAATGCCGCCCGCGCGGATCGGGCACGGCTGCTGGTCGAGACGGCGGAATTCGTGGCGGCGGGCGCGGGCGAAGCGGAAGCCGTCGCGGCGGCGCTCGACGGGGACGGTTGAGGCGTCCCTTCGACAGGACGGCGACACACGAAAAAGGGGTACCGCGCTATCGCGGCACCCCCTTGGTCGGCATTGACCGTCGAGGTCGTGTCATGCGGCTCAGTCGGCGGGGCCGACGAACTGGTAGACCTGACCGTCCTGGCCGAAATACATCTGGCCGACGGTGATCTCGTCGTTGAACTCGGGTGCCGGCTCGTCGCCGTCGGGCGCCATCATCACGATCCGGCCCTGCTCCACGTTCTCGAATGTCCCGGCCTTCACGTCGATATCGCCATTGCCGTTGCCGAAGCGGGCGACGCCGTTCGGGTCCAGCTCGATCCCGGCGACGGCGTTGGAGCCGTAACGGTCGACGGTGGCGGCGGGCATGGCGCCCTGGACGTCCATCGGCTGGACGGGCAACGACGGGGTGCGGATGGATGCAGCCATCGGGGTCTCGTCGATCTTGGCCTCGACCACAGCGGGAGCGGCATCGTAGAGAACCGGCGCAGCCTCGGAAGTGGCACCGGCTTGGGACGCGAACGCGACGCCGGCGAGGGTGACACCCGTGATGGCCATGACGGAATTCTTCATTGTCTTACTCCTTTGTTCGCACCCGGCATTTTGTGCCGGGTTCGGAGTAAAAACACGTCATGGGCGATTCCGTTCCAAAAAACGCGCGGGTTACGAATGTCGCAGGGTGTTTCTACCCCAGAATCCGCTCCATCGCGGGGGAGGTCTTGCCGGTGTAGAACTTGCGGTATCGGTCGGCGATGCGGCTGGTCTCCATGATGAGGCAGACGTCGACCGTGTTGAAATCGCGGTCGATATAGGCCCCGTCGCCGACGAAGCCGCCCAGGCGCAGGTACCCCTTGATCAGCGCGGGGATCGCGCGCATGGCCTCCCGGCGGTCGACCGCCTCCCCCGGCAGGAGATCGAGGCCGTTGTAATGCTCCGGCAGGACGCGGGCGCGCAAATCCTCGGGCGCGAGGTGGTTGTGGTGCAGGTAGGCGAGCGGCACGGCGAGCGGGGCCATCTCGGTGCCATGAAAGCTCGCGCAGCCGAACAGCAGGCCGAGGTCGTGCGCGTCGATGTACTGCGCCAGCGCCATCCACAGGAGCTGCATCGCGGAGCCGCCCCGGTACTTCGCATCGACGCAGGACCGGCCCAGTTCCAGCGTCTCGGCCGGATACGCCTCCAGCCGGGAGAGATCGAACTCCGTCGCGGTGTAGAATCCTCCGTTCGCCCGCGCCACCGACCGCCGCAGCAGGCGGTAGACCCCGACGACGCGGTCGAGCGGATCGTCGGTCACGCGGCTGTCGTCTTCGAGGATCAGGTGATCGCAGAAGGCGTCGAAGGCGTCCATCTCCCGGCGCGCGGCCCGCTCGGCCTCGCCCGCCTGCGCGCCCATCTCCTCGACGAAGACGCGATAGCGCAGGCGCTGGGCGGCGTGAACGTCCTGCTCGGTCTCGGCCAGTCGGGCGCGAAATCGTCCGGCGGCGATGTCCATGGCGGTCCTTCCGTAGGATGGCGGCGCACGCATGGCCCGAACGCCGCCCGGACGCAAGCGCAAATGCCGGGGCGTATCGACGCTGACCCGCGTGGAACGGCCCGGAAAGGCGGTCGCGCCGGCCGGGGCCTCCGGCATCGCTCCCGCCATGGCGCGCGTCGCAAAACCGTCCTGCCCTGTCGCGCCCCGCCCGGCACGCGTGCTAGAGCGGGGATAGGACGCGAAGGAACAGCATTCTTGCGGGGGGAGAGTCGGGATGAGAACGCAGGCACGGGCGGTCGTCATCGGGGGGGGCGCGGTCGGCTGCTCCATCGCCTATCACATGGCCAAGGCCGGCTGGACCGACACGATCCTGCTCGAACGCGACGAGCTGACCGCCGGCTCCACCTGGCACGCGGCGGGGCTGCTGCCCTACTTCAACATGAGCTACGCGACGACCCATATCCACGACTACTCCATCCGGTTCTACAAGACCCTGGAGGAGGAGACGGGACTGAACGCCGGGTTCTCCGTCGTCGGCAACCTGCGCATGGCGCAGACCAAGGCGCGGATGGACGAGTACATGCTCTACGCCGCCACCGCCGAGACCTGCGGCGTGCCGTTCGAGTGGCTGACGCCCGCGCAGGTCGGGGAACGCTATCCCCTGGTGCGCTGCGACGATCTGGAGGGGGCGATCTACCACCCCACGGACGGCTACATCAATCCGGCGGACGTCTCGCAGGCCATGGCCAAGGGCGCGCGGATGCGGGGCGTGGAGATCGTGCGCCGGGCGCAGGTCGACGGGTACCGGAAAGACGGCGACGAGTGGATCGTCACCGGCCGCATCATGGCTGAGAAGGGCAACTCCCTCGTCCCGACCGAGGAGAGCTTCGAGATCCGCTGCGAGCACGTCATCACCGCCACCGGCAACCACGCCCAGCGCACCGGCGCGATGATCGACACCTACATCCCCGCCATCCCCGTCGAGCACCAGTACATCGTCACCGAGCCGGACCCGATGCTCCAGGAATGGCGCAAGGAGAACGGCGAGCATCCCGTCCTGCGCGACGCGGATGCGAAATGGTACGTGCGCGAGGAACGCGGCGGCTGGATACTGGGTCCCTACGAACGCAACGCCCCCGCCTGGGCCGTGCACGGCGTGCCCGAAAGCTTTCGCGCGGACCTGCTGCAGCTCGACCTGGAGCGGATCGAGGCGGAGTACGAGAGTTTCATCCACCGCATCCCCTCCTCCGAGACCTGCGGCCTGAAGGACGATTTCAACGGGCCGATCTGCTACACGCCCGACGGCAACCCCCTCATCGGCCCCGCGCCGGGGGTGCGCAACTTCTGGCTGGCCGAGGGGTTCAGCTTCGGCATCACCGCCGCCGGGGGCGCGGGGCACTACCTCGCGCAGCTCATCACCGAGGGCGAGGCGGAGATCGACATGTGGTCGCTCGACCCACGCCGCTTCGGCAGATGGGTCAACCGCGCCTACGCGGTAAAGAAGAACGAGGAAGCGTACGAGCACGTCTACATCCTGCACCACCCCGACGAGGAGCGCCCCGCCGCGCGCCCCCTGCGCACGGCCCCCTGCTACGACCGGATGAAGGGCGAAGGGGCGCAGTTCGGACAGGTGAACGGGTGGGAGCGGCCCAACTACTTCGCCGAGACCGGCTTCGACGACCACGCGTCGCGGTCGTTCCGCCGGGGCGGCTGGTGGGAATACGCCAAGCGCGAGGCCGAGGCCGTGCGGTCGGGGTTGGGGATGTTCGACGCCACCGCCTTCACCAAGCATCGCGTCTTCGGCCCCGGCTCGACCGCCTTTCTCGACTGGCTGACCTGCAACCGGCTGCCGAAGATCGGGCGGATCAACCTGACCTACGCACTGACCGATGCGGGCACGGTGCGCACGGAGTTTACTATCGTCCGGCAGGGCGAGCACGAGTACTACCTCGTCTCCGCCGGCGCGGCGCAGAGCTACGACTCGGACTACCTGACGAAGATGGCCGAGGATTGGGACGCGCGGAACACCGGCGAATGGCTTGCGGTACAGGACGTGACCACGCAGTACGGCGTCTTCGCCGTCGCCGGGCCACGCTCGCGCGACCTGATGAAGGCGCTCGTCTTCGACGCCGACCCGGAGGGCGCGTTCACGAACAAGGCGTTTCCCTGGCTCTCGGCGAAGACGGTCGATCTGGGCATGGTGCGCACGCTGGCGATCCGGGTGGCCTATACCGGGGAACTGGGCTGGGAACTGCACCATCCGATGGAGATGCAGAACCACCTCTACGACCGCATCCTCGCCGCCGGGGAGCCGCTGGGCCTCAAGCTGTGCGGCGCGCGGGCGCAGAACTGGCTGCGCCAGGAGAAGAGCTACCGCGCCTTCGGCAGCGACCTGGGCCGGGACGCGACGCCGCTGGAAGCGGGTCTCGACCGCTTCGTCGACCTGTCGAAGGACTTCAAGGGCAAGGCGGCGATGCAGGAGACGGGCATCCGCTCGACATGCGTCACCGTCCTCATCGACGGACCGGCGGATGCCGACCCCTGGGGCCGGGAGGCGATCTACCTGGCGGACGGGACGACGCGGGTCGGGCGGCTGACCTCGGGCGGGTATTCGGTGCATTTCGACCGGCAGATCGGGCTGGGCTACGTCTCGCCCGGGTCGGCGGCGGTGGGCACGGCGCTCAAGGTGCGGATGATGGGCGATCTGTGGGATGCGCGGATCGTGGAGGACAGCCCCTACGATCCGGAGAACGAGAGCATCCGGGTAAACGGATAGGGGCTGCCTGGACACGAAAAAGCCGCCCGCCCCGTGGGGCGAGCGGCTTCTTTCATCGGAGCGTGGCGAGGTCGATCAGGCGGCGATCGGCTTCGATGCCATCGGCGTGTCCTTCATCGCGGTCATCGAGGTGGAGGCGAGCTGCTTCATCTCCTCGACACCCTCGCTGAAGCGGGCCTGGATGATGGACATCGCGTCCTCGTTGGCCTTGCGCGCGGCTTCGCTCAGTTCGTTGAAGACGCCGAGCGACTTCTCGAAATGGGCCTTCGCCATTTCCATGCGCTTCTCGTAGCCCTCGACGGACATCGGCTGCGTGGCGGCTTCCTTCATGGCTTCCGACATGTCGGAGACGCCACTCTGGAGGATCTCGACCTGCTTCTTGAAGAGCGCCTGGTAGCCTTCGGACGCGACGCGGTTCGCATCGACGATGGCCTGCACGTTCTTCTTCTGCGCTTCGGTGAGCATCTCGGTGTCGACGCCGGGGAATTTCGCGGTGTCGAACATCTTGGTCAGGTCATTTTCCTTCATCAGGTCGATGTAGGTGTTGGGGTCGAACCAGTTCTTGTCGGTCGTCATGTCCATCTCCCTCTGGGTGGATCGTTTGCGTTGGGGAGAATATGTTGCATCGCAGCAAGAATATCAAGGGATATTTTTGTGCGATGCAGCAAAAGCCGTATCGTATTGTATGAAAAAGCTATTTCCCGCTCAATTCCCGCGATCGGTCGGCGGCGGCGGCGACGGTGCGGGCCATGAGGGGCGGCAGTCCCGTCGATTCGTCCATGAGCAATGCGAGACCGGCGGCGGTGGTTCCCTTCGGACTGGTGACGTTGGCGCGCAGCACGGCGGCGCTCTCGTCGCTCGCATCGGCGAGGGCGGCGGCCCCGACGATCGTCTGCCGGGCGAGGCGCATGGCGAGGTCGGGAGACAGGCCCTGCGCCTCGCCCGCCGAGGCCAGCGCCTCGATCATGTGGAAGACGTAGGCCGGGCCTGACCCGGAGACCCCGGTCACGGCATCCATGTCGGATTCCGCATCGAGCCGGACGGTCCGGCCAACGGCGGCGAGCATCGCCTCGGCGAGGGACGTCTCCTCCCCCGTCACGCCCGGCCCGGAGAAGACCGCGCTCGCCCCCTTGCCCACCGCGACCGGCGTGTTCGGCATGACCCGCACGATGCGCGCCTCCGCCCCGAGCAGGTCGCGGAAGATCGCGACCGACGTGCCGGCGGCGATGGAGACGTAGAGGGGCGCGGTCCCGAAGCGCGCGGCCACGCTGGGCAGGACATCGGCCATCATCTGCGGCTTGATGGCGAGAAGCATGGCGCGGGGCACGCCGGTCACCGCCTCCATATCCGCCGACAGGGCGATGCCGCGCGCCTCGGCGAGGCGGACGAGAGCATCGGCGGGATGCGGCTCGACGATGCGGATGGCCGCGCCGGGCAGGCCCCCGGCCAGCCAGCCGTCGAGCAATGCCCCGCCCATCTTGCCGCATCCGAGGATGAGGAGGGGCGCGTCGGGGGTGAAGGCGGTGGCGAGCGTCATCGGATCGGTCCTCCCGTGGTCGACCGGATGGGTAGCGCGGCGCGGCGCGCTGGACAAGGGGAGCGGGTGCGATAGGCTGCCCCGCATGACCCTCTCCATCGCTCTCATCGGCCACGGGGCCATCGCCGCCGAGGTCGTCCGCCACCTGCATGCGCTGGATGGCGTCACCCTCGCCTGCGGCCTGTGCCGACCGGGGCGGGAGGCGGCGGCGCGGGCGGTCTTCGGTGCCGGAACCGCCGTGGTGACGGATGCGGCGGACGTGCCTGCGGGCGTGAGCCTTGCGGTGGATTGCGCGGGGCATCCGGGCCTGCGCGCGCACGGGGCGGCGTTGCTGGCGCGGGGGATCGACGTGCTCACGGTCTCGAACGGGGCGCTGGCGGATGCGGATGTCGCGCTGGCGCTGGAGACGGCGGCGCGGGAGGGCGGCGCGCGGCTGCGGCTGCTGCCGGGGGCCATCGGCGCGGTGGACGTGCTGGCGGCGGCGGCGGTCGGCGGGCTGGACCGGGTGACCTACACGGGGCGCAAGCCCCCCGCCGGATGGCGCGGGTCGGCGGCGGAGGACACGTTAGCTCTGGACGCGCTGACCGCCCCGGCCGTGCATTTCGAGGGCACCGCGTGGGAGGCGGCGCTGCGCTATCCGAAGAACGCGAACGTCGCGGCGACGGTGGCCCTGGCCGGGGCGGGGCTGGAGGCGACGCGCGTGCGCCTGATCGCCGACCCGACCCTTTCGGCCAACCGCCACGAGATCGTGGCCGAGGGGGCGTTCGGACGGTTCGAGTTCGCGGTGGAGGGCAATGCCCTGCCCGGCAACCCGGCCTCCTCCGCCCTCACCGCGATGAGCGTCGTGCGGGCGGTGCGGGAGCGGCTCGCACCCGTCAGTGCCTGATCTTGCCGCCGTTCGCCTGGTACTTCTTGTAGGCGAGGTAGAGCGCCGCGCCGATGAGCATGGGGATGAGCAGGCCCATGATCGCGCCGAAGAACCGCCCGACGATGAAGCCCAGCACGGCCCCCGCGATGGCCGCCGGGATCTGCTGCGCGCCGCGGATGTACTGCGGAGCCAGCATGTAGCCGACGATACCGCCGAGAATCGCGAGGATGATGGACATGGACAGGCTCCCTCAGGGAATTGGATCAAGAGCCTAAGCTGTGGGCCGGCGGCGATTAGTCAACCCGCGACCCCGGGTCCAGCGGAAAGCCGCGCAGGAAGTCCTCCGCCTCCATCGCCGGCCTGCCCGCCCGCTGGACCCGCAGGAGGCGCAGCGCGCCGGTGCCACAGGCGACGGTGCCGGGGGCGAGGACGGTGCCGGGCGGGCCGCTTTCGTCCACCGGCTCGGCGCTCAGCACCTTGATCCGCTCGTCCCGCGCCTCGAACCAGGCGCCGGGGAACGGCACCAGCCCCCGGACGTGGGCGTCGAGCGAGGCGGCGGGGCGGCTCCAGTCGATCCGGGCCTCGGCCTTGTCGATCTTCTCGGCGTAGACGACGCCGTCGGCGGATTGCGGCGTCTCGCGCGCGGTGCCGCGCTCCAGAGCGTCCAGCGCCTCGACCATGAGAGCGCCCCCGCGCTCGGCGAGCCGCCGTTCCAGCTCCGGGGCGGTCTCGCGGGGGGCGATGGCGGTCGTGTCGCGCAGCAGCACGGGGCCGGTATCCAACCCCGCCTCCATGCGCATGATGCACACGCCGGTCCGCGCGTCCCCGGCCATGATCGCCCGCTGGACGGGCGCGGCCCCGCGCCAGCGCGGCAGGAGCGAGGGATGCACGTTGAGACAGCCGAAGCGCGGCGCGTCGAGGATCGGGCGCGGCAGGATCAGGCCGTAGGCGGCGACGACCGCGACGTCGGGGTCGAGCGCGCGGAACGCCGCCTGCACCGCGGCATCGCGCAGGGTGACGGGCGTGCGCACCGGCAGGCCGAGATCGTCCGCCCGCACGTGGACGGGACCGGGGCGCGGCTTCTTGCCCCGGCCGGCGGGGCGCGGGGGCTGGGTGTAGACGGCGGCCACCGCGTGCCCCGCCGCCATGATGGCCGCGAGGGTCGGCACGGCGAAGGCCGGACTACCCATGAAGACGACGCGAAGGCTCATGCCTTCGCCTTGTCGCTCGCCCGCTCCCGCTTGCGCTTCTTCATCCGGCCCGTGATCATCTGCCGCTTCATGGGGCCGAGATGGTCGATGAAGAGCTTGCCGTTCAGATGGTCGATCTCGTGCTGGACGCAGGTGGCGACGAGGCCGTCGCAATCCATTTCCCGCCGCTCGCCCTCGGCATCGGTATAGGCGACGCGCACCTGGGCCGGGCGCTCCACGTCGTTGAACTCCTCGGGGATGGACAGGCACCCCTCCTCGTGGACGTTCGTGTCCTCCGATTCCCACAGGATCTCCGGGTCGATCATCGCGATCGGCTCCGGCTCCTCCTCGTCCGTCTTGGCGCAGTCCATGACGAGCACGCGCGCGAGCACGCCGATCTGCGGCGCGGCGAGGCCGATGCCGGGGGCGTCGTACATCGTGTCGAACATGTCCGCGACGAGGGCGCGGATGCCGTCGTCGACGGTGCCGACGGGGTCGCACCGCTTCTTGAGACGCGGATCGGGGTGCAGGACGATGGGTCTGATGGCCATGGGGAGGATCTAGGCGAATCCGGAAGCGGGGGCAAGCAGGGGGTTCAGCGGAGGAAGGGGTAGTGTACTAGTTCCGTGTAGACCGGCGCGCCGGGGCCGAGGTCGGAGCGGAAGAGCGAGAAGCCGTGGGCGGTGAAGGCCGGACCGGCGAGGCGGGCGTGGCGCAGGGTCCAGTCGATGGCCTGGGCGGGGACGACCCCCCCGCCGCAGCGGGCCACCGTGACATGCGGATGGAACTTGCGCCGCTCCGCCGCGATGGCGCTCTCGCGAATCAGGCGGGCGATCTTCGACTGCAGGCGGGAGAGCGGCTCGGAAGCGGCCAGCCCGGCATAGAGCGTATGCGGTTTGCCCCCGCCGAACGCGCCGACGCCGGATACGCGCAGCTCGAACGGCTCCGTCCGCAGGCGGCCCAGCTCCGTATCCAGCTCCGTCAGCTCGGACGGGGTGCACTCGCCGAGAAAGGCGAGCGTGAGGTGCATGTTCTCTGTGTCGACCCAGCGGGCATTGCGCACGCCGTCCTGCACGTCCATCAGGGCGTCGGTCACGTCGTCGGGCAGGGGAAGGGCGAGAAAGCAGCGTATCATGAACAAGAAACCCCGCACGGGGCAAGCCGGTGAAGAAAATGCGCGGACAAATGCGCGCGTTCTTCTTTTGCCTCTTGAAGGAACGCCGCGCAATCGCGATATTAGCGCCACGACTTTCAGTTTCCCAGTCCATATGAGGTGACTTCGATGGCAGACTTCGACCGCATGGCCGCGACCTCGGTTGGCACGCAGGGCCGTGCCGCCGAAATCGACCAGGGCCTGCGCGCGCACATGATGAGCGTGTACAACTACCTCGCCGGCGGCCTGTTCGTCGCGGCCGGTACGGCATTCGTGTTCGGCACCAACGAGACGCTGGCATCGACCATCTGGTTCTCGCCGCTCAAGTGGGTCGTGCTGTTCGCACCGCTCGCGCTGATCTTCTTCGTCAGCTTCCGGCTGCAGAAGATGAGCGTCGGGGCCGTGCAGGCGACCTACTGGCTGTTCACCGTCCTGATGGGCATCTCGCTGTCGCTGGTGTTCCTGCGCTTCGCCGGGAACTACATGCCGATCGTGCAGGCCTTCGGGATCACGTCCGTCTCGTTCCTCGGGCTGTCGCTCTACGGCTACACCACGAAGCGCAACCTGTCGGGCATGGGCTCGTTCCTGCTGATGGGCCTGATCGGCCTGATCCTGGCCATGATCGTGAACATGTTCATCGGATCGGGCGCGCTCGCCTTCGCCATCTCGGTGATCGGCGTGCTGATCTTCGCCGGCCTGACCGCCTACGACACCCAGCGCATCAAGATGGAGTACCTCCACTTCGCGCAGGCCGGCGTCGACGGCGCGGCCTACCTGTCGAAAGCCGCCGTCATGGGCGCGCTGGGGCTGTTCCTGAACTTCGTGAACATGTTCCAGTTCATCCTCGCCTTCATGGGCAACGAATAAGCGGCACCCGCTCTAACGGGCGATGATCGCGGCCCCCGTGCTCCGGCACGGGGGCTTTTTCATGGGCGCGATTAATCCCGCCTTGAGGTTTCGGGGGGCAGGGTGCCCGGGTGTGCATGCGACCCGGAGGCTCCTCATGCTGACCGACCTTCTCGTCATCGACGGCCGCATGGGGCGCGCCCGGTACTTCCGTCTCAGCCTTCTGGCGATGCTCCTGATGACCATGGGTGCGATCCTGCTCGTCTTTCCGGTCGTGATGAGCCGGACGCACGGGATCGAGCTGATGCCGCTGGGAGTGTCGGTCGTCCTCGCCGCGCTCCAGCTCGGCATCGGTCTCTGGATCGCCGTGGCGGCCTCCATCCGTCGGCTGCACGACATGGGCTGGAGCGCGCTCTGGCTCCTCGCCTGCGCGGTGCCGGTGGAGATCGTGGCGCTCCCCGCGATGATCGTGCTCTCGCTCGCCATGAGCGTCATGCGCGGGATGCCGGGGGAGAACGCGCACGGCCCGCCCGTCGCCCTTCGCGCCGATTGAACGGCCCGGCGGGGCGGTATAGGCTCGCGCGGTCCAGCCGAGGAGCCTGCCCGCCCGTGACCGACCCCGTCTCCCTCACCGCCGACCTGATCCGCTGCCCTTCCGTCACGCCCGAAGACGGCGGAGCGCTCGACCTGCTCCAGGACCTTCTGGAAACGGCGGGCTTTGCCTGCACGCGCATCCCGCGCGGGGGCGTCGACAACCTCCACGCCCGCTACGGCACGCGCGGGCCGGTGCTCGGCTTCAACGGGCATACGGACGTGGTGCCCGTGGGCGAGGGCTGGACGCGCGCGCCCTTCGGCGGCGAGATCGCGGACGGGCGCATCTGGGGGCGCGGGGCCTGCGACATGAAGTCCGGCGTCGCGGCCTGGGTCTGCGCGGCGATGGATTTCGCCCGCGCCCATCCCGACCCCGCCCTCTCCCTCGCCATCCTCGTCACCGGCGACGAGGAAGGCCCGGGAACGGACGGCACCCTCGCGATTCTCGACTGGATGGCCGCGAACGGGGAGACGCTCGACCATTGCATCGTCGGCGAGCCGACCTGTCCGGAACGGATGGGCGAGATGATCAAGATCGGCCGGCGCGGCTCGATGACCGCCCGCATCGTCGCGACGGGAAGCCAGGGGCACGCCGCCTACCCCCACCGTGCGCGCAACCCCCTGCCCCCTCTCGTCGGCCTGCTGGACCGGCTGGCGCGCTGGCGGCTGGACGAGGGAACGGCGCGGTTCGACCCGTCGACCCTGTCGATCACGACCGTGGACACGGGCAATCCGGCGAACAACGTCATCCCCGGGGCGGCGCGGGCGACGGTCAACATCCGCTTCAACGATGCCCATTCGAGCGGGTCGCTGACGGAGGCGATCCGCGCCCTCGCCGCCGAGGCGACGGTCGAGGGCGTCGCGTTCGATATCGACGTGTCGGTCAGCGGGGAGAGCTTCGTCTCGGAACCGGATGCCTTCACCGAACTTGTCGTAGCGTCGGTGGAGGCCGAGACGGGGGCCACACCTGTCCTGTCGACGTCGGGCGGCACGTCGGACGCGCGTTTTGTCCGTCGCATCTGCCCCGTGCTGGAATTCGGCCTGGTGGGGCAGTCGATGCACAAGGCGGACGAGCACGCGGCGGTGGACGATATCGAGGCTCTCGCGCGGGTCTATGGCCGGATCATCGCGGGGTATGCGGACGAACGGGCGAAGAAACTGGAAAAACCCGGCTCCTAGCGGTATAGGAGGGGTTTACCGAATGCGGGAAGGGATCGGAACATGAGCGGTGAAAAGCTCCGTGCTTGGTGCGTTCACGTCCTGACGATGAGCGGCGCCGTCTGCGGCTTCCTTGCCCTGCTCAACATCACGAACAACGACGCGCGGGATGCGATCTGGTGGCTCATCGTCGCGCTGATCATCGACGGCGTGGACGGCTCGCTCGCCCGCAAGTTCAAGGTGACCGAGCACCTGCCCGACGTGGACGGGGCGACGATCGACAACATCGTCGACTATTTCACCTACGTCATCATCCCGGCCTACTACATCTGGTGGTTCGGGCTGGTGCCCGAAGGGTGGGCGACCCCGGCGGCCATCGCCATCCTGATGAGCTCTCAGTACCATTTCTCGGATCTGCGCCACAAGACGCACGACAACTACTTCCGCGGCTTTCCGGCGCTGTGGAACCTCGTCGTCTTCGGCTTCTACGTCTTCGAGCCGAACCCGACGCTGGCCCTCGTCATCATCCTCGCGCTCTCGCTGGCGACCTTCCTGCCGCTGAAGTTCGTGCATCCCTTCCGGGTCGAGCGGTTGCGGCGCACCAACCTCGCGGTGGCGGGGCTGGGCAGCCTGGCCCTGATCGCGGCGGTGGCGACCGCGCCGGAACCGGCGGGCGCGGCCAAGCTCGTGATCGCCCTTGCGACGGGGTATTTCCTGCTGGTGGGCATCCACCGCTCGCTGACGGAGCGCGACGGGCCAGAGGCCTGACGCCGTCGGCCGGGCGGGACCACACGGGGCTTGCCCTGCGGCGGAATTGCCTTACCCTCGTTCGATATGCGGCGTCCTGCCGCGCTCGATCCGAGGAGACCGACAGAATGCGTATCCGTTCCCTGACCCTCGCCGCCGCCGCCCTGGCGACCGTCCTGCCCGCCCTCGCGGTGGCCGACCCGCTCGACGACGCCATCAAGGCGCGCAAGGGCTACTACCAGCTGCTCGGCCACAATGCCGGGATGCTCTTCGGCATGGCCAAGGGCGAGATCGCCTACGACGCGGCCACCGCCAGCGCCCATGCCGAGAACCTGCGCGCCCTGGCGGCGCTCGACACCGGCTCCATGTGGCCCGCCGGGTCCGACAACGTCGCCAAGGCCGGGCAGACCCGCGCCCTGCCCGTCCTGTGGGAGACCTTTCCCTCGGTGATGGACAAGCATACCGACTTCACGAACGCCGCCAACACCCTCGCGGCCAATGCGGGCAACGGGCTGAACGCCCTGCGCGCGAATATCGGCGCGCTGGGTAATTCGTGCGGCGCCTGCCACGATACCTACCGCGCCAAGAACTTCTGAGGCGCGGCCATGGCATCCGGGGTGGAGGTGCCGCCGGACGCGGCGGCGGAAACCGAGAGACGCAAGGTCTGGGACCTGCCGACGCGCCTGTTTCACTGGGCGCTGGCCGGCACGGTCCTGACCGGGCTGTATCTCGGCGAATACCGCAGCTTCACGACGATCCAGCTGCATTTCTACTTCGGCTATGCCACCGGCGCGCTGATCGTGTTCCGCCTGCTCTGGGGCGTCGTCGGGCCGCGCCCGGTGCGCCTCGGCGCGTTGTTCCCGTCACCGCGGGCGCTGCTGCGCTACGTAGGAGGCCTGTTCGCGCGGCGCCCCAGCGGCGTGGCGGGGCACAATCCCCTCGGCGCGCTGTCGGTGCTGGCGATGATCGGCGCGCTGTCGGTGCAGGTCGTCACGGGGCTGGGGTCGGAGGATGACGGCCTGTTCTCGGCGGGGCCGCTGGCGCCGTATCTGAGCGACGGGACGGTGTTGCAGATGACCGCCCTGCACCACTATTCGTCGCGCGTTGTCATGGCGTTGATCGTCGTCCATCTGGCGGCGATCCTGTTCTACCGCCTGTGGAAGCGCGAGGATCTGGTCACGGCGATGGTCACCGGCTGGAAGACCGTTCGCCGCGACCGCCCGTAGACTCGCGCAAAGACCTACGCGAAGACCGCCGTCACCGCATGGGCGGACCGCCGGATCGCGCCGGGGATGCGCGCGAGGGCGTGCAGGACGGCGCGCGAACGCAGGGCATGGGCGCGGCGCATGTGACGGTCGATGATGTCGGCGTCGAGAAGGGGTCGGGTCTGCATGGCTGTTCTCCTGTGTTGGAACAAGAGATAGACCCTTCTGCATCGCTTGATAATTCGGCTCGCACGGGTATGTCTTTCAAGGAAACCCGAAAGCCGAACCCATGCGCCTCGACGACCTGTCCCTCTTCGCCCTCGCCGCCCGCCACGGCTCGCTCAGCGCGGCGGGGCGGGAGATCGGCATCTCCCCCGCGGCGGCGAGCGCGCGGCTGACGGCGCTGGAGAAGGAACTGGGCACGACGCTGATGGCGCGCAGCACCCGCTCGCTCTCGCTGACGGAGGACGGGGCCGGCTTCCTCGCCCATGCCACCCAGGCCCTGGAGGCCGTCGAGGCGGGTCGCGCGGCGCTGTCCGCCAGCACGACGGAGCCGTCCGGCACCCTGCGGGCCGCCCTGCCCGGCCCGTTCGGGCGGCAGCACATCCTGCCCTTCCTGCCGGAGTTCCGCGACCGCTATCCGAAGGTGGCCGTCGACCTGAACCTGTCGGATCAGCTCATCAATCTGGTGGAGGAGGGGTTCGACCTGGGCATCCGCATCGGCGTCGCGCGGGATTCGAGCCTCGTACGGACCGTGCTGGCCCCCAACCGGCGCATGGTCGTCGCCGCGCCTGCCTTCGTCGAACGCCATGGAATGCCCGCCCGGCCCGAGGACTGCGCGGGGATGGACGCGATCTTCCAGACGAACCTCCAGGTCTGGCATTTCACGCGCGGAGCGGAGCGGGCCGAGGTGCGCGTCTCCGGCCCCATCCGGTCGAACAACGGCGCGGTGCTGCTGGATGCCGCGCTGATGGGCCTCGGCATCGCGCTGAAATCGGTCTGGGACGTGGGCGCGCACCTGAAGGACGGGCGGCTGGTGAACCTGCTGCCCGGCTGGACCTGCGAGGAGGACGGCGTGATCCAGGCCGTGCGCCCGCCGACCCCCTACACTCCCGCCAAGGTCCGCGCCTTCATCGACTTCCTGAAGGAGAAGTACGGCCCGCATCCGTACTGGGAGGAGGACGCCTAGAAATAGGCGCGGCAGGCCGCGTAGCGGTCCGGGTCCTGGCGGTAGTCGCGGATAATGGTCTGGAGCGTGTCGTAGCGGTTCTCCGCCCCCGGGTAGGGGAAATGGACGGCGCCGCGCTCGGGCAGGGGCGCGTCCATCTGGCCGTCGGCGACGAACATGGCGCGGATGACCCGGCGATGCGGCGAGCCGGGGTAGTTCTCGTGCGTGGGGGGCGAGATGCCGTGGACCCGGCCATCGGCCGCCGTGCCGACGCTGTCCTTGTAGAGCCGCACGAGGTCGGTGGCGGGGATGGTGTTGTGGTGGCCGAGGAGCTTCTTGAGGAAGGGCCGCTCGGCCATCTCCGGCATGACGCCGAGAAGGACCCCCGCCCCGCGCACCCGGCCCATGGCCCGCGACGCCTGGTGCAGGACGTAGGGGTTCGCGAGGAACTGCACGAGCGGCACCTCCGGCCCGAGCCAGAGCAGTTCCTGCACATGGGTCTTGCCCGCCGCCATCGCGTCCGCGTAGCGCGCATGGGCGGGGTCGGCGGCATCGAGCGGGGTGTAGAGCGTCGCGGCGATGTGGAAGTCGGCATCCTCCATCCGGCCCGCCCGCCGCCGCCCGAGCCAGTAGCGCAGCGCCGCGGTGAACACCGCGACGACGAGACCGCCGACGAAGCCGGCGAGCACCTTGTCGGCGGAGTTCGAGAGGATGGCGGTCCAGTCCATGTCGGCCAGCATGACGTCTCCCTCGCGGCGGCGGTCGCTTCGTCATGCCGTGCGGGGTACGCCCTGTCAAACGTCGCTTTTCGACCATGAGAGGGTCGATTGCCGCCTTTTTCGCGCGGGGCGGGGGCGGTAAGTGCGACGTTCAACGCGAAGGGGAGGAACGTCGCATGAGCTGGTCGCCGGATGTCACCGAGGTCAAGAGCTGGAACGAGTGGGACACGTTGCGCCACGTCATCGTGGGCCGCGCCGACGACTGTCACATCCCGCCCCCCGAACCCGCCCTCGACGCGAAGGTGCCCGAGGACAGCGACATGCGCGGCCAGTGGGGCCGCCGCCCGCAGGAGACCATCGACCGGGCCAACGAGCTGCTCGACGGCTTCGCGGCGCAGTTGCAGGCGCGCGGAGTCCGGGTGGACCGGCCCACGCCCTACGATTTCTCGAAACCCGTCGGGACGCCGGACTGGGAGGCGGAGTCCTCCTTCGGCTGTATGCCGCCCCGCGATGTGCTGCTCACGGTGGGGCGCGAGATCCTGGAGGCGACGATGTCGTATCGCTGCCGCTGGTTCGAGTACCTGTGCTACCGGCCCCTGCTCCAGCAGTATTACGACGCGGACCCGCGCATGCGGCACGAGGCGGCCCCCAAGCCGCGCCTGACCGATGCCGACTACCACCCCGACTACCTCAGCGACGCGATCGGCGAGGCGAAGCGCCTCGAATGGGCCGCGGCGAAGCATTTCGTGACGACGGAGGAGGAGCCGCTGTTCGACGCCGCCGACGTGCTGCGCTTCGGGCGCGACCTGGTGGTGCAGCATGGGTTCACGACGAACCTGAAGGGCATCGACTGGTTGCAGCGGCATTACCCGGACCACCGCGTCCATGCGGTCAACTTTCCCGGCGACCCCTATCCCATCCACATCGACGCGACCTTCACGCCCCTGCGTCCGGGGCTGATCCTCAACAATCCGCAGCGCCGCCTGCCCGAGGATCAGCGCGCGATGTTCGAGCGCAACGGCTGGGAGATCGTGGACGCCGCCCAGCCCGCCCACAACGCCCCGCCGCCCCTGTGCTATTCGTCGGTGTGGCTGTCGATGAACGTGCTGGTCCTCGACCCCAAGACCGTCTGCGTCGAGAAATCGGAGGTCTACCAGGCCGATCAGCTCGACAAGCTGGGCATGGAGGTCGTGCCGGTCGACCTGCGCGACGCCTATGCCTTCGGCGGGGGGTTGCATTGCTGCACGGCGGATGTCTACCGCGACGGGGACTGCGAGGATTACTTCCCGAAGGCGTAGCGCGGGGGGCGGCGGACCCCTGATCGCGTCCGGTACGGGTCGCGTCCCGCATCGTCGCATGATCCGCCGCGTCATCGCCCTACTTGCACGTCTCGCCCGTCGCTGCGATGACGGGAGGGTACAGGCGAGGGGGAGAGCGAGCGGTGATACCGGAGGCGATGCAGCCCCTTCTCGCGCTCGCGCTCCTCGGGGCGATGTTCGCGGGCTTCATCTGGGAGCGGTTTCCGCCCGAGACGGTCTCGATCGCCGCCGTCGGGGTGTTTCTCGCGACGGGCCTTCTGCCGACGAGCGAGTTCGTCGGCGTCTTCGCCAACGGCGCGCCCATCGCCATCGGGGCGCTGTTCGTCCTGTCCGGGGCGCTGGTGCGGACGGGGGCGCTGGAGCGGCTGAGCGATGCCGTCACGGCCTCGGCGGCGACGCGGCCCGTGGCGACGCTCGCGGTGACGGCGGTGATCGTCGTCTTCGCCTCGGCCTTCCTCAACAACACGCCGGTCGTCATGGTGATGATCCCGGTGGTGATCCAGTTCGCCGCCGCGGCCCGCTGGCCCGCCTCGCGCCTTCTCATCCCGCTTTCCTTCGCCTCGATCCTGGGCGGGGGAATCACGCTGATCGGCACCTCGACGAACCTTCTGGTCGACGGGGTGGCGCGGGCGAACGGGATGGAGGGGTTCGGCCTCTTCGAGATTACGCCCGTGGGCCTGGCGGCGGCCGCGGCGGGGATGGCCTTCATGGCCGTCGCCGGGCGCTGGCTGCTGCCGGACCGGCGCACCATGGCCGAATTCGCGGGCGCCGACCGCAAGGAGCCGCGCTTCTTCACCGAAGTCGTCATCCCCCTCGATTCGCCCCTGTGCGGGGAGAACCCGTCGGAGGCGGAGATCTTCCAGGGCAAGGGGACGAAGATCATCGACGTCCTGCGCGGCAACCGCTCGTTGCGCGGCAGGCTCGGGGAGGTGACCCTGCGCGCGGGGGACCGGGTCGTCCTGCGCATCACGGCGCAGGAAGTCGTGGACCTGCGCGAACTGGGGGTCTCGGTGGCCGGGACGGCCGATGCGCTGTCGGCGACCGACGCGGTGACGATGGAGGCGCTCGTCCCGCCCGGATCGCGCGTGGAGGGGCGGCTTCTGGGACGGCTGCGGCTGCGGCGGCGCTACGGCGTGTACCCGCTCGCCCTGCACCGGCGGGGCAAGGCGCGCGACCTGCCGCAGAACCTCGACGCCATGCGGCTCCAGATCGGCGACACGCTGCTGCTGGAGGGGCCGGCGGAGGATATCCATCGCTTCGTGGACGACGCGCAACTCGTGAACCTGTCGCGCGAGGGCGGGACGCAGCCGATCCGCCGGGCGCAGGCCCCGCTGGCCATCCTCATCATGCTCGGCGTCGTGGCGCTGGCGGGGTTCGGGGCGATGCCCATCGCGGGGGCGGCGACGGTGGGGGTCGCGCTCGTGCTGGTGCTGGGCATCATGTCCACCCGCGAGGCCTTCGCAGCGGTGGACGCGTCGATCCTGGCCCTGATCGTCGCGATGCTGGCGGTGGGCCGGGCGCTGGAGCTGACGGGGGGTATCGACCTCGTGGTCGCGGTGCTGCTGCCCCTCCTGGAGGGACGCGCGCCGCTGGTGGTGCTGATCGCGCTCTTCGTGCTGACGACCGTGCTGACGGAGATCGTGAGCAACAACGCGGTCGCGGTGGTGGTGACACCCCTGGCCATCGCCCTGGCCGCCTCGCTCGGGATGGACCCGCGCGCGCTGGTCGTCGCGGTGATGGCGGCGGCGAATGCGAGCTTCGCGACGCCCATCGGCTACCAGACGAACATGCTGGTCTACGCGCCGGGGGGCTACAGCTTCGGCGACTACCTGCGCCTCGGCATCCCGCTCAAGATCGTGACGGGGACGGTGGCGGTGGCGATGATCGCATGGCTCTGGCCGCTGGAGGCGGCAGGGTGAGCGTCGCCGCCGCCGGGGGAGGCGAGGCGGCGCGCGGACGGCGCTTCGGCTATCTGGTGACCATCCTCGGCGTCGTCTGGATCTCGCCCGACGCGCTGGTGCAGCGGCTGATCGACGGGGACGCCATCGCCGTCATCGGATGGCGCGGGGCGCTGTCGGCGGTGACGCTGTCGCTCTACCTGCTCTGGCGCGACGGGCGGGCGATGGGCGCGCGGCTGCTGGCAGGGAGCTGGCGGCTGATCGTGTTGTCGATCCTCTACGGGGTGAACTCGGCGGCCTTCGTGGTGGCCATCGACCTGTCGTCGGTGGCGGACGTGCTGGTCATCCTCGCCGCCACCCCGCTCTGCGCGGCCGTGCTGGCGTGGTTCGTACTCCGGGAGGTGCCGGACGGGCGGACGATGCTCGCCATCGCCATCGGCGGGGCGGGGGTGCTCGTCGCGGCGGTGGGGGGCATCACGGGCGGCTCGCCCCTCGGCATGGCGATGGCGGTGCTGACGACGCTGAACCTGGCGGCGCAGTTCACCATGCTGCGCCGCTGGCCGCAGGTGGACAACGTCGCCGCCGTCCTCGTCGGATCGGTCTTCATGGGAGTGTTCGGCTTCGCGCTGGCGACGCCGCTGGCGATGGAGGGGACGTCGCTGTTCTGGGCCGTGATCCTCGGCTTGTTTCTCACGCCCATCGCCTTCACGCTGGTGACGGTCGGGCCGCGCCATATCGGGGCGGCGGAGGTGAGCCTGCTGATGCTGCTGGAGACGGCGCTGGGGCCGCTCTGGGTATGGCTGGCGCTGGGCGAGGTGCCCGCCCCCACGGCGCTGGTCGGCGGCGCGATCATCGTGCTGGCCATCGCCGTCTCCGCCAGCTCGGCCTTCGGGAGGACCGCATGACGACCTACACCCGCACCATGGACGTGATATCGGACGTCTTCGCGCCGATGGAGGGGCGTCACGTCCTCGACGTGGGGTGCGGGCGCGGGCGACTGCTGCGCGCGCTGATCCGGCGCGGGGCGGTCGCGACGGGGGTGGACCCCAGCGACGCATTGCTCGCCGAGGCGCGGGAGGCGGCCCCCGGGGCCACGCTGGCCCGGGGCGGCGGCGAGGCGCTGCCCTTCCGGGACGGCACGTTCGGCGGGGCGGTGTTCCTGAACAGCCTGCACCACATCCCGCAGCATCTCATCCGGCGCTCGCTGTCGGAGGCGATGCGCGTCCTCGCGCCGGGCGCGCCGCTCCTCGTCGTGGAGCCGCTGGCGCGGGGCGGTTATCAGACGGTCTTCGCGCCCGTCGACGACGAGACGGCGGTTCGCGCCGGAGCGCTCGACCATCTCCGCGCCTTCCGCGCCGAGACGGGGATCGAGACGCTGCTGAACGTCGAATACGATACCGACGTGCACGAGGCCGGGGTGGAGGACGTCCTCGGCTACGGACTGGCCATCGACCCCGGCCGGGCGGCGCGGATCGCGACGGTCCGTGACGAAGTGGTAAGGCTTTTCGCGCAGCATGCGAGGGAAACCGAAGGCGGCTACCTGCTCGACCAGCCCATGATCGCGGTGGCGATGCGCAAGGGAGACGCCTGATATCCCTAGGAGATATCCGATGCGCCCTGCCCTGCCCCTCCTCGCCCTCTTCGCCCTCGCCGCCTGCGGCTCGAAGACCGGCGAGCCGTCCATGCTCCAGAGCGCGGCCACGGCGCTGCGCGGGAACGACCATACTTGCGCGGCCCCCGTGGCGAGCGGCAGCCCGGAACAGGTCGCCTGCCACGAGGCGGCGGCGAAATCCTGTCCCGACGGCACCTCGCCCGACCGCGTGGACTTCTCCGAGGAGGTGCCGGGTCAGTTCATGGTGAAGGGCTATTCCTGCGTCTGATAGCCCGATACCCGACCTGCCCATGAAAAAAGCCGCCCCCGGAAGGGGCGGCTTTCTCATGTATCGAAAGGTAGGGCGGGATCAGTAGCCCACGAACCCGTCATTGGCCGGACGCCAGGGCTGGCCCGGACGGCGGCACATGCGGCCCGTCAGGGTCTCGGGCTGGCCGTTCGAGAACACGGCGGTCTGGTACTCGCGGCATTCGACGCTGGAGCTGCTGGCCACGACCTGCGGGCGCTGGGTGTAGCCCGGCTGCGC
>JAHDDY010000042.1:0-4384 GCA_020629115.1 Paracoccaceae bacterium | reverse complement strand
GTCTGGACCGGGCCGAGATAGCCCGCCGGATCGACCTCGACGTAATAGGCGGGGGTCGTCGGCGTGACGGTGCCGTAGATCTGCGGGTTGACCGGGTCGGCCCAGCGCACCGGCTGGTTGACCGGCGCGGTGGTCATGGCCTGCTGCGTGGTGTTGTAGGCGACCTCCCTGCCCTGGGGCGAGAGGCGCGCGGCGATGGCCGAGCCGAGGACGCCGCCCAGGATCGTGCCGCCGATGATGGCCGCGGTGCGTCCGCGCCCGTCGCCGATCTGCGATCCGGCGAGACCGCCGCCGAGCGCGCCGATGGCCGTGCCGACGGCCTGCGTGCTGATGCCGGTACCGGCGACGCCGGCCCCGGGGCCGGCCTGACAACCCGCGAGTGCCATGGCGGCGACCATGAGCGGGGCGGTGAGTTTGGTGAAGCGGATCATGATTGAGGCCCTTCTGCCTGAGAATCGGTCGTTGTCAACTCGCGCCCCCCCGATGCTGTTTGCATCGGTCGGTCGGCGAGATATATGGCCCCTGTGGTCTTTTCGTGGCCATGTCGCGTCGCGAACCCGACAGCCCGCATCAAAAGGAAAAACGATTGATGATCCATGAAGATGCGGCGGGACGCTCCGAGGAACGCGATGGACTGTTCGCGGGTTCCGACCCTTTCGAGATTTCCCGCCGCTGGCTCGCCGCCGCGGCCGACAGCGAGCCGAACGACCCCGATGCCCTGGCGGTGGCCACCGTCGACGCGGACGGCCTGCCGAACGTGCGCATGGTGCTGATGCGGGCGGTGGACGAGGGCGGGTTCGTCTTCTACACCAACCGCGAGAGCGCCAAGGGCCGGGAGCTGGACGGCGCGCGGAAGGCCGCCGGGGTGCTGCACTGGAAGAGCCTGCGTCAGCAACTGCGCTTTCGCGGAACGGTCGAGCGGATGAGCGACGCGGCCTCGGACGCCTATTTCGATGCCCGCCATCCGCGCAGCCGCGCGGCGGCAGTGGCCTCGAAGCAGTCCCAGCCGCTGGCCTCCCGTCAGGCGATGCTGGACGAGACGGCGGCGGTGACGGAGATGAACGACGGCCCGCCCAAACGCCCCGACAACTGGGGCGGATACCGCATCCGCCCGGTCGAGATCGAATTCTGGGCCGATGGCGAGAACCGCATCCACGACCGCTTCCGCTGGACGCGCGACGACCCCGATGCGGGCGGCTGGCGCGTCCAGCGGCTCTATCCCTGAGACGGCATCCGCGAAAGGAGCCACCCCGATGGCCGACGAAAAGCCCAGGCGCACGCTGCTTCTGACCGGCGCGAGCCGGGGGATCGGCCATGCGACGGTCAAGCGCTTCTCCTCCGCCGGATGGCGCGTCATCTCCTGCTCCCGCCACCCCTTCCCGGAGGATTGCCCGTGGGAGGCGGGGGAGGCGGACCACATACAGCTCGACCTCTCCAGCCCCGACGACACCATCCGCGCCATCGACGAGATCAAGGAACGGCTCGGCCCGTCGGGAAAGCTGGAAGCGCTGGTCAACAACGCCGGCATCTCGCCCAAGGGGCCGGAGGGCGAGCGGCTGAACACCCTCAACACCAGCCTGCGCGACTGGGGAAAGGTGTTCCATGTCAACTTCTTCTCCTCGGTCGTGCTGGCGCGCGGCCTGTTCGACGAGCTGAAGGCGGCGAAGGGCGCGGTGGTGAACGTCACCTCCATCGCGGGGGCGCGGGTGCATCCCTTCGCCGGGGTCGCCTACGCCACCTCCAAGGCCGCGCTCGCCGCGCTGACCCGCGAGATGGCCGCCGATTTCGGCCCCCATGGCGTGCGCGTGAACGCCATCGCCCCGGGCGAGATCGAGACGGCCATCCTGTCGCCCGGCACGGAGGAGATCGTCGCCGACATCCCCCTGCGCCGCCTCGGCCAGCCCGAGGAGGTCGCGCGCACGATCTACTACCTCTGCACGCCCGAGAGCAGCTACGTGACCGGCGTGGAGATCGAGATCAACGGCGGACAGCACGTCTGAGAGGAAGCGACTTCCGCCCCGGACCTGATCCGGGGCAGAGGATTTATCTCACAGCGTCCGCACCAGCCGCAGCGCATCGTAGATCGCCGCGTGGGTGTTACGGGCCGAGACGGCGTCGCCGATGCGGAAGAGCTGGAATGACCCGTCCGGGTTGCGCACCGTGGCCTGCGCCCGCCCGCCGATCATCGCCTCGTAATCGACCGCGCCCCCGTTCGAGGAGAGCGGCTTGAGGTCGAGGTAGAGGTCGTCGAGCGGGAGGGTGCCGTAGTTCACCACCACCTGATCGACGCGCCGCTCCTCCGCATGGTCGCTGTAATCCGTGCCGATCACCGCCGTCAGGGCGTTGCCCTCCCGGCGCACGTCCCGAAGCCGCCGCGCTACGGTGAAGGTCACGTTCCTGTCTTGGAGCGCGCGCATGTAGGGAACGAGGTTCATGCTCATGATCTCGGGCGCGACGGTCCGGTCGGGGGTCATCACCTCGACCCTCGATCCGGCCGCGGCGGCCATCTCGGCGGCTTGCAGGGCGGGATGGTCCCCGGCCTCGTCGTAGATCAACACCGTCTCCGCCGGGGTGACGTCGCCCGATAGTATGTCCCACGCGCTGACCGCATGGGCGACCTCGCCCTCCTGCTCGAAGAGTTCGAGGTTCGGGACGCCCCCCGTGGCAACGATCACGACGTCCGGGTCGAGCGCGGTCACGTCCGCCGCCTCGGCATAGGTGTCGAAATGGAAGGCGACCCCGTGGGCGGCGCATTGCGCCATGCGCCAGTCGACGATGCCGATCATCTCGCGGCGGCGGGGGGATTGCACGGTCAGGCGGATCTGGCCGCCCGGGTCGCCCGCCGCCTCGAAGACCGTCACGTCGTGCCCCCGCTCGGCGGCCACCCGCGCCGCCTCCAGCCCCCCCGGCCCCGCGCCGACGACCACAACGCGGCGGCGCTCCGGCGCGCGCTCGATCGCGTGCGGCATCTCCCGCTCGCGGCCCGTGGAGGGGTTGTGGATGCACAATGACTCCCCCGCACCGTAGATGCGGTCGAGGCAGTAGGTCGCGCCGACGCAGGGACGGATATCGTCCTCCCGCCCGGCCGCGATCTTGCGCACGATATGCGGGTCGGCGATATGCGCGCGGGTCATGCCCACCATGTCGAGCAGGCCAGCCTTCACCGCATGGCGCGCGGTGGCCACGTCCTGGATCTTCGCGGCGTGGAAGACGGGGATATCGACCGCCGCCTTCACCCGCCCCGCGAAATCGAGATGCGGCGCGCTCTTCATGCCCTGAACGGGAATCATGTCGGTCAGGGCGGGGTCGGTGTGGATGCGCCCCTTCACGACGTTGAGGAAATCGACCATCCCCGACGCGGCGAGGCGCTTCGATATCTCGATCCCCTCCTCGGGGGTGATACCGCCCTCCTGCGCCTCATCCGCCGTGTAGCGCAGGCCGACGATGAACCCGGCCCCGACGCGCCTGCGGATCGCCTCCAGCACGTCGAGCGGGAACCGCATGCGGTTCTCCAGCGTATCCGCACCGTAGGGACCGCTCAGGTCGTTGGACAGGGGCGACCAGAACTGGTCGATCAGGTGGCCGTAGACCTGCAGCTCGATCCCGTCCATCCCCCCGGCCTGCATCCGCTCGGCGGCATCGGCGAAATCGGCGAGGATGCGGTCGATATCCCAGTCCTCGGCCAGCTTGGGAAAGGCGCGGTGGGCCGGTTCGCGGTGCTTCGAGGAGGAGACGGAGGGCAGCCAGTGCCCCTTGTTCCAGTTCGTGCGGCGGCCCAGATGCGTGAGCTGGATCATCGCCGCCGACCCGTGCTCGTGGATGGCGTCCGTCAGGGTGCGTATCCACGGAACGACATCGTCGCGCCAGGCGAGGATGTTGTTGAAGACCGGCGGGCTGTCCTTCGACACCGCCGCCGACCCCGCCGTCATGGTCATCGCGACGCCCCCTTTCGCGCGCTCGACGTGGTAGGCGACGTAGCGCTCCTTCGGCATCCCGTCCTCGGGATAGGCCGGTTCGTGCGCGGTGGTCATGATCCGGTTGCGCAGGGTCAGGTGCCTTAGCGTGAAGGGCTGGAGAAGCGGGTCGTTGGACATGGGGCGCCACCGGACAGGGGGAGGATGCGGGTTACCCCCGATGTTCCCCGGTTTCCGGCCTCGCGCAAGCCCCGCTTCCGCCAAACGCGCGAACGGCGCGCTTTCCCCCCGGAAGCGCGCCGTCCTGGCCATGATGGCGTGGCGGTTCCCGGCTGTCCCGCCGGGTTGGTCGCCACTCTCCCCCCTGCCGCGCGATCCTCCCCCCGAAGGGCCGCGCGGGTCGTATCGGTCGTCCCGTCCCTCAGTCTGCGTAGCGTTTGTTGGATGCGATGCGCTGGATGGTTTCCTTG
>JAHDDY010000173.1 GCA_020629115.1 Paracoccaceae bacterium | reverse complement strand
CCCCTCTTTCCAGGTTGAAAACCTGGCGTCCTAACCGATAGACGAAGGGAGCATCCAGACGTGGGCATCATCTAGGGAAACCGGCGCGGTTTTGCAAGCCTGTTCGTCAGGAATTTTCGAACCACCGGGAAGACCGCCATGACCATCCGCTCCGACCACGCCTTTCGCGCGACCTCGAATCTGGGGCGATCCGTCGAGATGACCTATGGCGGGGCGCTCAGCTTCCTGCGGCGGCGCTACACGCGCGATCTGGCGGGGGTGGACGTGGCGGTGACGGGCATTCCCTTCGATGCCTCTGTCACGCACCGGCCCGGCTGCCGCCTCGGCCCCGCGGCGATTCGCGCCGCCTCGGTGCAGCTCGCGGAACTGAAGGCGTTTCCCTTCGGGTTCGACCCGTTCGAGACGCTGGCGGTGGTCGATACCGGCGACTGCTTCATCGACCCGCATCATCCGCAGACGGTGCCGCAGGCCATCGAGGACCACGCGGCGGCCATCATCGCGTCGGGGGCGAAGATGCTCAGCCTCGGGGGCGACCATTTCACCGCCTACCCGCTCATCAAGGCCCATGCGGCGGCGTACGGCCCCGTCGCCCTGGTGCAGGTGGACGCCCATTGCGACACCTGGCCCGACGATCCGGGCCGGCTCGACCACGGCACGATGTTCGCGCGGGGGGTCGCCGAGGGGATCATCGACGTGGCCCGCTCGGTGCAGATCGGCCTGCGCACCTACAACGACAGCGACCACGGCTTCGAGATCCTGACCGCCCCGTGGGTGCATCGCAACGGCATCGACGCGGTGCTCGACGTGGTGCGCGGGCGGGTGGGGGATGCGCCGTGCTACCTCTCCTTCGACATAGACGGCCTCGACCCTGCCTTCGCGCCGGGCACGGGGACGCCGGTGCCGGGCGGGCTGGCGAGCTGGCAGGCGCTGGAACTGGTGCGCGGCCTCGGGGAGCTGGACCTGATCGGCATGGATGTGGTCGAGGTCTCACCCCCCTTCGACCATGCCGAGATTACCGCGCTGGCGGCGGCGCATGTCGCGCATGACTGGCTGTGCCTGCTGGCGCGGAAGAAGGGGGCGGAGGGGATTGTGGTGGGGCGGGTGTAGGCGCCGCGTACATTCTGCCCCGCACTCGATGCGGGGCCTTTTGCAACGAGGCGCGCCGTTCGGACAGGCCCCGGATCAAGTCCGGGGCAGCGCTTCTTCTTCGATTACCCCTGCGGCCGCTTCAGGAACGACACCAGAATGTAGCGCAGCCCGCTCGATATCGCGCGCCCGCCATGGCGGTGGGTGATGTTGCCCGGGTGGATCGAGGCGTAGCCGATGGGGCTTTTCACGACCTGCTTCTGACGCGCGAAATAGGTGCCCCCGCCCTCGTACTCGTCCAGATCCGACAGCTGAATCAGGCAGGTGATATCCGAATCGTCGTGGTGCAGCGACAGGTGCCCCTGCGCTTGCGCCGTGTAGCGGGCGAGGAAGGTCTCGCGCCGCATCGTATCCCAGTCGTGCCCGCGCAGGTGCCACAGCGCCTTGGCGCAGGGGACGACGTAATCGTCCAGCACCGCGTTGTAGATGTCGTTCATGTCGATGACCTGGAGCAGCAGGTCGGTCGTCGGGAAGTTCTCGTGCCGCTTGGTCGTCCAGCTCTCGGCGTGTTCGGCCTCCTCGCGGATCATGCGGCAGAATTCGGGGGTGAAGAGCGGCAGGGAGAAGCAGTTGTCGAACGGCTCGTCCACCACCAGCTCCCATTCCTTCGTGCGGGCCGCATAGGTGAGGAAGCGCTTCTCCCATGCCTCCTTGTCCTCGTGGTACGTGAACAGCTCCGGGTGCAGGACCTTCGGCTTGGGCCGCGTGCCGATGAGGGTCATCCACTCCTCGTAGCGCGCGTCCCAGGTCTGCGCCTCGGCGAACGCCTTCGCGTCGGCGGTGTACTGCGCCGGATAGACCGGATCGGCGTCGTAGCGCAGGAAGGTCGCCATCGTCGTCTCGGCGATGCCCGCCTCCTCCTCCGGCACGATGGCGGCGCGCTCCTCCAGAAGGTCGGCGAGATGGCCGCCCGCCGTGCTGACGATGCGCACGCCGCCCCGCATCATCTCCAGCGCCTGAAGCCCGTATTCCTCCTCGTGGGAGGACGGGTTGAGCCAGTATTCGGCGGCGGCGATCTCTTCGTGGAGACGCGCGGGCGGGAGCGAGCAGAGCCAAGTCACGCCGTCCGCCTCCACCCGCTCCGGCGCATCGTCGGCGTCGCCGGTCCAGGGGGGCGCGATCCGGAGCGTCGCGCCGGGCTTGGCCTCGCGCACGCGCGGCCAGATGTCGAGCAGGGTCGACAGCGCGCCGCGGTCGCTCGACGCGAAGACGAAGCGACCCGGCACCGTCTCGACGGGCCGCGCCGGCCAGTCCGCCGGATCGAGGGCGTTGCCGATGATGCGCAGCTTGCGTCCGGCATAGGGATTGTTGCTCGATACCTGGCGGGCATGTGCGTCGGACAGGGCGACCACCCAGGTCAGGCGGTCATCGCGGAAGCACGCCTCGGCCCCGCCCTCCATCTCCTCGCCCTGCCACCAGACGAACGGGTCGGGATGATGCAGTTGAAGGATCGCGGTGTCCCAGATGATCTTTCGCGCGTCGAGCGCCAGCATGAAATGCGCGTAGTTGACCGCGACGACCGTCTCGTAATGCGCTCCCTCGGGCAGGTCGTCGGTGTGGCGGAACGCGATGCCGTCCGCATCCTCCGTCGCCACATCCCCGCTGACGGTCACCGCATGGCCCTTCGCGGCGAAGACCTGCGCCATCTTCATGGTCTGGTTGACGACGCCGACGCCGCCGTGCGCCTGCCAGCCGGCGTAGGAGAAGCGGGTATGGTGATTGCCGGTATAGATGAGGATATTCATGGGGGCCGCACCGTTTCGAGACAACGTCAGGGGTTCGAGACCGACGCGTGGCGCCGGCTCCGTTTCGGAAAGCACGAACCCTGCCAACCGCCTCGGAGACCGGAAGGCAACCGTTCGTCCCCGACCGTGAATCGCGGCCGGTGACGCACATTGTATCAAAACAGGACGACGGGAAAGTCCGAAACGGGCGGTCAGCCGCCCAGGAACAACTGACCCACGTTTGGATTGGCGAGCAGGTCGTCGCCCGTGCCCGCGATGGCCACCTCGCCGGAGACCAGCACATAGCCGATATCGGCGAATTCGAGGCCCTTCTTCGCGTTCTGCTCGACCATGATGATGGTCTTGCCGTCGCGGCGCTGAAAATCGTCGAGGATCTCGAACACCATGTCGATGAAGCGCGGCTCCAGCCCGATGGACGGCTCGTCCACCAGCAGGACCTCCGGGTCCATGACCAGCGCGCGGGAAATCTCCAGCAGCCGCCGCTCGCCCCCGGACAGGACCTTGGCCGCGTGCTTGCGGCGGGCGGCGAGGCGGGGGTACTTGTCGAACACCATCTCGGCGGCGCGCTTGGCCTCGGCGGGCTGATCCTTCAGGAAGCCGCCCATCCAGAGGTTCTCCTTGACCGTCATGCCGGGGAAGACGGACTTGTCCTGGAGGATGTAGGCGATGCCCGCCTGGGACAGCTTCTCGGACGGGGTGAGCGCGGTCACGTCGCGCATCGCGGCCCCCTCCCCGACCCTGATCGTGCCGGAGAAGATGTTCGTGAAGCCGAAGATCGAATGCAGGATGGTCGACTTGCCCGCCCCGTTCGGGCCGATGAGGCAGAGCGACTGCCCCTTGCCGACGGTCAGGTCGATATCGTGCAGGATCTCCATCTTGCCGTAGCCCGCGCGCAGGTTCTCGATGCGCACGAACGGCTCGCCCGTCACCAGCGCGTCGAGCTGCGCGCGGCTGGTGCC
>JAHDDY010000041.1 GCA_020629115.1 Paracoccaceae bacterium | reverse complement strand
GGTGATGTATTTCAATGATGGCGATGTTCCGCGCGCCGCCGGGCATATGGCGCGGGCTATGGCAACCGATCTGTCGCTAGATCAGTTGCAGCATTCGCAAACGCGGAGTCGCATCTCACAATTGTCTCACATCTGGCACCGCTCCGGTCAATCCGACAAGGCCGACCGTCTGCAATCCGGCGACGGCTCCGACCTCCTGCCCATTATCGAGCAGATCGAGGAAGAGCATCGGCAGTGGGTGGCCGAGGACCCCGAGAACCGGCATTTCGGGCCGCCTTCGCCGGTGACGGGGGCGGTGGAGTAGGGGTCTTCTCTGCCCCGGACCACGATCCGGGGCCTTTGCGAACAGCGTGCTTCGTTTCGACAGGCCCCGGCTCAAGGCCGGGGCAGAGGGGGGAAGGCGTCAATCCACGAAGGCCCGTTCCACCACGAACTGTCCCGGCTGGCTGTTCGATCCTTCCACCAGCCCCGCCCCCTCGCAGATCGCCTTGACGTCTTTGAGCATGTCCATTGAGCCGCAGATCATCGCGCGGTCGGTGGCGGGGTCCAGCGGCGGGACGCCGAGGTCTGCGAACAGCTTTCCGCTCTCGATCAGGGTCGTGATGCGGCCCATGCGGTCGGTCGTCTCGCGCGTCGTGGTGGCGTAGTGCACCAGCTGCGCGCTCGCCTCCTCGCCGACCAGCGGGTCCGCGCGCGTCGCGGCGACGAGGTCGTGGCCGTAGGTCAGCTCCCCCGCCTCGCGGCAGGTATGGATCAGGATCACCTGCGCGAACCGCTCGTAGGTCTCCGGGTCGCGGATGACGGAGGCAAACGGCGCGATGCCGGTGCCGGTCGAGAACATGTAGAGCCGCTCGCCCCCGAGCAGCGCGTCGTGCACCAGCGTGCCCACGGGCTTCTTGCGCATCAGCACGGTATCGCCGGGCTGCACCTTCTGAAGATGCTCCGTCAGCGGGCCGTCCGGCACCTTGATCGAGTAGAATTCCAGTTCCTCGTCCCAGGCGGGGGAGGCGATGGAATAGGCGCGGAAGA
The DNA here is from genome assembly GCA_020629115.1 of Paracoccaceae bacterium. GTDB lineage: Bacteria > Pseudomonadota > Alphaproteobacteria > Rhodobacterales > Rhodobacteraceae > JAHDDY01. Next base: position 31,210 of record JAHDDY010000041.1, on the reverse strand, counting down.
CGGGGCGCTCGGCATTGGGCAGGCCGATCATCACGAACTCGCCGGAGCGGAAGCGGAAGCTCTGCGGCCGGGTCATGCGGAAGCGGAACAGGCGGTCGGTGTAGTGCTGCACCGACAGCACCTTTTCGGCGAACACGCCCTTGGGGACGGGAAAGCCGTCCGTGGCGGCATCGGCGGTCGCGGTCTCGCTCATGGTCTGTCCCCGTCTCTCTTGCTCTGCGGCTCTCGGTCGTGGGTCGGCTCCCGGCTCTCATATCATTTGTGCAACGCGGGACATCAAGTCACAATAGGCTGTCAGGACGGGTTGACGGGACGAGGTTCCTCCGTTCTCCATCGGGATGGACCGCGATCCGTCCGGCGGGGCCGCGTCGGGGCCGGAACCGGGGCGATGGCGCGAAACGAGGGACGGATGACGGAACGGACGGGGGGCGGGCTGATCGCCGGGATCGACGTGGGCGGCACCTTCACCGATCTGGTGCTGGTCGACCCCGCGCGCGGGACCGTGCGCCTCGCCAAGACGCCGACGACGCCCGGGAACCAGGCGCAGGGCGTCATGGCGGCGCTGGCGGCGGGGGAGGCCGATCTCGCCGCGCTCGACCTGATCGTCCACGGCACGACCACCACCACGAATGCGGTGCTGGAGCGCAAGCTGTCGCGGACGGGGCTGATCACGACGGAGGGCTTCCGCGACGTGCTGGAGCTGGGCCGGCGCACGCGCCCCGCCCCCTACGGCATGACCGGCACGTTCCGCCCCGTCATCCCCCGCGACCTGCGCATCGAGATCCCCGAGCGGATGGATGCCGGGGGCGACGTGGTGACGCCGCTGGACGAGGGCGCCCTGCGCGCGGCGCTCGACGCGCTGCTCGCGGCGGGGTGCGAATCGCTGGTGATCCACTTCCTGCATTCCTACGCCAACCCCGCTCACGAGCGCCGCGCGGGGGAGATCGCGCGCGGCGTCTGGCCCAATGCGAACGTCACCGTCGGTCACGAGCTGCTCGCCGAGAGCCGCGAGTTCGAGCGCGGGGTGACGGCGGCGGTGAATGCCTCGGTCCAGCCGCTCCTGACCCGCTATCTCGACCGGCTGCGCGGCGAGCTGGCGGCGGGGGGCTACGCGCACGACCTGCTGATCGTCAACGGCAACGGGGGCATGGTCTCCTCAATGCTGACGGGGCGCGAGGCGGCGAAGACGGTGATGAGCGGCCCGGCCTCGGGCGTCATGGCGGCGGCCTATACCGGGCGGCGGGCGGGCGAGCCGAACCTCATCACCTACGACATGGGCGGCACCTCGACGGACGTGTCGCTGATCCGGGGCGCGACCCCGGCGGTCTCGTCCGAGATCGAGGTCGAATACGCCATGCCCATCCACCTGCCCATGGTCGACGTGCGCACGGTGGGCGCGGGCGGCGGCTCCATCGCGCGGGTGACGGATGCGGGGCTGCTGGAGGTGGGGCCGGATTCGGCGGGCGCGATGCCGGGGCCGATCTGCTACGGGCGCGGCGGGCGGCTGCCGACCATCTCGGACGCGAACCTGCTGCTGGGGCGGCTGAACCCCGCGAGCCTGTTCTCGGTCGACGCGCCCGTGACGATGGAGGCGGTGGCGGATATCTTCGCGCGGACGCTGGGCGCGCCGCTGGGCCTCGACGCGCACGAGGCGGCGGCGGCGGTGATCCGCATCGCGAACGCGCGCATGGCCGGGGCGACGCGGATGGTGTCGGTCTCGCTCGGCATCGACCCGCGCGACTTCGCCCTCTTCGCCTTCGGCGGGGCCGGCCCGCTCCATGCGGTGGCCATCGCGAAGGAGCTGGGCATCCCGCGCGTGCTGATCCCCGGACGGCCCGGCATCACCAACGCGCTGGGCTGCGCCGTGGCCGACCTGCGGCACGACTTCGTGCGCAGCGTGGGCCGGGCGGTGGCCGATCTGGACATGGACGAGGCGCACGCCATCCTCGCGGAGCAGGAGGCGCAGGGCCGGGCGCTGGTCGGGCGGGAGAGCGTGGCGGTCGAGCGCGTCGACGTGCTGCGCAGCGCCGACATGCAGTTCGCCGGGCAGACGCATCTGCTGCGCGTGCCCCTGCCGGATGGCCCGTTCGACCGCGATACGCTGCAATCGCTGTTCGAGGCGGCGTATTTCGCGCGCTTCCGCGTGCGCCTGCCGGAAATCCGCGCCGTCCTCGTCACGCTCGCCACGTCCGTCATCGGCGTGCGGCCCGAGATCGACCTGTCCGTCCTGATCGACGCCGCCGCCCGGCGCGCGACGCTGGCCGAGGCACGGGACGGCACGCGGCGCGTCCGGTTCGGGGACGGCTGGCACGACACCCCCGTCTATCGCCGCGAGCGCCTGCCCGAGGGCGCGTCCTTCACCGGCCCGGCCATCGTGGAGCAGATGGACACCACGGTCGTCATCGAGCCGGGGGACCGGGTGACGCAGGATCGCGACGGCAACCTGATCGTGGAGGTGGGGTGATGGAAGCGACAATGGCCTTTATCCCTGTCATTGCCGGGCTTGACCCGGCAATCCATCTCCCCGCTGGAAAAACCATGCGCGCGGAGAGATGGACCCCCGGGTCAAGCCCGGGGGTGACGGTTCGGGGAGGCACCCCATGACCCTCGACCCCATCACCCTCTCCGTCATCGGCGCGGGGTTGCAGCAGGTGTGCGACGAGATGGACCTGACGTTCAGCCGCGCCGCCTTCTCCCCCGTCATCGCCGAGGCGAACGACCGCTCGGACGGCATCTATGCGGCCGAGGACGGGGCGCTCGTCGCGCAGGGGGCGGGGGGGCTGCCGGTCTTCGTCGGGACGATGCAGTTCTCGACCCGCACGCTGATCGAGCGCATCGCCTCGGGCGAGACGGCCGCGCCGGAGCCGGACGACATCTACATCGTCAACGATCCGTACCTGGGCGGCACGCACCTGATGGACGTGCGCTTCGCCAAGCCCGTCTACCGGGGCGGCGAGATCTTCTGCTGGCTGTCGAATACCGGCCACTGGCCCGATATCGGCGGCTCGGTGCCCGGCGGCTTCTCGGCCTCCGCGACCGCCGTGGAGCAGGAGGGCCTGCGTCTGCCGCCCGTCAAGCTGTTCAAGCGGGGCGAGATGGACCGGGAGATCTACGCCATCATCTGCTCGAACATCCGCGTGGCCGAACAGCGCATCGGCGACGTGCGCGCGCAGGCGAGCGCCCTGCGGGTGGGCGAGGAGCGCCTCGGCGCGCTGCTCGACCGCTACGGCGACGAGACCGTCCGCGCGGCCATCGCCGAATTGCGGGTCCGGGCGGCGGCGCAGATGCGGGCGCGCATCGCGGAGATCCCGGACGGCACCTACCACGGCACCGCCATCGTCGATTCGGACGGGGTGGTGAACGAGCCGCTGGAGATCGTGCTTGCGGTGACGAAGGCAGAGGGCGGGCTGACCTTCGACCTCGGTGGGTCCAGCCCGCCCTGCCAGGGACCGATGAACTCCGTCCTCGCGACGACGCTCTCGTCCGTCTACCTCGCCATGCGCCACATCTTCCCGGACGTGCCCATGAGCGCGGGGGCGTTCGAGCCGCTGACGGTGCTCACCCCGACCGGCACGTTTCTCGACGCGCACTATCCCCGCCCCGTCTCCGGCTGCGCGGCGGAGGTGAGCCAGCGCATCGCCGAGGCGGTCTTCGCCGCGCTGGTCGGGCCGCTGCCGGATCGCGTGACGGCGGCCCCGGCGGGCACGTCGGGCAATTTCGGGCTGGGGGGGTACGACCCGGCCAAGGGGCGGAGCTACGTCATGTACCAGCTGTCGGGCGGGGGCTATGGCGGGAACGCGGACCATGACGGGCTGTCCAACGGCTGCTCGACCATCGGCATCTCGAAGGCGCCCCCCGTCGAGATCATGGAGCAGCAGTTTCCCGTCCTCTACCGCCGCTACGCCCTGCGCGAGGGGTCGGGCGGGGCCGGGCGGCACCGGGGCGGCCTCGGCCTGCATTACGAGCTGGAGCTGCGCCGGGGCGAGGCGCGGGCGTCCTTCGTCATGGACCATGGCCGCGTCGGCCCGCAGGGGGCGCTGGGCGGCGCGGACGGTGCGCCCAACGCGGTCACGGTCTGGCGCGGCGGCGTGCCCTACACGCCCGAGCACTTGTCAAAGGAGCAGGACGTCGCGCTGAAGGCCGGCGACCGGGTGGAGGTGCGCACCCCCGGCGGTGGCGGCTACGGCGACCCGTCCGAGCGCGATCCGGCGGCGGTGGCCGAGGACGTGCGCCTCGGCTACGTCCCGCCCGAGCCGTGACTATTCCGCCGCGATGCCGCGGATATCGCCTTCGGTGATGCCCATGTCCCGCAGCTCCCGGTGCGAGAAGGCTTCGAGGTCGCGGATGATGCGCTGACGGATGTACCAGGCGCCGAGTCTCTTCAGTACGGTCATGTCGGTTCCCCTCGTGACGAGGCCGCCATTCTTGCGCGACGCGGTTGACGGGCGATTTATCCTTACCGCGCACGGGGCGGTGCGCAGGGTCGAAATGCGTGCAATTTTATCCGTTGCGCCCGCCCCCTGCCGCATCGGCACCCTGTTCCCCCGCCGCGAATGCCGCTAGGCTGCGCGCGACCCCAGCGAAGGAACCGCCATGACCGATCTCGAAGGACGCATGACCGGGGGCGAGACGACGCCGGACGGGGAGGGCGTGGCGCTGACGGGCCTGCCCCATTCGGCGGCCATGGGCATGCGCCTCGTCTCGACGGGCAAGGGCGAGGCGACGCTGATGCTGCCCTATTCGGAGGCGCTGGTCGGCGACGTGGCGACGGGGGTGCTGGGCGGCGGGGCGATCACGGCACTGCTCGACACCTGCTGCGGAACGGCGGTGTTCGTGGCCGGGGACAAGGGCATCGCCTCGACCGCGACGCTCGACCTGCGCATCGACTACATGCGCCCCGCGACGCCGGGCCGGGCCGTCCAGGCCCATGCCGAATGCTACCGCGTCACCCGCTCCGTCGCCTTCGTCCGGGCCGTGGCGTGGACCGAGACGCGCGACAGGCCGGTCGCCACCGCCTCGGCGGCCTTCATCCTCGAACGCAAGCCGGAGAAGGAGAAGACGGCATGACCGAGGACGGCGCGCATTCGGACCTGCTGGACGACCTGTCCGCATCCATCCCCTATATCCGCTTTCTCGGCCTCGTCTTCGAGCGGCGGGGCGACGAGATCACGGCGCTGATGCCCTACAAGCCCGACCTGATCGGCAACCCGCTGCTGCCCGCCCTGCACGGCGGGGCGACGGGGGCGTTCCTGGAGATCACGGGCGTGGCGCAGCTCCTGTCGGATACCGCGCTGGCCGATGCGGCGCGGGGCGAACTGCCCGACGACTACGCGCCCGCGATGCCCCGGCCCATCGACATCACCTTCGACTACCTGCGCTCCGGCAAGCCGCGCGACACCTACGCCCGCGCCATCGTCCAGCGCCGGGGACGGCGGGTGGCGAACGTGCGCATCGAGGCGTGGCAGGACGCGCGCGGCAAGCTCATCGCGGCGGCGCACGGGAACTTCCTGCTGGGGGCGGCGGGGTGACGATCGACCGCTCTGCCCCGCACCCGATGCGGGGCCTGTCGATGCGGGGCACCCTGCCCGAAGAGGCCCCGGCTCGGGGCCGGGGCGGAAGCGCGTTGCGATGCCCCCACCCATGATCCGCGCCGACACCATCACCGGCCCGCGCATTCTCGCCATCGCGCTGCCCGTCGTCCTCTCGAACGCGACCGTCCCGCTTCAGGGGGCGGTGGATACGGCCATCATCGGGAACGTCGGCACGCAAGGCGCGCTGAGCGGCGTGGGGATCGGGGCAGCGATCTTCTCCATCGTGTTCATGGCGTTCAACTTCCTCCAGATGGGCTGTTCCGGCCTGACGGCGCAGGCGCTGGGCGCGGGGGATGCGCGCCGGGTGCTCGACACCCTCGCGCGCACCCTTCTCATCGCCCTCGCCATCGCCGCCGCGCTCGTCGCGCTCCAGATGCCCATCCTCGCCGCCTCGCAGCGCTTCTTCGAGGGGGGCGCGGAGGCGCAGGCGGCGGCGGCGCGATATTTCGACATCCGTATCTGGGGCGCGCCGTTCGAGCTGGCCAACTACGCCGTCCTCGGCTGGTTCACGGGGCAGGAGATGACGCGCCGCGTGTTCCAGCATCAGCTCGTCACGACCCTCTCGAACATCGCGCTCAGCCTCCTGTTCGGCCTGTGGCTCGGCTGGGGGCTGGCGGGAGTGGCGCTGGCGACCGTGCTGGCGAGCGGGACGGGGCTGGCCTACGGCCTGTGGCTCGCCCGGGCGCAGGGGCGGCGGCTGGATGCGGCGTGGCGGCCCGACCGGGCGCGCCTTCTCAGGCGGGACGAACTGCTGCGTGTCATGGCGCTGAACCGCGACATCTTCATCCGCACGGTGCTGCTCACGCTGTCGTTCGCCTGGATCACGCGGCTCGGCGCGCAGGCGGGCGACCTGACGCTCGCGGTCAACGTGGTGCTGTGGCAGTTCCTCGCCGTCTCTGCCTACGGACTGGACGGCTTCGCCATGGCGGCCGAGACGCTGGTGGGCCAGGCCAAGGGCGCGGGCGACCGGGCCGCCTTCCGCCGCGCGGCCCTCCTGTCGAGCCTTTGGGCGGGTGGGCTGGCGCTGGCGCTGTCGGTGCTGTTCTACGCCCTGAGCGGGCCGCTCGTCGCCGTGCTGACCGACCTGCCCGAGGTGCGGGCGGCGGCGATGCTGTATGTCGGCTGGGCCGCCTTCTCCCCGGCGGCGGGGTTCGCGGCCTTCCAGCTCGACGGCATCTTCGTCGGCGCGACGGCGAGCGCGGCGATGCGCAACGCGATGATCCTGTCGGCGCTCGTCTTCTTTCCGCTCAGCGTGTGGCTGGCCGAAAGCTTCGGCAATCATGGCATCTGGGCCGCCGTGCACGCCATGTTCGCGCTGCGCGCGGCGACGATGCTGCTCGCCTATCCGGGGGTGGAGCGCGGGATATCGGCCCCGACGGCCTGATCGAGCCGCTCGAACCCGTCGCGCTCCAGCAGGCGGGCGAGATCCGCCGCGATGGTGCGCACGAGGCCGGGGCCGTCATAGGCCAGCGCCGTGTAGAGCTGCACCAGCGACGCGCCCGCGCGGATCTTGGCGTAGGCATCGGCCCCGCTCGCGACCCCGCCCACGCCGACCAGCGTCAGCCGCCCCTCGGTGCGGGCGGCGAGGCGGGCGAGAACCCCGGTCGAGCGCGCCATGAGCGGCACGCCGGACAGGCCCCCCGCCTCGCTCCGCGCCGCCCCGCGCAGGCCCTCGCGCGACAGGGTGGTGTTGGTGGCGACGAGCCCGTCGATCCCGCTCGCCAGCGCGACCTCGGCCACGTCCTCGACCTGCGCGTCGGTGAGATCGGGGGCGATCTTCAGCAGCAGCTTCACGTCCGGCACCGTCTCGTCCCGCACCGCCATCGTCCGGGACAGCACCTCCTCCAGCGCCTCGCGGGCCTGCATGTCGCGCAGGCCGGCGGTGTTGGGGGAGGAGACGTTGACGGTGGCGAAATCGACCAGCGGGCCGAGCCGGGCCAGCACGCGGCCGTAATCGCCCGCCCGATCCGCCGAATCCTTGTTCGCCCCCAGATTGAGGCCGACCACGCCCCCCCGGCGCGGTGCCGACAGCCGCCCGTGGACCGCCTCCATCCCGTCGTTGTTGAAGCCGTAGCGGTTGATCGCCGCGCGGTCCTCGGGCAGGCGGAACAGGCGCGGGCGGGGGTTGCCCGGCTGCGGCTCCGGCGTCACCGCGCCGACCTCGACGAAGGAGAAGCCCGCATCCAGCAGCGGCGCGACCGCTTCGGCATTCTTGTCGAACCCGGCGGCGACCCCGACCGGATGCGCCAGATCGAACCCCAGCGGCTTGCCGCGCAGGACCGCGGGCACCGGCCCCGTCCAGCGCGGCACCAATCCGGCGCGGAGCGCGCGCAGGGCGAGGCCGTGCGCCGTCTCCGGGTCCATGCGGTGCAGGGCGGCGAGGCCGAGACGCTGGACGAGGCTCACGTCTCGATCCCGTGCGTGCCGTCGGCCTGCAGGGGCATCGGCTTCGACCACAGCACCTCGTCGAGCGCGAGCGGGCGGTAGAGATGCGGAAAGAGCGCGCCGCCGCGCGACGTCTCCCATTTCAGCGCCTCGCCCAGGGCGTCGGCGTCGACGGCCAGCAGGATCAGCCCGTCCTGCCCCGCGAAGTGCTTCGCCGCCGTCTCGCGGACCTGATCGGCGGTGGAGAAATGGATGAACCCGTCGGCCAGGTCGACCGGCGCGCCGTCGAGCCGCCCGTCCGCCTGCATCCGCGCCCAGAGCGCGGCATCGAGTATCTTGTAGATCGGCATCGTGCCCGCCTCCGCATATCCCCCGTCCCCGGCTCGACCGGGGACCTCGACGGTCGGCGCGCTATTCCGCGAGGAGGGGCTTAGGGCGCATCCGTCCATACATGCGACCGTCTACCCGCCCTCGCACGATAAGAAAAGGGCGGTTCAGCCGTCGTAGGCGAGGCGCAGGCCGCCCCAGTGGCGGCCGTTCACCGTGATCGGGGCCGAGACGTCCTTCATCAGCTTGAACGTCCCGCCGCCCATGTCGCGGCGATAGACCTGCAACAGGAACGGCTCGGTATTGCGCCCCGCCTTCAGGCCCACCCGGTCGTCGAAGATGCGCCGGTTGCGGCAGTTGGCGGTGTTCCACGCCTCGTCCCGGCCCTGGGGCTGCGCGAACTTGCGGTTATGCGTCGGCAGGTAGCCGTCGAGGTTGACGCCCGCGCAGAAGACCACCTTGTCCGAATGCGCCAGCGCGGCCTCCTGCACCTTCGGGAACAGGTCGTCCGTCAGGGCGGTGAAGGGGGCCATGACCTGCTCGGGCCGGGTGTCCGGGATGGGCGTGTAGGTGCGGGAGAAGAGCGCCTCCATCCTGATCCGCCCTTCCGCCACCGCCCTGCCCAGCAGGTCCGAAAGCGCGGCGGCATCGTCCTGCACCCGCTCGATGAAGGCGCAATCGTCGCTCGCCCCGCCGAGGAGGACGGTGCCGCGCACGATGATCTCGCTGGTGTCGATCAGGGTATGCGTGCGCTTCGTCACGTCCGCGATCCGGTCCGACGTGCCGCCGATGCTGTCGCGCACGTCGCGGAAGGCGGGGGCGAAGCTGGCCGTCGCCTCGCGCGCGCGGTTTGTCTCCGCCTCCATGTCGAGGGATTTCGAGTGGACGCCGCCGATGCGCTCGGCGATCTCGCCGAGGGCCGCATGGGTCGCCTCGCTGTCCTCGATCACCCTGTCCGCCTTGTCGCGCATGGTGCCCGCCTCGCCCGCCAGATGGGCGACCGCCTCGTTCAGCGCGGCGACGCTCCGGCGGATGTGGTCGGCCACCCGGTTGGTGCGGGTGGCCATGTCGTGCACCTCCTGTGCGATGATGGCGAAGCCCTTGCCCGCGTCGCCGCTGCGGCTCGCCTCGATCCGGGCGTTGATGGACAGAAGCTTCACCTGCGTCGCGATCTCGCCGACGAGCTTGTTGTTGCTGTCCACCTCGCCGAGAGACGCCGTCAGCGTGTCGACCTTCTCGGACAGGGACGACACCCATTCCGCCACGTCGGTGGAGCGCCCGGCGGACTGGCGCACCGTCTCGATGGAGCGGTCCGTCAGGGCGCGCGCCTCCTCCGCCGCGTCCTTCGCCTCGGCCGAGACCGTCGAGGCGGCTTCGGTGGAGGCGACCACGTCCTCGGCGGTGGCCTGGGCGTTGTGCAGGATGTCGATCTGCGCCCGGGAGCGCTCCTTCAGGCCGTCGAGGAACCCCGCGACATCGACGATCTCGTAGCCCAGCCGCGACGCCCCCGTCGTCAGCGCCTGAAGCTGCGCGGCATCCACCGGCGGCGCGACGGGTTCGGGTGCCGGCGGCGGGGGTGGCGCGGGCGCGGGGTCGTCGGTGAGGACCGGCGCGGGCCTTCGGAAAGCCTTGAACATCGGGGTGTCGCCTCTTTCGTCCTTTCAGGGGAGACAGCCACAGCTTGGTGTAGAAAACATTACGGCAGGCGGGGCATGCGGCGAGGGCGGCGATAATCCTTGACCTCTTCCGCCCCGTCCTCCTAACAGGGCAGGCGCAGCGATTTGTCACCGGATTGCGGGCTGCGCGGGCATCGTGCCCGAATCAACACCGCTAAAGAGGAGGACGTCTTCGTGACCCGACCGCTCGACCCCCGCACCCGCATGATCCACGACGGCACCGACCGCCGGGCTTTCGGCGAGATGTCCGAGGCGCTCTACCTGACGCAGGGGTTCGCCTACGACAGCGCCGCGCAGGCCGAGGCGCGCTTCGACGGGTCGGACCCCGGCTACGTCTACGCGCGCTACGGCAACCCCACCGTCGGGATGTTCGAGGATCGCCTCGCCTCGCTGGAAGGGGCCGAGGCGTGCTTCGCCACCGCGTCGGGCATGGCGGCGGTGAACGCGGCGATGTTCTCGCAGCTCGCGGCGGGGGACCATGCGGTCGCCGCGCGGGCGCTGTTCGGGTCGTGCCACTACATCGTCGACACCCTGCTGCCCCGCTTCGGGGTCGAGACGACGCTGGTGGACGGGACCGACCTCGACCAGTGGCGCGCGGCGATGCGGGGGAACACGAAGCTCTGCTTCCTCGAATCGCCCTCCAACCCGACGCTGGAGATCATCGACATCGCCGCCGTCGCCGGGATCGCCCACGCGGCCGGGGCGCGGCTGGTGGTGGACAACGTCTTCGCGACCCCCTGCTTCCAGCGCCCGCTGGAACTGGGGGCCGATCTGGTGATGTACTCGACCACCAAGCATATCGACGGGCAGGGGCGCTGCCTGGGCGGCGCGCTGCTCGGCTCGGCGGAGATCGTCCGCGGGCCGGTGCTGGAATACATGAAGCATACGGGCGGCGCGCTCTCGCCCTTCAACGCCTGGGTCATGCTCAAGGGCCTGGAGACCCTGCACCTGCGCTGCGACGCCCAGGCGCGGAGCGCGGAGGCCATCGCGGCGCATCTGTCCGGGCACGGGGCGGTGCGCCGGACGCTCTATCCCGGCCTCGCGGATCATCCCCAGCACGCGCTCGCGATGGGCCAGATGACGCGGGGCGGGACGATGGTGTCCTTCGAGCTGGCGGACAAGGAGGCGGCCTTCGCCTTCCTCGACGCGCTGGAGATCGCGAAGATCTCCAACAATCTCGGCGACGCGAAGACCATCGCCACCCATCCCACCACCACCACGCACCAGCGCATGACGGAGGAGGACCGCCTGTCCCTCGGGATCACGCCGGGCCTGATCCGCCTGTCGGTCGGGCTGGAGGCGCCGGACGACCTGATCGCCGACCTGGACCGGGGGTTGGCCGCGGCCGGATCGTCCTAGAGTGAAACGCGATCAAGTCGGGTCAGGAATTGCGCCAAGACGTGCGCATTTCCTGACGCTCTGTGGCTCAACCTGATCGCGTTTCGCTCTAGCGCGGCCTGGAGAGCTGCCATTCCAGATGCGCCCGGACGGTCGGCCATTCGGGGGCGGTGATGGAATAGACCGCCGTATCGCGGATCGTCCCGTTCGCCATGACCGAATGCGCGCGCAGGATGCCGTCCAGCGTCGCGCCGAGGCGCTCGATGGCGCGGCGGCTCTGGTGGTTCAGGCGATGGGTGCGAAATTCCACCGCGATGCAGTCCAGCCCGTCGAAGGCGTGGCGCAGCAGCATGAGCTTGCATTCGGTGTTCAGCGGCCCGCGCTGGACGCTCTGGGCGATCCAGGTCGAGCCGATCTCCACGCGCCGGTTGGCCGCGTCGATGTTCATGTAGGTCGTCATCCCCACCGCGCGCCCGTCCGCGTCCAGCACCGCGAAGGGCAGCATCGAGCCGGCCTCGCGCAGGGCCAGCCGGCGCGCGATCTCGCCCGGGACGGCGTCGGGCGCGGGAACGCTCGTGTACCACAGCGTCGACAGGTCGCCCTCCGCCGAGGCGGCGGCCAGGTCCGGCGCGTGGCTTTGGGAGAGCGGTTCGAGCGCGGCATGGGCACCGCGCAGGGTGACGGCGGGGGGCCAGGGAGGGGCGGTCATGGAAACCTCCGGACAGCGGGAATGCGCCGGACCGTACCGCGCCTTCGCCACCCCCGCATGCAGAAAAACCGCCCCCGAAGGAGCGGTTTCCGGTGCGTTCGACAGGGAAGGCCGATCAGCGCTTGGAGAACTGGAAGCTCTTGCGCGCCTTGGCCTTGCCGTACTTCTTGCGCTCCACGACGCGCGGGTCGCGGGTCAGGAAGCCGGCCTTCTTCAAGGCGGGGCGCACCTCCGGATCGTAGAAGGCGAGGGCCTTCGAGATGCCGTGCTTCACGGCCCCGGCCTGTCCCGAGAGACCGCCGCCCTTGACGGTGGCGACCACGTCGAACTGGCCCGTGACGCCCGCGACGGTGAAGGGCTGACCGATCACCATCTGGAGCACGGGGCGGGCGAAGTACTTCGACAGCTCCTTGCCGTTCACCGTGATGGTGCCCTTGCCGGGCTTGACCCAGACGCGCGCGATGGCGTCCTTGCGCTTGCCGGTGGCGTAGGAGCGGCCGTGCTCGTCGCGCTTCTGCTCGTAGACGGGGGCTTCCTCGCTGCGCTCCAGCGTGATGGTGTCGCCGCTATCGGCCGCCTCGGTGCCGACGGCGGATTTCAGGTCGCTGAGGGATTTGATTTCATCGGCCATCGGGATCAGCTCCGTGCATTCTTGATATTCGCGGCTGCGAGGTCGAGGGTGCGGGGCTGCTGCGCCTCCTGCTCGTGGGCCTCGCCCGCGTAGACGCGCAGGTTCTTGAGCTGCTTGCGGGTCAGGGGACCGCCCGGCATCATGCGGCGCACGGCGGCCTCGATCACGCGCTCGGGGTACTTGCCGTCGAGCAGTTGATCGGCGGTGCGGTGCTTGATGCCGCCCGGGTGGCCGGTATGCCAGTAGTATTTCTTGTCGGTGCGCTTGTTGCCGGTCAGCTTCACCTTCTCGGCATTGATGACGACGATGTTGTCGCCGCAATCCATGTGAGGGGTGAAGGTCGGCTTGTGCTTGCCGCGCAGGCGGGCCGCGACGACCGAGGCGAGGCGGCCGAGGACGATGCCCGAGGCGTCGATCACGACCCATTCCTTCTCGATATTGGACGGGGTTGCCGTAAAGGTTTTCATGCGTCTTCCATGCTTGCGTGAAAGAGGGTGGCCCGCCATGCGCGCCGATGGGGCGCTCAATCGCCGCTCCCGCCCGCGAAGTCAAGCGTTTTCGTGCCAAAAAGACGTGCGGGAACATCGGGCTAGGCGTGGGGTTCCACGATACCCCAGATATCGGCAATCTTCTGTCGGAAAGGGGTTTGCGCGGGTTCCGCCGCCTCGTAGGATGGGGCGCATATCGCGGGAAGGGATGCGCCATGCTGGAGCGGGAGGGGACGGTCGAGATCGGGTTCCTGCTCGTGCCCGGGTTCCCGCTCGTCTGCCTCTCCTCGGCCCTCGACGCCCTGCGCCACGCCAACGGCTACGCGGATCGCGAGCGCTACCGCTACCGCACCTACGCCCTGGGCGGCGGCATCGTGGCGGCGTCGAACCGGCTCGACATCCAGGTCGGCGGCGAGGTCGGGGAGGGGGAGCCGTCGATGCTCTTCGTCTGCGCGGGCAGCGAGTTCCCGTCCGGCATCGCCCACCATCCCACGGTGCAGGGCTGGCTGCGCCGCCTGGCCAGCCGGGGGGTGCCGCTCGGGGGCATCTCGGCGGGCAGCTACGTCCTCGCCGAGGCGGGGCTGATGGGCGGCTACCGCTGCGCGCTGCACTGGTACGACGCGGCGGTCTTCCGCGAGACCTTCCCGGATATCGAGGTGACGGACCAGCTCTTCTGCATCGACCGCGACCGGCTGACCTGTTCGGGCGGGGCGGCGACCATCGACATGATGCTGCGGATCATCGACGACGACCTCGGCGGGCGCATCGCCTCGAAGACCGCCGAGATGATGCAGGTCGAGCGCGTGCGCTCGACCGTCGACCGCCAGGCCAGCGCCTCGCTCTACAAGGCGAAGGCCCGCTCGGCCCCGCTGGCGAAGGCGATCCTGACGATGGAGGAGAACCTCGACCAGCCCGTCTCGATGATCGACCTGTCCGAGACCATCGGCCTCACCCGCCGCCAGCTCCACCGCCTGTTCCGCCAGCATACCGGCGAGACGCCGACCGACTTCTACCGCGACATGCGCCTGCGCCACGCCCGCGCCCTCCTGCACGGCACCCCCGCCAAGATCATCGACGTGGCGGCGGCGACGGGCTTCGGCTCGCACTCGCATTTCACGAAGGTGTACCGCGAACGGTTCGGGATTTCGCCGCTGAAGGATCGGCACAGTGATTTGTAGAGTGGGGTGTTCAGGCTTGAGGGTCTGGGGCAATTTGTTGTCGGGCTATCGAAAACCCACGCCAATCCCCCTATTCTCCGTCCTTGAGCAGCCGCTTAAGGGGTGCGATCAGCAGACCGGGCGCTGAGCCGTAGAGGGCGAAGCCGTGATGCCGATAGAATGCCTCGGCGGCATCGTCCTTCGCCTCGACGATCATGGCGTGCATGGCGACTTCGGATCGCCCGACACGCTGCACGGCATCGTACAGAAGCGCTCCGCCAAGTCCCATCCCGCGAAACTGCTTGTCGACGGCCAAGCGTCCGAGCCGCGCCGCCGGGATCGTCGGATAGCGGGGAAGCCGCTTGGTCATGTCCTCCGGCGCGTCTGTTACAGGGATATCTGCGGCGGACAGCGTGTAGTAGCCCGCGACGGTATTCGATGCGGTATGGATCGCGATGTAGCAGGCCGCGACCCGCCTGCGGATATCCTGGCCGACTTGGGTGCGGAAATAACGGTCCAGAGGCTCACTATCGCTTTGAAAGCCGGAACGGTCTTCCTTGCCGAGTTGTGCAATCCGAAATCGAGGTCGGCTCACGGTTTCCCGAACAGGCGTTCGTGGTTCTCGGCGGCGCGCGTCATGGCCGGGGCCGGTGCCGCATCGTCGTCGAGCAAAGCCTCGACGAACCGGAGCTGATCGGCGGCGGACAGGCGCACGATCTGGAGATCTTCGATCGTGCGCCGCGCCGCCTGTTCGGCAGCAGCGACGACAAAATCGCTCAACGAGCGACCTTCCATCTCGGCGGCCCGGCGCACGGTGGCGAGTACTTCAGGCGCTATGCGGGCCTCGATGCGTTCCGAACGGGCAGGTAGAGCCATCGAAAAGTCCTCCATGTCCTTGATGTACGGTATTCTGCCGTACGGATCAAGAGGGGTTTCATCAACCGATTTTGACGGAGAGTAAAGCGCTACCGAAAATCGGCGGGTTCCGTCTGGCAGAACCCCACGCTTAAACCTCATGGATTTTACAGGATATTCGGAGATCGACAGACAAGAGCGGTGAACTTGAGCCGTTGCAGCTGTCCGGCTCTTTCAATAGCCATACGACCGCCCCGCGCTATCTCATCCGGTCCCGCCGTCCCATGAAAGCCCCGCCCCCATGCCCGACATGTTCCCCATGCTCGACGGTGTCATCCTGCTGTCGAACATCCTGCTCTTCCTTCTCGGCCTCGTCCTGCTGGCGGCGGTCGTCCTGTTCGTCGTGGACGTCACCCAGACGAAGGACGCCGTGCGGCGGAACTATCCCGTCATCGGGCGCTTCCGGTACCTGTTCCAGACGCTGGGCGAGTTCTTCCGGCAGTATTTCTTCGCCATGGACCGCGAGGAGCTGCCCTTCAACCGGGCCGAGCGCGAGTGGATCAAGAAGTCGGCGCACGGGGAGGACAACACGGCCGCCTTCGGCTCGACGCGTAGCCTGACCCCGCCGGGCACGCCCATCTTCGTCAACGCGCCCTATCCGGTGATGGACGAGCACGACACCACCGCCCCGGCCCTCGTCATCGGCGCGGGATGCGCCACGCCCTACGAGGCCCGCTCCCTCGTCAACATCTCGGCCATGAGCTACGGCTCCCTGTCGGCCCCGGCCATCCGCGCGCTCAGCCGCGGGGCGAAGCTGGCCGGATGCTGGCTCAACACGGGCGAGGGCGGCCTGTCGGAGCATCATCTGGACGGCGGCTGCGACATCGTCTTCCAGATCGGGACGGCGAAATACGGGGTGCGGACCGGGGACGGCGCGCTGGACGAGGAAAAGCTGCGCGACGTCGCGGGGCACGGATCGGTGCGCATGATCGAGATCAAGCTGAGCCAGGGGGCCAAGCCCGGCAAGGGCGGCCTGCTGCCCGGCGCGAAGATCACCGGGGAGATCGCGGCGGTGCGCGGCATCCCGGAGGGGAAGGATTCCATCTCGCCCAACCGCCACCCGGACATCCCCGACAACGCGGCCCTGCTGGACGCCATCGAACGGGTGCGCCGGATCACGGGCAAGCCGACGGGCATCAAGACGGTGGTGAGCGACGAGCGGTGGTTCGACGCCCTGTGCGCCGAGATCGCCCGGCGCGGCCCCGCCTCGGCCCCCGATTTCATCACCGTCGACGGCGGCGACGGCGGCACGGGGGCCGCGCCCATGCCGCTCCTCGATAATTGCGGCCTGACGGTGCGCGAGGCGCTGCCCATCGTGGTCGACACGCTGGTCCGCACCGGCCTGCGGGACCGGGTGAAGGTCATCGCGTCGGGCAAGCTCGTCACCCCGGCGGAGGTGGCCTGGGCCTATTGCGCGGGGGCGGATTTCGTGAACACGGCGCGGGGCTTCATGTTCGCGCTGGGCTGCATCCAGTCGCTGAAATGCAACAAGAACACCTGCCCGACCGGGATCACGACCCATGACCGGCGGCTCCAGAAGGGTCTGGACCCGGCGGTCAAGTCGGTGCGGGTGGCCAATTTCGTGAAGAAGATGGCGTACGGCGTGAACCTCATCGCCCATGCCTGCGGGGCCGACCATCCCCGCGCCCTGCGCCGCCATCACGTGCGCCTGGTGCAGGGGGACGGGCGGTCGGTGCCGATGGACCGGCTGTGGCCCGACGCGGACGGGGCATCGGGAATCGCGGCGGAGTAGGCCGAAGCCCCCCGTTCCGCCGCTTAAGCCTTCCATCACGCGCATCCGGTATCCTGCGCCCGACGGAAAAGGCGCGCTCACCCGTGATGATCTTGTCGTGAGCGCGTCATCCGGATGTCGCGGTTCCGCGTTGTGAAAGCGCGGCGTACGAGGGAGACGGGAGGGACGGTCCATGGCGATGCTGCGGATATCGGCGAGCGGCGCGACCGCGCGGCTGCACGACCCGGAACGGCGGGAGGACGCGCCCGCGCTGACCTGCGCGGCGATCCGGGAGGCGGCCCCCGCCCTCGCGCCGCGCGCGCCCGTCGTCATCCTGATCCACGGCTACCGCTACGACCCCCATGCCGCCCCGCTCGCCAACCCCCACGAGACGCTCTTCGCCTTCGATCCCGTGCGCCCGCGCGCCGACCGCTGGCAAAAGACCGAGAGCTGGCCGCGCGGTCTGGGCTTCACGCCGGAGGACGTCGAGGGACACGAGGGTCTGTGCATCGCCTTCGGCTGGTCGGCGCGGCCCCGGGCGCGGTTCGGGCGCTTCTGCGCGGCCTATGCGAATGCGGAGCGTGCGGGGCGGGCGCTCCTGCGCACCGTCGAGCTGGTCGCGCGGGTGCATCCCGGACGGCCCATCGACTTCGTCGCCCACAGCCTCGGCGCGCGGGTGGTGCTCTGTGCCATGCGGCTGGCGGCGCAGCGGCGGCGGCACGACCTGCTGAACGCGATGGGCCGGGCCATCATGCTCGGCCCGGCCGAGCTGGCCGTCGTCGCCCGGGCGACACTGGCCACCATGCGCGGCGTGCGGCGGGGGGGCGGTCCGTGCGTCTACGCCATGCTCGCGCGGGAGAACGACGTGTTCGATGCCCTGCTTGAGCATTTCGCCCCCCGCCTGCCGCTGCGCCGCAAGATCGGCATCGGGGCGAGCGGCATCGGCGCGGGGCGCAGGAGCTGGCTCGACCTCCAGATCGACCATCCCGAGACCCGTGCCTGGCTGGCCGAGCGCGGGGCCGTCATCGGCGGCGAGCCGCGCCGGGCCTGCCACTGGGGCGTCTACAACCGCCCCGGCACGCTCGCCCTCTACGCCGCCATCCTGCGCGACCGGCCCCGCTGGGCGATTCCGGTGCTGCGGGAGGAAGGCGTGCCCGAGGATCTGGAGCCGCGCTGGTCGCGGATGCCGTGGTTCCTGCGCCGCAGGGGCCGTCGCCCGGTTGCCGCCGAGGGCAATGCCGCTACCTGAACGCTTTCGACAACAGGGGAGTGCGCGATGATCGACCTGTACTACTGGCCCACGCCGAACGGCTGGAAGGTATCCATCATGCTCGAAGAGCTGGGGGTGCCCTACACCACGCATCTGGTGAATATCGGGGCGGGCGAGCAGTTCGATCCCGCCTTCCTGAAGATCGCCCCCAACAACCGGATGCCCGCCATCGTGGACCACGACGGCCCGGACGGGGAGCCGATCTCGATCTTCGAGTCCGGGGCCATCCTGCAATATCTGGCCCGCAAGCACGGCCGCTTCTGCGGCGGGACGGAGCGCGAGCGGGTCGAGGTGGACCAGTGGCTCATGTGGCAGATGGGCGGCGTCGGCCCGATGGCGGGGCAGACGCATTACTTCCTGCACGCCGCGCCCGAGGACATTCCCTTCGCGAAAAAGCGGTACCAGGACGAGACGAAGCGGCTCTACGGCGTCCTCGACCGGCGGCTCGCGGATCGGGACCACGTCGCCGGGCCGTACTCCATCGCCGATATCGCGCTGTGGGGGTGGGTGTCCTGCCACGAGAAGCAGCGGATCGACATCGCGGCATTCCCGAACGTCGCCGCATGGCTGGAGCGGGTCGGCGCGCGCGATGGCGTGAGGCGGGGCCGGGCGCTGCATGCGGAATTGCGGAAGTAGCCATCATTTCCCCCGTCCCCGGCGCAGACCGGGGACCTCGCGGAGCAGCGCGTCCCGTCGAGGCTCCCGGTCTTACGCCGGGAGCAGGGGATTTTCAGGGAGACCACCCATGACCACCAGCACCGCCCTCGTCACCGGCGCGGCCCGGGGCATCGGCCTCGCGACGACGCGGCTCCTGCTGGAGCGCGGCTGGCGGGTGGCCATGGTCGACCGGGATGAAGAAGCGCTTACCGAGGCCGCCGCGCCGCTCGACGGCGCCCGCGCCATCATCGCCGATATTGCCGATCCGGATGCCGCCGCGCGCATGGTGGCGGAGACGGTCGAGGCCTTCGGCCGCCTCGACGCGGTGGTGAACAATGCGGGCGTCGCCGATTTCGGCCCCGTGGAGGAGACCGACTTCGCCCGCTGGCGCGCGGTGATGGCGACCAACCTCGATGGGACGTTCCTCGTTTCCCAGGCCGCGACGCCCGCGCTGAAGGCGACGCGGGGATGCCTCGTCAACATCGCCTCCATCTCGGGCCTGCGCGCCTCGACCCTGCGCATCGCCTACGGCACCTCCAAGGCGGCGGTGATCCAGCTGACGAAGCAGCAGGCGGCGGAACTGGGCGAATACGGCATCCGCGCGAACTGCGTCTGTCCCGGCCCGGTGCGCACGAAGCTGGCCATGGCGGTGCATACGCAGGAGATCGTCGACGCCTACCATGACGCCATCCCCCTGAACCGCTACGGCTCGGAGGACGAGATCGCGCGGGTCATCGCGTTCCTGTGCTCCCCGGAGGCGAGCTACGTCACCGGACAGGTCATCGCCGCCGATGGCGGGTTCGAAGCGACGGGGGTGGGGCTGCCGGCGCTGCGAACCTGACGCGCCGGAATGCGGGTCAGGCCGCCGCGGGCGACAGGCGCGGGGCGGGGGCGCGGTCGATCAGCCGGTCCGTGACCATCGCCCCGCCCGCGATGCCCGCCAGCGCCAGCAGGGGCGCGACGGCGAAGGTGGTCGCGCCGGTCAGTGCGCCGGTCGCGCAGCCCCCCGCCGCCACCGCGCCGATGCCCATCAGCACCGCGCCCAGGGCGTAGCGCGGCACGTCCCGCACGCTCGCGAAGCCCTGCACCCGCACCTCGCGGCGCAGGAGGGCCGAGAGGAACGCGCCGACCAGCACGCCGCCGATCATCGCCGTGCCGAAGCTCAGGAGCGGCGCGGCCCCGGCGAACCCTTCCACGAGAAAGACGAAGGGGCGCGAGAAGGTGACGCTCTCCACGTCCATCGGGTCGAAGGACAGGGCCGCGACCGAGGAGGTGGCCCACCAGCCCGCGACGATGGCCCCGCCCGTGGCCAGCGCGGCGATGCCCGCCAGCCAGCCCGCGCGGGTGCGGATGGCGACCGCCACGGCCACGGCCAGCAGCACCGCGCCGATGGCGACGCCGCCATACATGCCGAGGCCCAGCAGCCCCGTCGCCTCCGCCGCGCCGACCGGGCTTTGCCACAGGCCGGTGATGGCCTCGCGCACCGGCACCAGCGCCCCGCCATAGGCGAGCCATGCCGTCAGCGCGAAGACGACGACCGCGAAGACCGCGCGCAGGTTGCCCGTGCCCGACAGGATCAGCAGCCGCCCGGAGCAGCCCCGCGACAGGATCATGCCCGCCCCGAACAGCGCTCCGCCCAGCAGCGCGCCCGACAGCGAGCCGCCCTGGTCGAGATAGCGCGACATCGAGAGATCCGCATGGCCGCCGAGCGCCAGCATCTGCGTGCCCAGCACCGCCGCCGCCGCCGCGAGCAGCCAGACGGCGAGCCGCGACCCGCCCGCGCCCCGGCCAAGCTCGACCGTCGCCGCCCGGAGGCAGAAGGCCGATGCCTGCGCCGCGAACCCGAACGCCGCCCCGACCGCAAGCCCCGCGAGCGCCATGGTCTCGGCGTCCCCGAAGCGTTCCATGATGTCTATCAGTGTCATGAGGTCGCATATCGGAGGCGGAACCGCCCGGTTCCAGCGATTCCGCCGCCCCGGGGCGCAGGAAAGACCGCCGTTCCGCCGCAGGGGCGGTTCCCGGTACGGCGGTCCTGATTCGCGGTGGGGGGCCGAACGCCGGTCCCCGCGCGGTCAGCCCGCCCGCTTCGCCCCCTCGGCCAGCGCGCCGAGCTTCGCGTAGGCGATATCCGGGTCCACCGCGCCGAAGCCCGCGAAGGTGCCGAAGCCGCAATCGGAGCCGGCGATGACCCGCTCCTCGCCCACGATATCGGTGAAGCGCGCGATGCGCTGGGCCACGAGGTCGGGATGCTCGACGAAGTTGGTCGTCGTGTCCACCACGCCGGGCACCAGTACCTTGGTATCCGGGATATCGCCCCTGCGGTCGCGGAAGACGGTCCATTCGTGGCCGTGGCGCGGGTTCGAGGTCTCGAACAGGACGTAGCGCGCCTTGGCGCCCATCAGCGTGTCGAACATCGTCGCCATGGGGATGTCGCAGACATGCGGACCTTCGTAGTTGCCCCAGCAGATATGGATGCGCACCTTCTCCTCGGGTACGTCGGATAGCGCGTGGTTCAGCGCCTCGACATGGCTGGCCGCGATCTTCAGGAAATCCTCGTCGGAGAGGTCGTTGAACAGCATGTGCCGCGACAGCGCCAGGTCCGGGCAGTCGAGCTGGAGGTCGAGGCCGGAGGCGACGATGGTCTCGTATTCCGCCTTCATCGCATCGGCCAGCGCGGCGAGATAGGCGTCGCGCGTGGGGTAGTGGTCGTTCTGGAGGAACAGCGAGATGACGCCGGGCGAGGCGGCGTTCATGAAGCCGCGCTCGATGCCGTGGCTCTCCATCGCCGCCCTGAGGTTGGCGATGTCCTTCTCCAGCTCGCCCTGACCCTTCGACCGCACCTCGCCCACGCACATGGGGCGCGCGTATTGCGGTGTGCCGCCATCGTCGGCGAGGCGCTTGAGGAAGCCGGGGAACCGCTTGAGGTCCGCCGGGGCGTTGCGCGGGCTGTCCCCGTCGAAGCCGGTGTAGCGGTCCTTCACGTAGGTCGCGTAGCTGATCTTCGAGGTCTCGCCGTCGCTGACGATATCGACGCCCGCCTCCTTCTGCCGCCGCACCGTCTCGGCCACGGCCGACGTCATGGCGGCATCGAACGCGCCGGGATCGTAGTCCTTGCCGTGCTCGCGGGCGAAGATGAAATCGACGACGTCCTGCGTCCGGGGCAGGGAGCCGACATGGGTGGTCAGGACGGTCATCGACGGGGCCTCTCGCTGGCGATACGGATCGTGCGGACCCGTTCTGGCAGGAAACGCGCGCGGTGTCGCGCATTTCCTGCCCCGTCACGCGGCTCAGGCCGCCATCGCCACCTCGGGGTCGAGCCGGTCGGTGACCGTGCGCGCGTCGAGGAAGGCGCCGGCGTCGTGCATGGCGCCGGGGAAGGCGATGCAGTCGATCCCGGCGGCGCGGGCGGCCCTGGCCCCGTCGGGATTGTCCTCTACCGCGACGGCATCGCCGGCGGCGAGGCCGAGCCGCGACAGGGCGATCTCGTAGGCCTGGGGGTCGGGCTTGGTCCGCTCGACCTGTCCGGCATCCGTCACGAGGTCGAACGCCTCGGCCTTCAGGCCGGTCGCCTTCAGGATGGCCTCTACGTTCTCGCGGGAGGTGGTGGTGACGAAGGCGAGCTGCCACCCCTTGTCGCGCGCAGCCTTCATCGTCTCCTCGACGCCGGGGCGCAGGGGGATGCCGTGGGCGAGGCGGTGCTGGAACAGCGCGCTCTTACGGGCATGGATGGCATCGGCGTCGACGATCTCGCCGCGCGTCTCGGCATGGCGCGCGATGCGGCTCGCGCCGCCCGCGTCGCCGAGCATGACGCGGTAGTCGTCCTCGGACCAGTGCCAGTCGAGACCGGCCTCCTTGAAGGCTTCGTTGAAGCAGTCGAGCTGGATGCGGGAGGTCTCGGCGAGGGTGCCGATGGAACCGAAGAAGAGGGCGGGCATGGCGGGTCTCCTTGTGTGAGAGACCCGTCAGATATGTCGCACCCGGGGCCGTTCCACCCCTCGGCAGATTTCAACCGTTCCAGGTCGGTCCGGCGGGATCGTCGGTGCCGACGATGTGGTAGAGCGCCGCCTCGCCCGACATGGCGGGCACCGCCGCGTGATCGACGGTCTCGGGCACGCTCATGGTGTCGCCGGGGGCCAGCACCGCCTCGCCCCCCGTCCAAGTGACCCGCCAGTGGCCGGTGACGGGCATGAGGACGGACGGGCGGTCGTGGCGGTGCATGGCGTCGGTCGCCGAGGTGCGGGTGACGAGGTCGACCTCGAAGCCGGGTCGGTCGCGCAGTTTTCCATGTTCGCCGATGACCTTCGCGGGCCTGCGATCCGCCAGCGCCACGAGGTCCCAGTAGCGGGCGACGTGGCGCGGCACCACGTCGGCGGCTTCCGGCTCGGGATAGCCGTCCAGCTCCTCCTCCGTCAGCAGCGGCATGGGGCGCACGCCGTCCGGCAGGGCCTGGCCCGCCTTCGTGTCGTACAGCTTGCCGCGCTCGGACAGGACGAGGCCGTGGTCGCGCGCGTCCTCGATCACCTGCGGCGCCCAGATGACGCCGCCCCCCGCGTCGTCGCCGCCGAGGATGGCCATGATCATCCCGTAATCGGTGCCGATATTCTCGAAGCCGCGGAAGATGCCGGTGGGGATGTTGAAGATGTCGCCCTTCTCCAGCACCACCTCGCCCGCCGTGCCCCGGCGCCCCCAGAAGAAGCGCCAGCGCCCCGACAGGACGAAGAACACCTCCGCCGTGCGATGCGAATGCAGCGAGTTGCGGCACCGGGGCGGCTGTCCCGCCGCGCCGATGTTGAAGCCGTGGGGGATCGCGATGTGGACGTGCTGGTCGGGGCTTTCGCTGACCCCGCCGCCGATGATGGTGAAATTCTCCTTCGTGTCGCTGCCGGGGGTGTGGGCGTCGATGAAGGCGGTCTTGCAGGGGCGCAGGTCGCCGTAGCGGACGATGCGGCTTTCCATGTCGGCGGGGGTCATGGGTCTCTCGATGCATTGGGTCGATATCGCGCGCTGGCTCCATGCCGGACGCATTCGATCCGTGCCAGCGTCACGCATGGGGAGGCCCCGGGTCAAGCCCGGGACCGAAACAATCGTCCGGCGTCAGAGCGCCCCCGTCTGGAGCAGGATCTGCTTCCAGACGGCGATATCGTTGTAGAGCGTCCATTCCCGGCGCAGCTTCACCTGGCCGGGCACCACCGCGCCGAACTCGGCATGGGAGATGCCGAGGACGTAGACCTCCGCCCCCGTGGGCGGGCCGAACGCGCCGTAGCCGTCGTGCCGGCCCTTCAGGCTCCAGCGGAGGGCCGAGCGGGGGGGCATGGCCGGGTCGTCGCGGCCGATCTGGTGATGGATCTCGAACTCGGCGCTCGGGAAGGCGGCGCGCAGGCCCATCCAGAAGCTGTCCACCAGGTCGAAGGAATACCCCTCCACGCCGCCGGGATAGGCGACGCAGGCGGCGCGGTCGTACTCGCGCTCGATGGTCGCCATGTCGGCGTTCATGATCCGGTTCAGGATGCCGGCGTGGCGCTGGCCCCATTCGTTCTCGTTGCCCGTGCCGGTATACGGCCCCTGGATGTCGGTCGCGGGGGTGAGCGGCTTGATGCAGCGCTCCGGCCCGCCCTCGCGCGCGATCAGGTCGCGGGTGTAGGCGACCGGGTCCAGCCCCATCTGCCGCACAATGGCGCCCTGGTCGCGGATCAGCCATTCGTCGTCGATGGCGTTGTTCCGCGCGTGGCAGTCGGCGAGGATGCGGTAGCGGAACTGCACGCCGCTCGCCGGGCCGTAGAGACCGGCGTTCAGGTGCGTGGCGGTCGAGAACAGGCGGTGGGAGGAGAGCATCCCCGTCTCGGGCGTGCCCGACCAGATGACGTCCTCGCCCAGGAGCTGCCGATCCGGGAACTCGGCCAGCGTCGCCATGGTCGCGGCGATGACGCCCCGATTGCCGCGCACCACCGCCTCGGGCGAGCGGACGACGATGTCGGGCGCGTAGTAGTCGTGCAGGGTCGCGATGCCCCGGTCTTCCCAGATCTCCTTGGTGATGCCGATGATGTAGTCGGGGAAGTTCCGGAATTTCGGGTCGAAACCCCGCATCGGCGTGCCGGCGAAGGATTCTGTCGTCAGGGGCGGCGAAACGGTGGAATTTGTCTCAAACGATGCTATGTCCGCATCCGAGGGAATGTAGGTCTGTTCGGCCGTGGAAAGATCGCCGGTATGCGGCGATGCCGACCGCCCGCTAAGCGGTTCACTCATAATCGTCTCCATTGTGCGGAAAATCCGCGCCTGTCCGGTCTGCCTTAAAGTCGGTTAAAAGTCCATGAAAACCGGGCGGATGGCCGCGTCGCGGTGTTCCGTGGACGGTCGTTTTTCGAGCGTGGGAGAGGGCCGGTCAGGGGTGTCGGTGCTTAATATCTCCACCGTCATCGCCCGGCTCGACCGGGCGATCCAGGGCAACAAACGCCGATGCTCGCAGTTCGAGGTCACTTGGTCGGGTTGGGTGGACGATACTACTCGATATCTTCGGGACGATCGGTTTTTCCGGAAGGCTTCTGAGAATCGCGTTCGAACAAGTGTTGCGGAGTTGTGGATGGATAGGGGGTCGGCGAGAGGGTTGACGTCCTTCGGCCCTCGCTTTGCTCGGGCGTTCGGCGCTTGAAACGTGCCACTGGCACGTTTCATCGGCCTGCGGCCGACCGCGCCTCACCCCTTGACAGCCCCCGCCGTCAGGCCGCTGACGATCTGGCGCTGGAAGAACATGACCAGCACGAAGAGCGGGGCCGTGGCCGAGACGACCGCCGCGACGGCGAACATGACGTTGCCCTCGGTCTGGGTCGTGCCGAGGAAGGCGGCGATCTCGGGAATCATGGTCCGGTTGCTCTCGGACAGGAGCATCGCGGTCACCACGAAATCGTTGTAGGCGAGCAGGAAGCTGAACAATCCCGTCGTGATGACCCCCGGCCACATGACCGGCACGATGACGTGGCGGAAGGCCTGGAACTGGGTGCAGCCGTCGACCTTCGCGCTCTCGTCCAGCTCCTTGGGGATGTTCTGGAAGAAGGAATGCAGCATCCACAGCGTGAAGGGCTGGTTGATGGCGACCAGCACGATGATGGCGGTCGGCAGGATGCCCCAGACGTTCCACTCGAAGAAGGGCAGCAGGTAGCCCGACACGAGCGTCACGGGCGGCATGGCGCGGAAGATCAGCGCGATGATGAGCAGCCAGAACGTGTAGCGGAACCCCGAGCGCGACAGGGCGTAGCCCCCCAGCGTGCCGATGGTCAGCGAGGTGCAGACCACGAAGAAGCACACGACGAACGTGTTGATGACCGCGCGCCAGAACTCCTCCTGCACCCAGGCCCCGCGATAGCCCGCGCCGGTGAAGGGCGTGCCGTAGACCTTCTCGGTATTCTCGCCGGTCAGGGCGTTGGTCCAGTCGGCGATGGAGAAGAAGTCCAGCTCGACCTTGAACGACCCCCACAGCGTCCACAGGAACGGGAAGGCCGCGAGGATCAGCCAGACGACGACGAACCCGCCCGTCGCGAGGCGTAGGCCGAGGGGGGCGCGTTGGGCCTTGGAAGCCATCAGGTCTTGCTCCTGAAATCGCGCCAGGTGCGGATGAGGACGGGCGTCAGCAGGATCGCGACGCCGAGGATGGTCATCACCGAGGTCGCCGAGGCCGCCGAGAGCTGGCGCGTCTCGCCGCCGAGATCGTTGAGAATGATCCACGAGAGCGAGGTGGCGTGCGCCTGCGCGTTGAAGCCGATGATCGGCTCCAGCACGCGGAAATTGTCCATGAGCTGGATCAGCGCGACGAAGGTGACGAGGGGCATGAGGTGCGGGACGATGACGTATTTCACCTGCTGCCACCGGGTCGCGCCGTCGATCTGCGCCGCCTCGATCTGGTCCTGCGGCAGGGTCTGGAGACCGGCGTAGAAGACGACGAAGGCGAAGGGCGCCGAGCTCCAGATGCCGTAGACGATGAGCATGGCCCAGGTCAGCGGAGTCGAAGCCTTGAGCGACAGGTCCGGATCGTTCGCCGCCCACTGGATGAAGGTGCCGAGCACCCCGCGGCTGTCGAGCATCCAGAACAGGATCAGCGAGCCGACGAGGGGCGTCACGATCATCGGCAGCAGCGAGAAGAAGATGATGAAGCCCTTGAGCCGCTGCGTCACCGTGTTGACCGCCAGCGCGATCATCAGGCCGAGCACGATGAGCAGCGGCGTGACGGTGAAGGTGTAGGTCAGCGTGAAGGCCATCGCGCGGTAGAAGGGCAGGTTGCCGAGGCGCGAGAGGAAGTCGCCGATGCTCTCCCGGTTCGCCCAGGCCTCGCCCACCTCCTGCGCGGCCAGGTGACCGCGGTCGAGGTAGATGTCGAGGCCGACGAAGCGGCCCAGCGGCTCGGCGTCGCGGATCGCCCGGGTCGCCTCCTGGTCGATGGTGGTCTCCTCCACGCAGCCGAACGGGCCGCAGTTCTCGACCGTGCGGAACACCGCCTCGTGCGGGGCGTGGGTCGACTGGATGATCACCGATACGAGCGGAAGCGCAATGAACAGGAGCATCGCCAGCCCGGTCGGCAGGAAGAACCAGAAGAAGGTGCGATGTTTCATTGAACCCGGAGTGATGAGGGGAGGGAAAGCTCTGCCCCGGACCCGATCCGGGGCCTCTCTCCATCGATGTGCTTTGTGGAGAGAGGCCCCGCTGCAACTGCAAGGCCGGGGCAGAGGTATGTGTGGCCTACTTCAGGAAGCCCTGTTCCTTGGCGGCGGCGGTGTAGGCGGCCTCGACGTCCGAGAGCGCCTGCTCCGCGCTTTCCTTGCCCTGCATGAAGTCGGACAGCTCGTTACCGAGCGCCGTGTGCAGCAGGCCCATGTAGGGGAGCATGGGGTAGGGGATCGTGCCGGACTGCGCCGCCGCGAACACGCCCTTGGCCGCCTCGGTCGGCTTGTAGCCCTCGATCAGCCACACGGCCTGCTTGGCGGTCTCCTCGTCTTCGAGGATCTCGGGGCGGATGCCGTGCATCAGGGCGACGAAGGTGGCCTCGGCCTCCTCGTCGGGGATGTTCTTGGCGACCGTGAACCCGTCCCACCACAGGGTCGAGGCCGGGGTCTCCCCGCCGCCGACCGTCAGCGGCCCGGCGATGGCGAAGCCGTCGACGACTTCCTGCGGCACGCCGTCGGCGTCGGTCATAGTGGCCGCGCGGCTGCCCCACATGTGCATCAGCGCGACGTTGCCGGCGCGGAACTCGGCGTTCGTGCCGTTGGAATCATGCGTCAGGTAGTCGGGGTTCATGTACTCGGCCAGCGCCTTCATCATCTCCAGCGTGGCCACGCCCTCGGGGGTGTTGACGTTCGGCTCGGCGGTGCCGTCCTTGAAGTGCGTGCCGCCATGGCCGAGGAACATGTTGTTGAATTCCTGCGCCAGGTTCCAGCCCGCCTTGTAGGGGCCGCCCACCGGGTTCTCGGAAATCCCCTTCTCGCGCAGCGTCTTGGCCGCTTCGAGCATCTCCTCGTAGGTCGTCGGGACGTCGAGGCCCGCCTCTTCGAGCAGGTCGGCGCGGTAGACGAGGTGCTGGGCGTTGGCCATGAAGGCGACCGCCATCGGCTCGCCGCCGATGGTGATGATCTGCGTGGGCTGGAGATCCTTGCCGTGCTTCTCGATCAGGTCGCCCAGGGGCCGGATGACATCCTCGTTCATCAGCGCGACGATCGAGGAGTTGGCGATGATGGCGGAGGTGTACTCGGCGGGGTTGCCCTGCATGCCCGGCAGGTTGATGGTCTGGTGATCGGCGGTCAGGTTGGTCGTGACCTCCCCTCCCTCGCATTCCTGCGCGCCCGCGCCGACCGTCTGGATGGCGGGGAATTCGTTGCCCACGACGCTGACGCGCGCGCCGATCTCGCAGGCCATGGCCAGCGTCGGCGCGGCGAGCGCGATCAGGCTGGCGGCGGTGATGGTCTTGATGAACATGTCGTTCTCCCAGATATCGTTCGTTGGTATTCGTGGCCCGGGGTTCAGCCCCCGATGCGCGCGCCCGAGCCTGCATCGAACAGATGGCATTGTTCGGGCGGAATGCGGATGGAGACGGTATCGCCGATCTCGGCGCGGAAGGTCTTGTCGGCCTTGGCGCTGACCAGCTCGCCCGCGATGCGCAGGCTGACCATGGTCGCCTCGCCGAGCAGCTCCAGCGTGTAGATCGGCGCGGTGATCTGCCCGCCCTCGTCGGGACCGACGACCGTCGCGTCCTCGGCGCGGAAGCCCAGGGTGACGGGGCCGTCCCGCACGTCGAGGCCGGCGATCTCGGTATTGTCGGTGCGGAAGGTGCCGCCCGTCGCGCGGCCCTGCATCAGGTTCATGGCCGGGTTGCCGATGAAGCTGGCGACGAAGGTGTTGGCGGGGCGGTCGTAGATCTCGGTCGGGCTGCCCACCTGCTGCACGATGCCCTTCTCCATGACGACCACCCGGTCGGCCAGGGTCATCGCCTCGATCTGGTCGTGGGTGACGTAGATCGTGGTGACGGACAGCTCGTGGCTGAGGTTCTTGATCTGCGCGCGGGTCGAGACGCGCAGCTTCGCGTCGAGGTTCGACAGCGGCTCGTCCATCAGGAAGACGTTCGGCTCGCGCACGATGGCCCGGGCGAGCGCGACGCGCTGGCGCTGGCCGCCCGACAGTTCGGCGGGCTTGCGGTGCAGGAACTCGTCCAGCTCGACCATCGCGCTGGCCCGGCGCACCTTCGCGTCGTGGGTGCCCGCGTCGATGCCGCGCACACGCAGGGGGAAGCGGATGTTCTCGTAGACGTTCATGTTCGGATAGAGCGCGTAGCTCTGGAACACCATGGCCACGTCGCGGTCCTTCGGCTCCAGATCGTTCACGACCCTGCCGTCGATCCGGATCTCGCCGTCGGTCGGGTCCTCGAGTCCCGCGATCATGCGCATGGTCGTCGTCTTGCCGCAGCCGGAGGGGCCGAGAAGCACTAGGAATTCGCGATCCGGTATGGTCAGATCGAATTTATCGACGCCGACGAAGCTACCCCACCGCTTGGAGACGCCCGATAGAATGATCTCTGCCAAGTGTCCCCCGGATCGAATCGCGTTCCAGTCAGTTGCTTTGTTCACGGTAGACACCGCGCGCCGGCCTCGGCAAGCGGTTTTTCGGAGATAGGCATGCTTGACTACGGGCAGGAAACGGCGTTCGTCGCCGAACTGGACGCGGCGAAGGCGGTGGTGCGGGCGCATCACGCGGGTCTCGACGCGGCGCGGGGCGCGGCCCTCGTCACGCGCTTTCGCGACGATGCGGCGGCGGATTACCTCTGGCGGGGCTTCCATCCCTTCGGCGAATTGCACGGCGGCGAGGCGGTGGCCGCGCGCTTCTGGGAGCCACTCAAGGCCGCGATGACGGGGCTGCACCGGCGCGACGACATCTTCTTCGCCGGGCGCAACGCCCTGGGCGGGGAGCCGGGGGTCTGGGTCGTGGCGATGGGGCATCTGGTCGGCCTGTTCGACGCGCCCTGGCTCGGCATCGCGCCGACGGGCAGGATGGCCTTCCTGCGCTACTGCACCTTTCACCGCGTGGCAGACGGGCGCATCGCGGAGACGGCGATGTATTTCGACATCCCGCACCTGATGCGCCAGGCCGGGTGCGGGCCGTTCGGGACGCAGACCGCGGCGCATCTGGTCCAGCCCGGCCCGGCCACCCATGACGGCCTGCTCCACGCGGCGCAGCCGTCGGAGGAGGGCGTGCGGACGCTGGACGCGATCGAGGCGATGATCTGCGATCTCGGGCAATGGGGCTCGGGCCTGCCCCTGGAGGAGGAGCTGGCGCGCAGCTGGCACGACGACATGGTCTGGTGGGGACCGGAGGGCATCGGCTCGACCTTCACCATCGAGCGATACGCGAGGCAGCATTCCGGCCCTTTCCGCGCCGCCTTCGCCGACCGCTCGCCCACGAACCACGTCGCGCGGCTGGCCGAGGGGCATTACGGCGGCTTCTTCGGCTGGCCCAACTTCACCGCGCGCCACAGGGGTGGCTTCATGGGGATGCCGGGGGGCGAGACCCCGGGCGAATTCCGCGTCATCGACCTCTACCGCCGCCGGGGCGACAAGCTGGCCGAGAACTGGGTCTTCATCGACCTGCTGCACTTCTGGAAGACGCAAGGGGTGGATTATCTCGGTAGCGGGCCGGTTTGACGGGATGGTGTCATTACCCGGCTCGACCGGGTAATCCAGGGTGACATGCAATGGTGCAGGCATCTCTGGATTGCCGGATCGAGTCCGGCAATGACGCCGCTGGAGTAAGGTAGACCATGAGAATCGACGCGCATCATCACCTGTGGGACCTGTCCACCGTCACC
>JAHDDY010000172.1 GCA_020629115.1 Paracoccaceae bacterium | reverse complement strand
AACTCGCAGGCATCCCCGACGGGGGCGGCTGGCGTATCCACGGACGCGGACGAGCCCCGACGGTGAAGCGTTCCACGACGGGCTACCGGTTCCTGCACTCCGCGATCGATGACCGCACCCGACTCGTCTACTCAGAGATCCACACCGATGAACAAGCCGGCACCGCCGTCGGGTTCTGGCACCGGGCCCTGAACTGGTTCTCCACCCACGGCATCCGAGTCGAGCGAGTCCTGACCGACAACGGGTCCTGCTACCGCAGCCGCTACTGGCACACCTACAACGATCTCGTCGGCGTCACGGTGAAGAAGACCCGCCCGTACCGGCCCCAGACCAACGGCAAGATCGAACGGTTCCACCGGATCCTGCTCGAGGAATGGGCCTACATCCGCGACTGGCACAGCGACACCCAACGCTCAGCCGCCTACGCGGGATTTGTACTCGGCGGAGAGGTTGTTCCTGGCGGGATGGGATCTCGGGTCCGGTGCAGGCGTATCCGCGGACGCGGACAAGCCCCGACGGTGAAGCGTTCGACGACCAGTTCCTCCACTCGGCGATCGACGACCGAACCCGGATCGTCTGCTCAGAGATCCACACCGATGAACAACGATGACCTCGAGGAGGCCGCAAGGGACATCATCGCCGTCGTCGCTGCCATCCGACTCGCGATCGATGACCTCCGCTGAACCGACGAGAGCCGGCCAGGTCGCAGACGTCCCAGATGTCGAGGCCGAGGGCGTGGGCGACACCGGAGAGTTCGTTGGCCAACGAGATCGCGACGGTGCGTTGGGTGTTCTCCATCAGCTTCGCCATCTCGGCCTCACCGCATTCGGCGGCGGGGACGAGGGTGTCGACGAGCGCCGCGTAGAACTCGTCGACGGCGTCGAGGCTGGCCTGGTCGATCCCGGCGATGATCTTCGGGGTGTTGGCGAGCCGCCAGGTCGTGTTGCCGGGGTCGACTAGTTCGGGTGAGTAGCCGAGCAGGACTCCGCCAGCACCGATGGTGTTGCCGGCGGCTTCGAAGATCGGGGCGACAACGTCGGTGTTGGTGCCGGGCCAGGTTGTGGACTCGAGCACGACCAACGCCCCAGGTGTGGCCCGTTCGGCGAGGGCCTCGGTGGCGGCTTCGATGTAGGTGAGGTCGGGGACCCGGTCCCGTAGCGGGGTCGGGACGGTGATGACGGCGATGTCGTGGCCGTCGAGCCCGTCGGGCTGGCTGGTCGGGGTGTAGCGGCCGGTGCCGCACATCTCGGCAAGGTCGAGGTCGGAGACGTCACCGATCGGTGAGCGGCCGTGTTGGAGTTCGCCGACTTTGGCGGTGTCGGTGTCGTAGCCGACGACGTCGTAGCCCGCCCCGACCGCGGCACGGGCGAGGGGGAGGCCGACATAGCCCTGCCCGACGATGACGACACGGGCAGAGGGCAGAGCGTTGAGAGCTGGGGCGCCTCGAGACACACGAGAGTTCGGAACGGTGTGTCCCCCGTGACCCGATGGGCGGCCTTCGCTCCGGTGACCGACCGGCACGCGCACAGCGCCACCTTGCAGCAGGTCCCTATGCGTCAGCGACCGATCAGCTCAGGCTGCGGCGGCGTCTCGTGCGGCGAGGCGTGCCGACAGTGGTGTCGGCGACGACGCCTGGTCGTCGAGCTCGGCGGTAGTCTGCACCAGCCGCAGCACCTCGGCACCGACCCGGGCGGCCCACCCCCCAACTCCTCACCCGCCGCGGGTGGGGTCTGGCGGGCGGCGGCGAGAACGAGCCGGAGGGCGTGGTCGTGGGAGCGGGCCTGACGGTTCACTCCCCCATCGGCCCGGAGGTCGGCCTGGCCAGCATCATCAGCTTCCCGGCGACCTCAGCGGTGTCGTGGCTGCCCGCAATCTCAACGGCGGTGATCACGACCCAGGTCGCTGCGGAGGCCCGGCAGGACCCGCGGTCGGTGACCCGCCGGAGTTCGACTCGGCCGAGGGCTTCGCTTCCTCAAATCGTGCCACACACACCAGAGTCGCCACGCCCTGTGACACTCGATCACAGAACGTGGCGACACTCTCGGTGCGCTGATCACCCGGAGCGGGTCAGTAGGTCCAGCAGAACCCACCACCGGGGTAGAAGGTGATGCCGGCCCAACGGCCGACAGCCTTGGCACGCGCTGCGCAAACCGTCACGAGGCTCGTGCAGCTGGCCTGGGCGTAGATGCCAGCAGCCCAGCTCGCCGCGTAGGCGGCAGCGATCGCGCCCCAGCAGTACCAGGTTGCGTGCCGATAGCTGGTCGCCGCCTTGTTGGTCTCGTAGCCGTTGAGCAGCATGTCGACCTGGTTCCAGCGGTCGCCGAGGCGGACAGTCGTCGCGTCGGCGGTCTCGGTCTCCAGGCCGACGGTCTGGGCCACCTCGTCGACGGGCGATCCCGGCGCCGCAAGCCCGGTGACGGCGGTGAGTGCCATGCCGAGGCACAGCATCGCTGCGACCCGGCGCAGGCCCCTCCCGTGCCGCGGCCGAACCTTCGACTCCTCCCCAGCGGTGGCGGTGGCGGTGGCGGTGGTGTTGTTGGTGTTCATGGTTGGGTCCCTCTCGCATAGGTGGTGTTCACCCTGTAAGTGCCAGCCAGCACCGCATCTTCGGAAAATTGTCCTCGAGAACCCATACCACCACCGCCCGAGGCGGGTCAGCGCCGGCGGGTCTCGCACCTGCTGGCGCAGATGCAGCAGGTCGGTGTCCGGCGGAGGTTCCTCCGCCCACACATCAGCGTCGATCGTCGGATCCACACCCGCGACCGCCGTCACCGCCCCCAACGCCTGGGCCCGCGTGCCGTCGACGACCTCGTCAGGGTCCGCCCGATGGGGTTCGATCCACACCGCCGGCAGCGAGTAGCTCACCTCGAGCTCGACCCGGAGCAGCTTGCCGCTCACGACAGCGACTCCCACGCAGATCCACGCCGAGTTCCCTCCGGATCTCACCAACCGCAGCCCGCATTGCGTTGCGGCCCCCGGTGCTCGAGATCACCACGAACCGACCATCACAATCCCGAACCACCCGAGGATGACCCGACGAGACATCACGACCCGGCAACCATGAGCACGGACCGCACGATCGAGCTTCCGTACCGTCTTACCCGGCAACCGACGCCGGCCGGACGGCGCGGCCGGGCTGGCCCGTGGCGGCGGGTCCCCGGGAGTCGTCATGTTCCGACAACGCTGTCGGATGTCTGCGAGAGGTAGTGGGCGAAGCGTTCGCGACCCTCGACACGGTCCGTCTCGAAGGCCCCTCGGTAGACGGTGTCGATCACGTTTAGGGCTGCGCCGACACGAACCGACACGTGTTCACGTGCAACTCCGGCTCGAAGAAGAGCCGTGATGTGCACGTGGCGGAGGGTGTAGTGGGTGATGCTCCCAGGGTTGTCAGCCACGACCGCCTCGCAAGCCGCACGGAAAGCGCGCGATGTGTTGTCAACGCTGACGAGGTTGCCGCGAGCGTTCGTGACCAGCGGTCCGCCGATGCTTGCGGGTGGGTAGAGATCAAGATGTTCGCGAAGCACTTCCTCGGTCTCTGGAGGCAGATCGACGACGCGTATCTCGCCAACACCGCGGTGCTTGAGAGCCTTGCGTGTTCGGGATCCAGCGTTCGTCCCAACGCGGGCTCCGGGGTTTGTGACCGCCGTCGTGATGCGGAGTTCGATGCCATGCGGACGCTCGTAGATCGACTCAGTTGTGAGACCCGAGATCTCACTCGGCCGGAGCCCGGCACCGAGCGTGAGGGCGAAGCAGACCGCGTACCGACGCGGTGCACTCTCAATCGGTTGATCGCGGCACCAGTCGACGATCGACCGCGCTGTTGTGATGCTCGGGAGGTCGTGCACTTGCAGCCGCTGAAGGACACGGCCTCTCGGGC
>JAHDDY010000040.1:24102-32275 GCA_020629115.1 Paracoccaceae bacterium | reverse complement strand
GGACAAGGCCGCCGGGGACGACGAGACCGAGGACGACGCCGAGACGGCGGAGACCGCCGATGAGGCGGACGCGGTGGTCGAAACGAACTGAGTTTGCTATCCCCGCTGCCCCGGATGCAATGCAGCATGAAATGCTGCTTTGCTGGTCCGGGTCCTTTATCAGTAGAGCGCTTCGTTGCAACAGACCCCGGACCAGCTTTGCGTCATTTCATGCCGCAAAGCATCCGGGGCAGCGCCTATTTTTCGAGGTTGCAGAGCCTCTAAAGCTCCCCCTCCTCCTCCAGCACCTTGCGCGCATGGCGCATGCATTCGAGGCCTTGGGGCACGCCGCAATAGATGCCGATGACGTGGACGATGGCGCGGATCTCCTCTTTCGAGACGCCGTTGGTCAGCGCGGCCCGGCAGTGGATTTCCCATTCCGTCATCTCGCCCAGGGCGCCGATCATGGTCAGGTTCATCATCGAGCGGGTCTTCGGGTCGATCGTCTCGTCGCCCCAGCCGAATCCCCAGCATCACGCCATCATCGCACCCTGATACGGGCGGCTGAAATCGTCCGCCCCGTCCATCGCCGTCTCGACATAGGCCGCGCCCAGGGTCGCCTTGCGCTTCTCCATGCCCGTCTCGAACATCGTCTCGTCCATGGGTCTCTCCCGGTTTCGTGATGGGTCGGAGCATACCGGCGCGTTGCATCCGGACAAGGACGGGGTGCAGATTTTACCGGCGCCCTTGAAACCAATAGGGGTGACGACACGTTTACGAAACATCGCATGAACCCCGCATACGGAGCTTTCCCGATGACCAGGACCCTGCCCCTCTGCCTCGCCGCCCTCCTCGCCGCCGCGCCCGCTTGGGCGCAATCGGTGACGGTCACGGAGTCCGGGCTGAACACCCGCGCCCTCTCCCCGACCCTGGGCGCGACCGAAAGCTTGCCGGTGATCGACCCCGCTATCGCCGATTCGCTCATCCAGGTGCCCGTGACGAACGCTCTGCCGGGATCGGGCGAGGTGTCGCCGACGCTCGGCGGGACGGAGAGCCTGCCGCTCATCAACCCCGCCATCGCCGCCGCCGCGACCCGGGTGCCGACCATCTCCTCCGCGAGCCAGCCGGGCGCGCTCGACGGCCTGCCCCGCATCAGTGCCGAGGAGATCGCGACCATCGTCATTGACGCGCCCTTGTCCGTCGACCCGAGCGCGCCGTCCGCCCAGCAGGACCTGTCGCTCTTCGTGATCGAGGACGGCACGATCCTGCCCGCCGATGTCTGGAGCGCCCGCGACAGCGAATCGTGCACCGCATCGGGCGGTGTTCAGCTCGAACTCCCCGGCAACCGCATCGGCTGCTTCCAGCTCTGACGGCACCCGATATCCACCTGTAGAACGAGACCCGCCGACCGGAAGTCGGCGGGTCTTTTTCATGCGATCTATCGGTCCACCCGCGCCCCGCCACCGCCGACCAGCTTCTCGACCTCGGCCAGCGAGGCCATGGTCGTGTCGCCCGGCGTCGTCATGGCCAGCGCGCCGTGGGCCGCGCCGTACTCGACCGCCCGCTCCGGGTCGCCGAGGATCATCATGCCGTAGATGAACCCGGAGGCGAAGCTGTCGCCGCCGCCGACCCGGTCCATGATCTCAAGCTCGCGCTCCGTCGAGCGGTAGAACCGCCCGTCCACCCACGCCATCGCCGACCAGTCGTTGACCGTCGCGCTCTTCACGCCGCGCATGGTGGTCGCGGTGGCCTTGAAGTTGGGGAACTCGGCGGTCGCACGCTCGATCATGCGCTCGAAGGACCCCGCATCCAGCTCCGTGAGGTTCGCGTCCGTCCCCTCGACCTCGAAGCCGAGGCAGGCGGTGAAATCCTCCTCGTTGCCGATCATCACGTCCACATGCCGGGCCACCGCGCGGTTGATCTCGCGGCATTTCTCCAGCCCGCCGAACCCCTTCCACAGCGAGGGGCGGTAGTTGAGGTCGTAGGAGACGATGGTCCCGTGCCGGTGCGCGGCCTCCGCCGCCTCGATGGCGACGTCCCCCGTCGTCCCGGACAGGGCCGCGAAGATGCCACCCGTGTGGAACCAGCGCACGCCCAGCGTGCCGAACAGGTGGTCCCAGTCCACGTCGCCGGGCTTCAGCTGCGAGGTCGCCGTCAGCCCACGGTCGGAGCAGCCCACCGCGCCCCGGATGCCGAAGCCGCGCTCGGTGAAGTTCAGCCCGTTGCGCACCTCGCGGCCGATGCCGTCATAGTCGCGCCAGACGATATGCGACGTGTCCACGCCGCCCTGGAGGATCAGGTCCTCGATCAGCAGTCCCACGTCGTTCCTCGCCAGCGCCGTGACCAGCCCGGCCCGCTGGCCGAAGCAGCGGCGCAGGCCGCGCGCGACGTTGTACTCGCCGCCGCCCTCCCAGGCGCGAAAGCCGCGCGCGGTGCGGATGCGGCCCTCGCCGGGATCGAGGCGCAGCATCACCTCGCCCAGCGAGAGGATGTCGTAGCGGCATTCGTCCGCCGGTCGGATGGTCATCGTGGTCATGTGCGGTTCTCCCCTCGCGGCATCAGCGTCCCATCCAGCCGCCGTCGACGACCAGGATCTCGCCGTTTACATAGTCCGATGCGCTCGACGCCAAGAAGACCGCCGGCCCGCCGAAATCCTCCGGTCGGCCCCAGCGCCCCTGCGGGATGCGGTCGAGGATGGCCTTCGAGCGGTCGGCATCGTCCTGGAGCGCCTGGGTGTTGTCGGTGGCGACGTAGCCGGGCGCGATGGCGTTCACGTTCAGGCCCTTGCCGGCCCATTCGTTCGCCAGCGCCTTGGTCAGCTGCCCGATGGCCCCCTTCGAGGCGGCGTAGCCCGGCACGGTGATGCCGCCCTGGAAGGTCAGCAGCGAGGCGGTGAAGATGATCTTGCCCCGCCCGCGCGCGATCATCCCGCGCCCGATCTCCCGCGCCAGCACGAATTGCGCGTTGAGGTTCACCTCCATCACCTCGTCCCACAGGTCGTCCCCGTGCTCGGCGGCGGGCTTGCGCAGGATGGTGCCCGCGTTGTTGACGAGGATGTCGGGCGCGATGCCGTCCGTTTCGAGCTGGGCGGCGAAGGCGGTCACGGCGGCGCGGTCGGAGAAGTCGCACTTGTAGGGCGTGAAGGCGCGGCCCGTCGCGGCGACGGCCTGCTCCACGTCGCTGCCCGTGCCGAGCGAGGCGCTGACGCCGACGATATCGGCGCCGGCGGCGGCGAGCGCCTCGGCCATGCCGCGCCCGATGCCGCGCTTCGCGCCGGTGACGAGGGCGGTCCTGCCGCTGAGATCGAAGGGGTGGGTCATGGGGTCGGCTCCGGGTGTTTGACGCTGCCCCGGACTTGATCCGGGGCCTGTTGCAGCAAAGTGCTTCGTTCGAATAGGCCCCGCATCGAGTGCGGGGCAGCGCGAGAACTACGCATTCTCGCTCACCCGGATCAGGCTCTTCATCGCCGTCGGGCTGCTGTCGAGCGCCTCGAAGGCGGCCTGTATCTCCGACAGCGGGCTGATGTCGGTGATGATGGTATCGGCGTCGATGCCGCCCGAGACGATGATCTCGATCGCCTTCTCGTAATCCTCCGGCTCGTAGACTCGCGCGCCGATCAGCTTCAGTTCGCGCCAGAAGAAGCGGAACAGGTCGACCTGCGGCCTCACGGCGTGGATGGCGACCATGACGATGCGGGCGCGGGTTGCGGCGACGGCAGTCATGGCCTCGACGCCGGGCTGCGTGCCCGACACCTCGAACACCACCTCCGCGCCCTTGCCGTCCGTGCGCGCGTCGATGGCGGCGGTCAGGTCGGTCTCGGCGGGGTTCACCGTGTCGAAGCCGAGCTTGACCGCGATGGCAAGGCGGTGGGGGTTAACCTCGGAGATGACAACCCTGCCCCCCGCATCCCGCGCCACCATGGCGACGAGGATGCCGATGGGGCCGCCGCCGATGACCACAACGTCCTCCCCCTGTTGCAGGGCCGAGAGCCGCACGTCATGGCAGGCGACCGCCACCGGCTCGATCAGCGCGGCGTGGTCCATGCGGATATCGTCCGGCAGGGCGTGGAGCGTATGGGCCGGAACGGTCCAGACCTCCTGCATCGCCCCGTCGGTGTCGAGGCCGAGGAACTTGAGGTTGTGACAGATGTGGATGTGCCCCGCATGGCAGGCCGGGCAGTCGCCGCAATGGTCGAGCGGGCGCACGACGACCCGTCGTCCCGATGCGAATCCCTCGACGCCCTCCCCCACCGCCTCGACGGTGCCGGACATCTCGTGCCCCACGGTGCGGTTCAGGCCGACGCGGGCGTCCATGTTGCCGTGGAAGACGTGCATGTCCGTGCCACAGATGCCGCAATAGGCGACCCGGACGGCCACCTCCCCCGGTCCCGGCGCGTGCGCCTCGGTCGTCTCGACGGCGAAGGTTCGGTTTCCGCGATAGAAGGCGGCGTTGATCTCGGTCATGGGCGGGGGTCCTGATAGGGGGCGAGCCTGTCCCAGTCGAAGGTCACGCCGATGCCGGGAACGTCCGGGGCGACGGCGCGGTGGTCTTCGAGGACGAGTGGACGGGTGGTGTAGGTGTCGATGGGGAAGGAATGCGCCTCCAGCCATCCGGCGTTCGGCTGGGCAGAGACGAGGGAGACGTGCAGCTCCTGCATCCCGTGGCTGCACGCGGGGATGCCGTGCACATGGGCGAGCGCGGCGACGCGGAGCCAGCCGGTGATCCCGCCGCAATTGCTGGCATCGGGCTGGATGTAGGACAGCCTCGCGTCGGCGAAGGCGTATTCGAACTCGTGGAGCGTGTGCAGGTTCTCGCCCATGGCGAGGGGCATCCCGGTCGCCTGGGCGATACGGCCGAAGCCCTTGTAGTCGTCCGGAATCGTCGGCTCCTCGAACCACAGGAGGTCGTACGGCTCGAAGGCTCGCGCCGCGTCGATGGCCTCGTCCACGCTCAGCGCGTAGTTCGCATCGACCATGAAGGCGGCATCCGGGCCGATCAGGTCGCGCACGGCGGCCACGCGCTCGATATCGGCGGCGAGCCGGGGCTGGCCGACCTTGATCTTGATCCCGTCGAAACCGCGCGCGAGATAGCCGCGCGTGCGGTCGAGCAGCTTCGGCAGGGGGAAGTTGAGGTCGATCCCCCCGGCATAGGCGTGGCAGCAGTCGGACGCGGCCCCCGCCATGCGCAGCAGCGACTGCCCGTGCGCCTTGCCGCGCAGGTCCCACAGCGCGATGTCCACCGCCGAGATGGCGAA
The DNA here is from genome assembly GCA_020629115.1 of Paracoccaceae bacterium. Lineage (GTDB taxonomy): Bacteria > Pseudomonadota > Alphaproteobacteria > Rhodobacterales > Rhodobacteraceae > JAHDDY01. The sequence continues at coordinate 27,042 of JAHDDY010000040.1, read as the reverse complement.
GGAGGCGATGCCGCCGCGGGCGACGTAGTGCATGTGCCACTGCATCGCGTCGTGCAGCGCCTCCACGTCCCCGGCGTCCCGCCCGATCAGGAAGGGCGCGAGATCGTGCTCGATCATGGCGAGGACGGCCCGCCCGCCGCGCCCGCCCGTATAGGTGTAGCCCGTCCCCTCCGACCCGTCCGAGAGGGTGACGGTCGCGGTGATCAGCTCGAAATGCGTATGGTCGCCGTGTCTGGCATCCGTCAGCACTTCGGCCAGCGGAACGGCGAAGCGGCGGGCGTCGATGCGGGAGATCGTGGCCATGGCTCAGACCACCCGCACGTCGAACGCGCCGAGACCCTCGATCCGCGCCGTCAGCGCATCGCCCCGCGTCACCGGGCCGACGCCCGACGGCGTGCCCGACAGGATCACGTCTCCGCCCGCGAGGGTGAAGTAGTTCGAGAGATAGGCGATCATCTCCGGCACCTTCCAGATCATCTGTCCAAGGTCCCCCTCCTGCCGAACCGTCCCGTTCACCGTCAGCGAGACGGCCCCCGATGCCGGATGGCCGATCTCCGATGCGGGGATCAGCGGGCCGCAGGGAGCCGAGCGCGCGAAGGCCTTGCCGATCTCCCACGGATGCCGGGCCGCCTTCGCCTCGCCCTGCCGGTCGCGCCGGGTCATGTCGAGCGCCACCGCGTAGCCCCAGACGCGGTCCAGCGCCTCGCCGAGGGGAATGTCCGTACCCCCTGTGCCGAGAGCGACGAGCATCTCGACCTCGTGATGCACGTCCGAGGAGCGCGGCGGATAGGGAAAGTCGCCCGACTGGTCGAGGTCGTCCGGGTTCTTCTGGAAGAAGAACGGCGCGTCCCGGTCCGGGTCGCCCCCCATCTCGACCGTGTGGGCGGCGTAGTTGCGCCCAATGCAGTAGACACGGCGCACCGGAAAGCGCGCCGCGCTCCCCCGGATCGCGAGGGACGGGACGGGCGCGGGGTCGATGACGTGGCGGCTCATGCGATCAATCCGATGCGCTCGACGAACCAGTACGCCCCGACAAGGGCGATCGCCGCCGAGACGGGGGTCACGATGGCCCTGCGATACCAGGGCCTGTCCGCGAACCACAATCCCACGAGCAGATAGCAGGCCGCGATCACGGCGAGCTGGCCCAGCTCGACGCCGATATTGAAGCCTATGAGGCCGCTGACGAACTGTCCCGGCGGCAGGCCGATCTCGCCCAGCACGCCGGCGAAGCCCAGCCCGTGCAGCAGCCCGAACAGGAAGACCGTGAGCAGACGCCAGGAATGGAGCCTGTCCGTCACCGTGTTCTCCAGCGCGATGAAGACGATGGAGGCGGCGATCAGCGGCTCGACGATCTCCGGCGGGACCGTCACGATGCCGAGGCTGGCGAGCGCCAGCGTGATCGAATGGGCCAGCGTGAAGGTCGTCACCTGCCACAGCAGCGGGGAAAGGCGCGTGTTGAGCAGGAACAGGGCGATGACGAAAAGGATGTGGTCGAGACCCTTCGGCACGATATGGGCGAAGCCGATGGGGATGTAGTCCGCGAGCGTGCGCATCGCGCCGCCCGAACCGGGGGGCGCGCCGAGGTCGATCCCGATATCCGTCCCCGCCACGGCATAGGCCGAATCGAACGGCTGCTCCTCCCCCGCGCGGAAGGTGCGGATCACGCTGGCGCCGAAGGCCGGATCGAACCGCCAGTCGAGGGAGCCGGCCGCGGCCGCGGTCCCGCCGAGGCGCACGACGGTCGCGCGGGCGCGGTCTGTGTTCCCGACGGGCGGCACCTCAATGCCCTCCAGCGACAGCGGCACCGCCCGCCCCCCGATCTCCAGCGCGATGCCCTCGATCAGCCGGGGCGCGAACGCGCGCAGCGCTTCCTCCATCGCCGCGGGGTCGAGCGTGCGCAGGGCATCGTAGCGGGTCGCCTCGGGCGCGTCGTCCGTGTCGTCATGCTCCGGGCCGATGCCCGCCAGCAGGGCCTCGGCGTTCAGGGACAGCGCGAGGTCGAGTGTATCGTCCTCGCCGAACACCGCGTTGACGATGGTCGGGCGCAGCTCGTGCGCGGCGGCGGGCGGCATTGACACGGCGGCAAGCGCAAGGGACAACCCCATGAAACCGATGAGCAACCGGGATACGCACCGTGCCATATTCGCCTCGCTTTCGCCTCGCCGCCATCCTGGCCGCGATCCTTCTTCCCGCGCCGTTGGCCGCACATGAATTCTGGATCGATCCCGTATCGCATAGCGTGAAACCCGGCGGGGAGATAGTGGCCAGTTTGCGCATCGGCCAGCGCTACGAGGGCGACGCCTACCCGTACCTCTCCTCCCGCTTCGAACGCTTCACCGTCACCGATGCGGACGGCACCCGCGACTACGAGGGCGACCAGGGCGACCAGCCGGCGCTGGAGACCGAGGCGGATGCGCCGGGCCTGACCGTCGTCACCTACGTCTCGCGCCCCTCGACGCTGACCTATCGCCAGTGGGAGAAGTTCGTGAGCTTCACGGAGAACGAGGGCCTGACCGGGGCGGTGGCGCGGCATCGGGCCGACGCCCTGCCCGAGACCGGCTTTCGCGAATCCTACCGCCGCCACGCCAAGGCGTTCGTCCAGGTCGGGCCGGTCGATCCGGCGGAGCGGGAGACGGCGCAGGGTCTCGATTTCGAACTCCTCGCCCTCGCCAATCCCTTCGATCCGGCGCTCGACGCCCTGCCCGTCCGCCTGCTGCGCTTCGGCGAGCCGGCGGCAGACGTGCAGATCTCCGTCTTCCGCAAGGGCAACGAAGGCGAGGTGACGGTCGAGACGCTGCGCACCGACGCGGAGGGCGAGGCGAGGATCGCGCTGGAGGACGGCGCGCGATACCTGCTCAACGCCGTGGTGATGGACCGGGTGACGGACAGACCGCGTCTCCTCTGGGCAAGCGAATGGGCTTCGCTCACCTTCGCCCGCCC
>JAHDDY010000040.1:3984-24002 GCA_020629115.1 Paracoccaceae bacterium | reverse complement strand
ACAGACCGCGTCTCCTCTGGGCAAGCGAATGGGCTTCGCTCACCTTCGCCCGCCCATAGGGGCGTCGCTCCGCGGCCGATTCCGGCGGCACCGTGCGCCGGGCACCACCGGCGGCGCGGGCGTCGATCACCGCATCCGCTTTATCGCGCCCCGCGGATGCTTGCAGTCCAGCACCCACCGCCGCGTCTGGGCGTAGGCATGGTCGGGGATGACCTTCTTCGATCTCTCCGCCGTCCGGCGCAGGACGAAGCGCACGTGCTCGTCGCTGTGCACCACCTCGTAGGGCAATCCGCTGACGGCGGAGGACAGGGTCGCGGCTGTGAACTCGCAGATATGCGCGACATGGATGTACCTGAAGAAGTTGCCGCGATAGCCCTCGCCGTCGGCGACCCGCTTCAGGCCCGGCACCTCGATGTAGACCATGTCCCCGATATCGAGCTGTCGCGCGATCCGATCCAGCGTATCGACGGGATCGACGAGATGCTCCAGCACATGCGACAGGATCACCAGCGTGCCGGCAGGAAGCGGGATCTCGGGCAGCATTCCCTGGGTGACGTCCAGCCCCTTCGACCGGGCGAAGCGCACGGCGGCGATGTCGATCTCGTACCCGCTGACCGTCTTGCCGCGCTCCTCGAACGCGCGAAGGATGCCGCCGTAGGAGCATCCGATCTCGCAGACATGGGAACAGGCATCCGCCCCGTGCCGAGCCAGGAAATCCGCCTGCATCTCTCCTTTTTGCACCTGCTTCTCGAAATGATCCTCGAAGTCCGCCTGACTTTCCATCGAACTGTAGAAGTACCTGTAATGGTGGTTGTAGAACGTCTCGAAGAATTCAGGCGGCGGCAGGGGGGCGGTCTGCAGCAACCCGCACGTCCGGCAGATTTGCTTCGATACCGGCAGGTAGTTGCGCTCGTTCTCGGAAACGAGGTCGAACGCCGTTCCCTTGCAATTCACGCAGACCGCCTTCGACGACGTCTGCCTCTGCAGCTGGCCTGCAAGCTGTCGCGTGAGCTTGCCCTTGCGGCTGAGCAATCGCTTTGGGCTGAACCGGCGTTTGAGCGCACCGTAGGATTTCGAATAGCGGAAGGGTGTGAGTAGACGCGATGTCATGGATGGGTCCACATGTGGTGCGACGGTCGGGACTTGCGAAATCTTCTTCTTCATTCCGGAAGCGCGCGTGTCGGTCCTGCGAGGGGTTGATCGCGTCGACATTTCGTCCGCATCTTCCATCAATCGTCTTGCCCGATAGCTCCGACCCTGTACAGTGCCTTCGATGGAGACAGACAGCCGCTTCTTCGACGAGATGATGGGCGACGGCACCGCCCGTCGCGCGCCCTATGCCGAATACGGCGCCTGGCTCGACGGGGAGGATACCCAGCGTCTGCACCGCATGTCCGGCGAGGCCGAGGCGTTCTTCCGCCGCACGGGCATCACCTTCAACGTCTATGGCGAGGCGGCGGCGACCGAGCGGCTCATCCCCTTCGACGTGGTTCCGCGCATCATCGCAGGCCGCGAATGGGACAGGCTGGTCAAGGGCATCGACCAGCGCGTGCGCGCCATCAACGCCTTTCTCCACGATATCTACCACCGGCGGGAGATCATCCGCGCGGGGCGCATCCCGGAGCACCTGATCTCCCGCAACGAGGCGTACCTGCCGCAGATGGCGGGCTTCTCGCCGCCGGGGAACATCTACACCCACATCGTCGGCACCGATCTGGTGCGCACGGGGCCGGACGAGTTCTTCGTGCTGGAGGACAACGCGCGCACGCCCTCGGGCGTCTCGTACATGCTGGAGAACCGGGAGACGATGCTCCAGCTCTTCCCGGAGCTGTTCACCCGCATCCCCGTCAAGCGCGTGCAGTCCTACCCCGCCACGCTCCACCGCGCGCTCAGTGCCAGCGCCCCGGCGGCGGCGCGCGGCGCGCCCGTGGTGGCGATCCTGACGCCGGGCATCCACAATTCGGCCTATTACGAGCATTCCTTCCTCGCCGACCAGATGGGCGTCTATCTCGTCGAGGGGTCGGACCTGCGCATCGTGAACGGGCGGGTCGCCATGCGCACGACGCGCGGGTACACGCCCATCGACGTGCTGTACCGCCGCATCGACGACGACTTCCTCGATCCGATGACCTTCAACCCCGATTCCCTGCTCGGCGTGCCGGGGATCATGGATATCTACCGCGCGGGCGGCATCACCCTGACCAACGCGCCCGGCACCGGCATCGCCGACGACAAGGCGATCTACTCCTACATGCCCGAGATCGTGGAATTCTACACCGGCGAGCCGGCCAAGCTGAAGAATGTCGAGACGTATCGGTGCAGCGAGCCGGACGCGCTCGCCTACGTGCTGGAGAACCTGTCGGAACTGGTGGTCAAGGAGGTGCACGGGTCGGGCGGCTACGGGATGCTCGTCGGTCCCGCCGCGAGCAAGGCGGAGCTGGAGGCCTTCGAGGCGAAGCTGCGCAAGCGCCCCTCGAACTACATCGCGCAGCCGACGCTGGCGCTCTCGACCGTGCCGATCCTGTCGGAGAAGGGCCTCGCCCCGCGCCACGTGGACCTGCGCCCCTACGTCATCGTCTCGCCCAAGGGGATCGAGGTGACGCCGGGCGGTCTGACCCGCGTGGCGCTGAAGGAAGGCTCGCTCGTCGTCAATTCGAGCCAGGGCGGCGGGACCAAGGACACCTGGGTACTGGAGGACTAGGCGGATGCTGGGAAAGACCGCCGGGGGCCTCTACTGGATGTTCCGCTACCTGGAGCGGAGCGAGAATGCCGCGCGCCTCGTCGATGCGGGCTTCCGCATCGCGCTGACCCATTCGAGCGTCGCCGAGGACGAGTGGAAATCCATCATCTCCACCGTCGGCGAGAAGACCGCCTTCGCCGAGCGCCACGACAGCTATACCTCCGGCACGGTGGTCGACTTCCTCCTGCGCGACACGTCCCATCCCGGCTCGATCATGTCGATGATCGAGGCCGCGCGGACGAACGCGCGCCTCGTGCGCACCGCCCTGACACGCGAGGTCTGGGAGGCGACGAACGAGTGCTACATGGTGCTGCGCTCGCTGCTGGAGAAGCCCGTCGACGACCGGGACCTGCCCTTCGTCCTGCGCACCATCCGCCAGCAGAGCGCCTTGGTGCGCGGGGCGCTGCACGGGACCATGCTGCGCAACGAGATCTTCAACTTCGCGCGCCTCGGCACCTTCATCGAGCGCGCGGGCAGCACGGCGCGCATCCTCGACGTGAAGTACTACGTGCTCCTGCCCTCCGTCTCCTTCGTCGGCGCGCCGCTCGACAACGTGCAGTGGGAGACGATCCTGCGCTCGGTTTCGGCGGCCACCGCCTACCGGCAGGTGCATGGCGGCGACCCGACCGCCCCGCTCATCGCCGATTTCCTCATCTTCGACCGCCGGATGCCGCGCTCGCTCGCCTTCTGCCATTCGAAGACGGTCAGCAACCTCGCCTATCTCGCCGCCGAATACGGCGTGCGCTCGCCGAGCCTCGACCGGGCCGAGAACATCGGCGTCCGGATGGGCGAGCAGACCATCGATTCGGTCTTCGAGCAGGGCCTGCACCAGTTCATCCAGGATTTCATCCACGAGAACAACGCGCTGGGCTACACGATAGAGCAGGATTTTCGTTTCAATGGCTGACCGCCGGCTCCCATTCGGGCAGGACCCATGTACCTGACGATCTCGCACACCACGCGCTATCGCTACGAGCGCCCCCCAGAGCACGGGTTGCAGCGCGTGCGCCTCATCCCGCGCAGCGGCCCGTCCCAGACCGTGCGCAAGTGGGCCGTCAGCACGACGGGCGCGACCGTCGAGGCCGAGTACGACGACCATTACGGCAACCGCGTCATGCTGCTGAGCATCGACCCCGACGGGCGGGTGCTGGAGGTCGGCGTGCGGGGCGAGGTGGAGACGGTCGACCGCACCGGGATGCTCGGCCCCCACCGCGCGAGCCTGCCGCTCTGGGTCTATCGCCGCGAGACGGACCTGACCGCCCCGGGCGAGGGCGTCGCCGCGCTGACCGCCGCCTTCGAGGGCTACGACGGCAACGGCCTGTCGCTCCTCCACGCGCTCAGCGCCCGTATCGCCGATGCCGTCGCGTACCGCAAGGACGAGACCGATGCCGCGACCACCGCCGAGGACGCGCTCGCGCAGGGGTCCGGGGTCTGCCAGGACCAGGCGCACGTCTTCCTCGCCGCCGCCCGCGCCCTGGGCTTTCCGGCGCGATACGTCGGCGGCTACCTGTCCATGGACGACCGCGTGGAGCAGGAGGCGGGCCATGCCTGGGCGGAGGCGCATGTGGAGGGCCTGGGCTGGATCGGCTTCGACATCTCGAACCGCATGTGCCCGGACGACCGCTACGTCCGCGTCGCCACCGGCCTCGACTACCACGAGGCCGCCCCCGTCGCGGGGCTGAGCTTCGGCGGGGCCGGCGAATCGCTGGAGGTCACGGTGCAGGTGCAGCGGCAATCCCGGGGGCAGAGCCAGAGCCAGTCGCAATCGTAGAATGCACAAGAATCCGACGAGCCCGTCATACCCGGGCTTGACCCGGGTATCCAGTTAAGCGGAGAGAGAGACCCCCCGGGTCAAGCCCGGGGGTGACAGCTTCTCAAGACAGTCACAATTCACAATCTGACCGGAACCTTACCGATGACATACTGCGTCGGCCTCATGCTGGACCGGGGCATCGTGATGATGTCCGACACGCGCACCAATGCCGGTGTCGACAACATCTCGATCTTCAAGAAGATGACGACGTGGCAGGTGCCCGGCGAGCGGGTCGTCACGCTGATGAGCGCGGGCAACCTCGCCACCACCCAGGCCCTCGTCAGCATCCTCGACGAGCGGACCAAGGCGCCGGGCGAGCGCAAGTCCTCGCTGCTCGACGCGCCCTCGATGTTCCAGGTCGCGACCCTGACCGGCAACGCCCTGCGCCGGATCATCAAGGACAGCAGCCAGGCGGGCAACCGCTCGACCTTCACCGCGACCATCCTCCTCGGCGGACAGATACAGGGCTCGTCCCCGCGCCTGTTCAAGATCTACCCCGAGGGCAACTTCATCGAGGCGGGGGAGGACACGCCGTTCTTCCAGACGGGCGAGACGAAATACGGCAAGCCGATCCTCGTCCGCGCCTACGACCCGGACATGAGCTTCGAGGCGGCGATCAAGCTGCTGATCGTCTCGTTCGATTCGACCATCAAGGCGAACCTGTCCGTCGGGATGCCCCTCGACGTGACGGTCTACGAGAAGGACAGCTTCCGCGTGACCCACGAGTTCCGCATCACGGCCGAGGACGAGTATTTCACCATCGTCTCGAACGGCTGGGGCGCGGCGCTCAAGGTCGCCTTCTCGTCCCTGCCCGATTTCAGCTTCGACGACACGGAAAACGTCACATGACGGCCACGATCCTGGAGCGCATCCGCGCCTACAAGCTCGACGAGATCGCCGCGCGCAAGGCCGAGCGCCCCCTCGCGGCGGTCGAGGCGGCGGCGAAGGCCGCGCCCCCCGTGCGCGGCTTCGCGGCGGCGATGGATACCAAGGTCGCGGCAGGCGGATATGCCCTCATCGCGGAAGTGAAGAAGGCCAGCCCGTCCAAGGGTCTCATCCGCGCCGATTTCGACCCGCCCGCGCTGGCCCGCGCCTACGAGGCGGGGGGCGCGGCGTGCCTGTCGATCCTGACCGACGGGCCGTCCTTCCAGGGGGCCGACGACTATCTCGTCGCCGCCCGGGCCGCGACCGCCCTGCCGACCCTGCGCAAGGATTTCCTGTACGACACGTACCAGGTGGCCGAGGCCCGGGCGATGGGGGCCGACTGCATCCTCGTCATCATGGCGAGCGTCGACGACGCGCTGGCCGCCGAGCTTGAGGATGCCGCGCGTGGCTGGGACATGGACGTTCTGGTCGAGGTGCACGACGAGGCGGAGATGGCGCGCGCCCTGCGCCTCTCCTCGCCCCTGATCGGGGTGAACAACCGCAATCTGCACACCTTCGAGGTCTCGCTGACCACGACCGAACGCCTCGCGCCGATGCTGCCCGAGGACCGGGTGCTCGTCGCCGAATCGGGCCTGTTCGAGCCGTCCGACCTGGCGCGGCTGGCGACGGTCGGCGCGCGGCGCTTCCTCATCGGCGAGAGCCTGATGCGCAAGGAGGACGTGACCGCCGCGACGCGCGCGATCCTGACGCCCCGCGCCCCGTCCTAGGCCACCGCGTCCGCGTCGAGGACCACCCGTTCCCCGCCCAGCACGATGCGGGCCGTCAGCCCTTGCCCCTCGTCGCTGTCGAGATCGAGCTTGCCGTCATGGCGCTCGGCGATGCCCACGACGAGGGGCAATCCCAGGCCCAGCCCACCGTGGGAGCGGGTGTAGCTGGTATCGACCTGCTCGAACGGCTTGACCATCTCGGGGATGCGATCGCGGGGGATGCCGCAGCCGGTATCGCGGACGACCAGCGCCCCGGACCCGTCGTCGAGCCGGTCGAAGCGCACGGTGACGGTGCCGCCCGACGGGGTATTCTTGATCGCGTTGCCGACGAGGTTCATCACCGCCTGCCGTATGAGCCGGGGGTCGCAGCGCAGTTGCAGCGCCCCGTCCGGCGGCTCTATGGTCAGGTCCAGATCGTTGTCCCGCGCCTGGCAGGCGAACATCCGGCACGACATCTCCAGGATCTCGTCGATCGGCACGACCTTCTCGACCAGCTCCGTCTTGCCGTTCTCGAAACCGACGATATCGAGGATGTCGTTGATGATATCGAGCAGGTGCCTGCCGCTGTCGTGGATATCCTTCACGTAGCCACGGAAGGCGGGCGGCTCGACCCGTCCGCCGACCTCGTTCAGCATCAGTTCGGCAAAGCCGTTGATGGCGTTGAGCGGCGTGCGCAGCTCGTGGCTCATGTTGGCGAGGAAGCGGGTCTTGGCGGCGATGGCCTGCTGAAGACGGTCCTGCGTCGCGCGCATCCTCGCCTCGACGTCCTTGCGCCGGGCGATCTCGCTTTCGAGACACGACGTGCGTTCGGCAACGCGCCGCTCAAGCGATTCGTTCATCTCGGCGAGGCGGCGCTGGGCTTCCAGCCGCTCGACCTGCGCGGCGAGGCGGGCAAGGACGATCGGCATCTCGATGGGCTTGGCGACGAAATCGTTCGCCCCCGCCTTCAGCGCCTCGACCACCGTATCGGGTTCCGTCTCGGCCGTGACCATGATGACCGGCAGCGCGCCGGGGGGATAGGTCTCGCGGATGCGGCGCAGGGCCTCGATGCCGTTCATCCGGGGCATCATGTAGTCCATCAGCACGATGTCGAACGCCTCGCCCTCGACGCATTCCACGGCCTCGTGACCGTCGCAGGCGACGCCGGTGCGGTAGCCGTTGCGCATGAGCCGGCGGGTCAGCATCCGGCGATTGTCCGCATCGTCGTCCACGACCAGGATGCGCAGGCCTTCCGGCCCGGCGGCCGGCATCGCGGGGGTATCGTTCATCTATCCCTCCCGTGCCGCGATCATGGTCGACAGCGCCGCGAAGTCGATCGGCTTCGTCGCGAAGTCGTCGCATCCCGCGTCGAGCGCGGCCCGGCGGTCCGTCGGGGAGGCATGGGCGGTCAGGGCGATGATGGGCAGGGCCGCGGTTCCCGCCTCGCTGCGCAGCACCCGCGTGGCCTCCAGCCCGCACATGACGGGCATGCTGACATCCATCAGCACCAGATCGAAGGACCCGGAGCGCGCCGCCGCCACGGCCTGCGATCCGTCCTCCGCGAGGATCACCTCGTGACCCCTGCGCCTCAGGCGGCGCGAGAGCATGTCGCGGTTGTCCGCATTGTCGTCGGCGAGCAGCAGCCTCATCCCCGCCCCCCCGCGCGCGCCGGTCCCAGCGACCGCTCGACCATCGAGCGGATGCTGGCGCGCCCGTCATCCCCCTTCGTGAGAAACGGGGCATTCGCCGCCGACAGCCGCTCGCGCTCGGCCTCGTCGAGAGCCTTGCCCGAGAACACGGTCACCGGCACGTCGCGCCACTCCTTCCGGCTGCGGATGACGTCGAGCACCTCGAAGCCGCTCATCCCGGTCATCATCAGGTCGAGGATCACGAGGGCGGGCTTGCGCACCTCCATCGCCGCCATCGCCTCGCGGCCGTCACGGGCACGGCGATGGTCGCGGCCGCAATCGGTCATGCAACGTTCCAGAAGCGCCGCGCTGTCGTCGTCGTCCTCCACGATCAGCACGTCGCCCGCCGCCCCCCCCAGATGCCGGGAGACGGCGGCCAGCACGGCGGCGCGGTCGAAGGGCTTGGTGAAGCTGGCGACCACGCCGGGCAGGCGGATCGTCTCCTCCCGGTCGAGAATGCTCAACACGATGATGGGGGTGGCGGCGAGCGCCGGCTCGGCCTGCACCGCCTCGATCAGGCGTCGCCCGTCGAGATGGGGCAATTCGATATCCAGGAGAATCATGTCGGGCTTCATGTCGCGCGCAAGGCGCAATCCCTCGGCCCCGTCGACGGCGACCGCGATCTCGCAGCTATCGGGCGCGAACATCCGGGCGGTCAGGTCGCGCGCCTCCGCATCGTCGTCGATCACGAGGATGAGGGGCCTTCCGGCGCGATTCGCGGCGGCGGCGGGTGACACGAGAGGCGGTTCCGGCGCAGCCTCGGGTAAGGCTTGCGCCTCGGTTCCGGGCGCGGCGTCCGCCATGGAGGGAAGGCGCAGGGTGAAGATGCTGCCCTCGCCCACCGTGCTGCACGCGGCGATATCCCCGCCAAGCATCTGCGCGACGTTGCGCGTGATGGCGAGGCCCAGGCCCGTGCCGCCGTGCCTGCGCGTGGTCGAGCTGTCGACCTGCACGAAGGGCTGGAAAAGCTGGGCGAGCTGGGCCTCGTCCATGCCGATGCCCGTGTCGATCACCGCGAAGGAGAGGTGCGCCCCCTGCCTCGCCGCGCGCCGCTCGACGACGAGGCGCACCCCGCCCCGGTCGGTGAACTTGATCGCGTTGCCGACCATGTTGAACAGGCACTGGCGCAGGCGCATCGGGTCCGAGCGCATCGAGCCGGCCTCGGCGGGCATGTCGATATCGAGGGCGATTCCCTTCTTCTCCGCGAGCGGGGCGAGGGTCTGGTGCACCTCCTCGACCAGGGCGGCCACGTCGAAGGTCTCGGCATTGATCTCCATGCGGCCGGCCTCGATCTTCGACAGGTCGAGAATCTCGTTGATGAGGCTCAGGAGGTGGCGCGCGGCGGTCTGGATGCGCTCGACATCCGTCCGCTGCTCCTCCCCGGCCAGACCGTCCTCCAGGTCCTCCTCGACGATCTCGGCATAGCCGATGATGGCGTTGAGCGGCGTGCGCAGCTCGTGGCTCATGTTGGCGAGGAACTGGGATTTCGCGATGTTGGCCGCCTCGGACACGTCGCGCGCCTCCTCCAGTTCGCCGACGAGGGCCTTGAGTTCGGCATCCCGCTGGCGGATCTTGGCGGCGTTGCGGCGGAAGACGCACAGCGCGCGAGCCATCTCGCCCACCTCGTCGCCCCGGTGCGTCTCCCCGATCTCCACGTCCAGCCCGCCGTCGGCTACCTTCGACGTGGCCTCGGCCAGGCGCCTCAGGGGGCGGGTGACGGTCGTCACGGCCAAGGCCATCGCGCCCCCGGCCACGAGGATCAGCGACAGCATCGTCAGAAGCTCGGACGACATGCGCGACATCAGCGCGGCGTCGATGCCGCTCGTGGAGACGACGACCTGCACCCGCCCGACGGGTTCGTCGTTCCGGATGATGGCATCCTCGACCATAATGGTGTCCGTCGTCACCGTTCCCTCGTCCAGCCACGCGCCTTTCGTGAAGAAAACCTCCCCGTCGATCGAGACAACCTGAAGGCGCATCGCATCAACTTGGGAGACGAACTTGCGGGCGAGGCGGATGATCTCGAAGCGGTCGTAGTCCCACATCGGGCCGGCCATGGCATCGGTGAATATCTCCGTGGCGACCGCCGTCTCGTCCCGCAGTTCCGCGTGCATGTTCTGCGGCAGGACAACGAAGACGAACGCCGCGCGCAAGCTGCAGACGACGAGGATGGCGAGCACCCCGAACAGGATGATCTTTCGTGCGATCGACATGGATGCCAGCATCGGTTCCACCGGGAGATGAACGGACCCGGCCACCATCGGGCATAAACGTTACCGTTGCTTTACAGTGTCCCGCGATAACGCGCAGCCGCCTTCACCGCAGCTTAATCCGGGCGGCCCATGATTCGGCCATCGCCCACGGAACAGCCGGAATCCGTCATGAAACGCTTTCTCGCCGCCCTGACGGTCGCCGCCCTGACGGCCATCGCTCCCGCCGCCGCCGATGAACCGCTCCACATGACGACCGAGGACTATGCCCCCTACACCTTCATGGAGGACGGCGAGGTCGTCGGCATCGGCGGGGATCAGATCAGGGAACTGATGGCCCGGGCGGGTCTGGACTATCGCGTGGAGATGATGCCCTGGGCGCGGGCGCTCAGTCTGGCCGAACGCCGGCCCCGCACCTGCGTCTTCACCGCCGCCCATACCGAGGATCGGCATCCGCGCTTCAAGTGGGTCGAGCCGCTGTTCGTCGACCGCGCCCTGGTGGCCGGAGACGAGGGCACGACGCTGGCCCCGAAGACAGCCGCAGAACTGGCGCAGTACCGCATCGGTACCCAGACGGGCGATTACACGATCGAGATGCTGTCGGATATCGGCGTGACCGACATCGACACGGCCAAGACGCACGAACTGTCGGTCATCAAGCTGCTCAAGGGCCGGGTCGATCTGGTCTCGCTGACGGAGGACGCGATGGCGACGCTGGGCAAGCAGGGCGTCGTGCTGGAGCCGGTCTATACGCTCAGCGAGGTCGATATCGCCATCGCCTGCAACAAGACGGTGCCGGACGAGACCGTCGCGAAGATGCAGGACGCGCTCGATTCGATGCGCGAGGACGGGTTTCAGGATGCGGTGATCGCGAAGTACCGATAGCGCGCTCCGCGAATACGAAGGCGCCGCCGGGAGACCGACGGCGCTTTCGCGTATCAGGACGGGCGGATCACTCCGCCGGGTAGGCTTCCGCGCCGGTGGGAATGCCCCTCTTCTCGCGGCGGCTGTCGTTGAACAGCGCCTTGGCGAGCGAGAAGCACATCAGGACCATGATGAAGGTGAAGGGCAGCGCCCCGATGATCATCGCGTTGCGCAGCGCGCCCAGCGGGTCCCCGCCCCCGGCCTCGGCGGCCAGCAGCAGCGCGGCGATGACCAGCGTCATCAGCACACCCCAGATGATGCGGTGCTTGATACCCGCCTGAAGGCTACCCCCCGACATGATCGTGTTCATCACCAGGATGCCCGAATCCGCCGAGGTGACGAGGAAGGTCAGGATCAGCACCACGCACATCACGGTGAGGATCGACAACAGACCCGGCTCCAGGATGACACCCAGCGTCGCGAACAGCTTGTTCGTCGTGGTGGCGTCAGCGATGGCCCCACCTGCGAGGCCCGATATCTCCGCGTCGATGGCCGTGCCGCCGAGGATGGTCATCCACGCGAAGCAGACCAGCGCCGGGGCCAGCACCGCGCCGACGATGAATTCGCGCACCGTCCGCCCACGCGAGATGCGCGCCAGAAACAACCCGACGAAGGGCGAGAAGGCGATCCACCAGGCCCAGTAGAACGTCGTCCAGCCCGCCTGCCACTTGAACAGCCGCCCGTCCGTGGTCGCGCTCCAGAGCGAGGCCGCCGTCGCCTCGTCGATCCCCTCGGGCAGCCCGTCGCGGAAGCTCTCGAAGGTGCCCCAGGGTCCGGTGTTGTAGATGGCCGTGATCTCCTCGGAGGTCAGATCCTGCGCCAGGGTCGGCAGCGTGCCCTGGAATTCGGCGAAGCCGGGCACCGTGTAGGCCTCGAAAGACAGCGGGACGAAGTGGATGACGTAATCGACGAAGGCTGTCGCATAGGTCGTCATCGCGAAGCCGAACGAGCCGAACACGACGAAGGTCAGCAGCAGGATCAGCGACAGGACAAGGTTGAGGTTCGAGAGGTACTTGACCCCCCGGCCCACGCCCGACACGGCCGACAGCGTCGATAGCACCATGATGACCAGGAGCGCGGAGATCAGGCCGACGCTGCTGGGCTTGGGCGGCCCGTCGCCGGTCGCGTTCATCAGCCAGTCCATGTCGGTGATCGAGTACACCCCGTCCACGAGCTGGCTGACCCCGAAGCCGATGGTCACGCCGACGCCGAGGATGGTCGCCAGGACGCCGAGGATATCGACGAGATCGCCCAGGAACGTGTTCATCAGCCGCCCGAAGATCGGCGTGAGCGCCGAGCGGATGGTCAGCGGCATTCCGCGGGTGAAGGCGTAGTAGGCGAGCGACAGGCCCGTCACCACGTAGATCGCCCAGGCGTGGAAGCCGTAATGCAGGAAGGTGTAGCGATAGGCGGATTGTACCGCTTCGGGCGTGCTCGCCGCGACCTCGCCCTTGAGGATCTCCGGGTTGCTCGCCCACAGGCCCATAGGCTCGGCGGTCGCGTAGACCATCAGCCCGACGCCGAGACCCGCGCCGAACATCATAGCGAACCACGAGAAGGTGGTGAACTCGGTCCCCTCCCCCGGCGCGCCCAGCACCCGGCGCCCGGCCGACGGCCAGAGCGCGATGGCGAAGAGGAAGAAGGCGAAGAAGCCGACCGCGATGATGTAGAAGCCGTTGAACACGTCCAGTAGCTGCGAATTCCAGGCCGACAGCGTGGATTCCGCGTTATCCGGCACGATCAGCGCCCAGAGCACCAGCGCGACGATGGTGAACTTGCTGATGGCCGCGATGGGAAAGCTGTAGCCTTCATAGAAGCCGTCGTCCTGTGTCGAGACCTCGACATCGGTAAATGGTGGTTTCATCTTACTCCCCCTTCAGAGGATGTTGCGCGGCTTCGGACCGCGTCTGTTGCGCAAGTGCGTACGTTAACGATTGTGACATATTCAAGGCGGGGGTCAAGGACCGGGAACGGTCACCCCTGCGAAGAATGCGACTCGAGCCGGATTTCGAGACCCCGTGTCTCGGTAGGCCGTCTCAGGCGCGGGCGCGGCGGGTGTTGAGCCAGTTGCCGAAGAAGATGAGCGCGCCCCCGAGCAGCACGTTCCACGCCAGCGGCTCGTCGTAGACCGCCATCCCCACCAGCGCAATGAGCGGCAGGCGGAAGAAATCCATCGGCGCGACGACCGTCGCATCGCCGTAGCGGAACGCCTGCGCGAGGCAGAAATGTGCGCCCAGCCCCGCGACCCCGAGCGCCAGCACCCAGAGCGCCGTGGCGACGTCCGGCGGCGGCGTCGGCATCCCGCCGACCACCGCGAGGCCCATCGGCGCCTGAAGCACCGTGAGCCAGAACACGATGCACAGCGTCGTCTCGGTATCGGTCAGGCGCTTGGTCGCGATCATGTTCACCGCGAAGCCGAACGACGCCAGCAGCGCCCAGACCTGCCCCTCGCCGAACCCCGACAGGAACCCCGCCCCGAACGCCCCGATCACCATGAGCACGCCGAGAAAGCTCAGCCCGATACCCGCCAGCCCCCCCGCCGAGAACCGCTCGCCCAGCAGCAGCGGGGCGACGAGGGCGACCCAGATGGGCGCGGTGAACTCCAGCGCGAAGACCTGCGCGAGCGGGATGAGCGTCACGGCGTAGTACCAGCCGTACTGCCCGAAGAAATGCCCCATGTTGCGCACCAGATGCAGCCCCGGGCGCGCCGTGCGCACCTGCGCGAAGCCCCGCGCCGTCAGGGCGAGGGCCACCGCGACGATGACGAAGCCGATGAGGCTGCGCCAGAACAGCATCTCCGCCGTGCCCAGCACCCGCCCCGCCTCGCGCCCCGAGACCGCCATCGTCGTGAAGGACAAAAGCGCGGCGGCCATCCAGAGCGCCGCGCGGGTCAGCGAAGGGGCGGGAGAGGTCGTCATGCCTCCCCTCATGCGCCCTGCCCCCGCCCGATGCAACCCCGCGCCCGCCTCCCGGCGCGGACACCGTGCGTATTTGCACAAGAGGTCATTTTCCCGCTTGCAATCCTCCCCGCGAAAGCGCTAGAAGCCTCTTCACAGACGGTCCGGTAGCGCGGGCGTAGCTCAGGGGTAGAGCATCACCTTGCCAAGGTGAGGGTCGGGCGTTCGAATCGCCTCGCCCGCTCCAGACCGTCTTGTAAGACATCCTTCGAAGAATAAGTATTAGGCCGTTCCGCATCGTCGGATCGTGTCTACCGTTGCCGGCGGTTCCGTCAGATCGAAATCCTCCATACCCGCCCTGCGTCGGAAGCATCGCGAAACCGCGACGCGTCGAGGACGCGTCACCCCGCCTTCCGCTCCTTCTCCGCCCGGGCGAGGATGTCCGGGCCGAAGTCGCCCTCGAAGCTGGTCGCGACGGGGCCGGTCATCATCACGGGGCCGTCCTCGATCCATTCGATCCCGAGGGGGCCGCCGTCGAGCATGACGAGGCACTTGCGCTCCACCAGCCCCCGGCGCACCCCCGCGACCACCGCCGCGCAGGCCCCCGACCCGCAGGCCTGCGTGATGCCCGCCCCGCGCTCCCAGACGCGCATCCGCATGCGGTTCGGCCCCTCCACGGTGCAGAACTCGACGTTCGTGCGCTCCGGGAACATGGGGTGGTTCTCGACCATGGGGCCGATCTTGTCGACCGGGAAGGCCTCGGCGTCGTCCACGAAAAAGACGGCGTGCGGGTTGCCCATGTTCACCGCCCCCGGCCCCCACAGCACCGGCGCGTCGATGGGACCGAACTTCACGTCGACGCGCACCGTGTCGCTCGCCTCCGCGACCGGGATGTCGCGCCAGTCGAGCTTCGGCCTGCCCATGTCGACGCGGATCAGCCCGCCCGCCGCCTGCCAGCACGACAGGATGCCGAAATCCGTGCGCAGGCGCGCCTCCGCCGTCCCGCCCTCGGCCATCAGCAGGTGACCAACGCAGCGGGTCGCGTTACCGCAGGCCCCGGAGCGCGAGCCGTCGGGGTTCCAGATGCCCATGTAGGCGGAGAGCTGCGGGCTGGGGTCGTCCTCGATGGTGATGAACTGATCGAAGCCGATGCCCCGCCGCCGGTCGCCCGCCGCCCGCACGAAGGCGGCATCGGGGCGGGGGACGCCGCCGCGCAGATCGACGATCACGAAATCGTTGCCGAGGCCGTGCATCTTCCTGAACCGCATCGTTCCGGCCTTCTTTCCGCCCCGATCGGGGCAAGGGGGGTTGCATCGCTGCATCTTTTTGCCGCGGTTGCGCATTTGGATGCAGAAATCAATCCCTTTTTCAGTCGCCCTGCCTATAGACTGTTCGGGTAATGTACGAAATTCGAGGGTCGACGCGCGCATCCGGCCCGCGACCGCCCGGAAAAGGATAGTGTCATGGCTCCGTTTCTCCCCTTCCCGAGCCGCCGCCTGCGATCCGGCACGGCCCTCGTGGCGCTTCTCGTCAGTCTCGGCACCGCCGCGCCCGTCCTGGCCGACGACAACGATGTCGGCGCGTATCTCGCCGCGCGCCACGCGGCCATCAACAACGACGTGGAACAGGCCGCGACCTACTTCACCCGCGCCCTCGCCGCCGATCCGGCGAACATCGCCCTGATGGAACAGGCCGTCCTCTACAAGATCGCCGCCGGGCGGGTCTCGGCCGCCGTGCCGGTCGCCCGGGCGCTGGTGGCGAAGGAACCGGACCACCGCATCGGCCAGCTCCTCCTCCTGACGGAGGATTTCCGCACGGGCGAGACGGAGCGCGCCGCCGAACGGCTCGACAAGCACGGGGACCGGGCCTTCAACACCGTCACCGCGAAGCTGCTGACGGGCTGGGCCGCCTTCGACAACGGTGACCCGGAGGCGGCGCAGGAGGCCTTCGCCTCGCTCGAAGGGCAGCAGCTCTACCGCATCTTCGGCGACTACCACGCCGGCCTCGCGGCGGCTGCTAACGGTGACGTGGAACAGGCGGAGACGCTGTTCAAGTCGTCCATCGGCGACGAGATCCCGACCGCGCGCCTCGCCGAGGCCTATGGCCGCTTCCTGGAGCGCCAGACACGGGGCGAGGATGCCATCGAGCTGTACGACCGCGCCCTCGCCCGCGCGCCGTCGGACCCCGTGATGCTCGCCGCGCGGGAGCGGGCCGAGGCGATGGACGAGGTGCCGGAGCCGCTGGCCGCCACGGGCCGCCAGGGCGCGGCGGAGGCGCTCTACGGCCTCGCCGACGCCTTCGCCCGCGACGAGAGCGGCATCCGCCTGTCGCTCGTCTACCTTCAGCTCGCCCTCTACCTCAACGGGGACATGGAAGCCCCCCGCCTCCTGCTCGGCAACGTGATGGAGGCGCAGGAGCGCTGGGAGGAAGCCGCCGAGACCTATGGCGGCTTCGAAGTCGGCAGCCCCTACTACCGCTCCGCCCAGGTGGGCCGCGCCGACGCCCTGTCGCGGATCGACGAGACTGACGAGGCGCTGGTCGCCCTGCGCAAGCTCGAAGCGGTCTTCCCGAAGGACGAGACCGTGCCCATCGCCATCGGCGACCTGATGCGCCGGGCCGAACGCTACGAGGAGGCGCGCGACGCCTACGACCGGGCGTTCATGCTGATCGGCGGATCGAAGGAGCGGTACTGGTCGCTGCATTACGTGCGCGGGGTCGCGAACGAGCGCATCGGCGACTGGGACGCGGCCGAGGCCGACCTGAAGAAGGCGCTCGAATACCGGCCCGACCAGGCGAACGTCCTCAACTATCTGGGGTATTCCTGGATCGAGCAGAACCGCAACCTGACCGAGGCACGCGAGATGATCGAGCGGGCGGTCGAGCTGCGCCCCAATGACGGCTACATCACGGATTCGCTCGGATGGGTCGAATACCGGCTCGGCGACTACGAGGCGGCGGTGCAGACCATGGAGCGGGCCGTCGAACTGACCCCCACCGACCCGGTCATCAACGACCATTTCGGCGACACGCTCTGGACGGTGGGCCGCAAGACCGAGGCGCGCTTCCAGTGGCGGCGCGCGCTCTCCTTCGACCCGGAGGAGGAGGGCCTGCGCGAGCGCATCCTGCGCAAGCTCGACGTCGGCCTCGACGTCGTGCTGGAGGAGGAGCGCCAGGCCGAGATCGACGAGGCGGAAAAGGCGGTCGAGACCGACGCCGCGCTCGACGAGACGCCCAAGGATGACGGCTGAACCGGCGGGGCCGGTCACGGAGCCGGCCCGCGCCAAGGTCAACCTCTTCCTGCACGTCACCGGCCGCCGCGCGGACGGCTATCACATGCTGCAAAGCCTCGTCGTCTTCGCCGAGGTGGGCGATACCGTCTCCGCCGAGCCGAGCCGCATGCTCTCGCTCAGCCTCGACGGGCCGTTCGGCGACCTGCTGGAGGTCAGCGAGGACAACCTCGTCCTGCGCGCCGCCCTTGCATTGCAGGATCGGGCGCGGCCCGCATGGGCGCGGCCTGCACAGGCGCAGCCCGATGCGGGCGCGGCGCTGCGCCTGACCAAGCGCCTGCCGGTCGCGTCGGGCATCGGCGGCGGGTCGGCGGATGCGGCGGCCACCCTGCGCGCGCTCGACCGCCTCTGGGCGCTGGAGACGGGCGAGGCGGCGCTGGAGACGCTGGCCCTAGCGCTCGGCGCGGACGTGCCCGTCTGCATCGGCTCCCGCGCGCGGGTGATGAGCGGGATCGGCGACGTGCTGCAGGACGCGCCCGTCCTGCCCCCGGTCTGGATGGTGCTGGTCAATCCGATGCGGGGGCTGGAGACGCGCACCGTCTTCGGCGCGCGCGATCCGGCGACGACCTCGCTCCCCGTCGCCCTGCCGGAGACCTTCGCCACGGCGCAGGCGCTCGCCGACTGGCTGCGCGCCGCGACCCGCAACGACCTGTCCGCCGCCGCCCGCACGATCATGCCCGAGGTCGCGCGGATCGAGGCGGCGCTGTCGGGCCTGCCCGGCGCGCTGCATGCCGGCATGTCCGGCTCCGGCGCGACCTGCTACGCGCTGTTCGCCACCCGCGAGGCGGCGGCGGAAGGCGCGCGCACCCTGCGCGCCGCGGAGCGGGACTGGTGGGTCGAGGCGGGGCGGATGCTGACATAAGCGCGTGACAGCGGCGGGCGGATGGCGGATGGTCGCGCACCAATCCGACCCCGACCGCAGGACCGCGCCATGCAGACCACCCCCGCCCTCGCCCGCCTCGGCACCGAAAGCGCCTTCTCCGTCCTCGCCCGCGCCGCCGAGTTGCAGGCCGCGGGGCGCGACATCGTCAATCTCGGCATCGGCCAGCCGGATTTCCCCACGCCGGAGAACATCGTCGAGGCGGGGGTGAAGGCCCTGCGCGACGGTCACCATGGCTACACCCCCGCCAAGGGCATCGCGCCCCTGCGCGAGGCGGTGGCGGCGGATATCGCGGCGCGGCGGGGGGTCGAGGTCGACCCGGGGCGCATCCTGATCATGCCGGGCGGCAAGCCGACGATGTTCTTCGCCATCTCGATGGTCGGCCAGCCGGGGGCCGAGATCGTCTACCCCGACCCCGGCTTTCCCATCTACCGCTCGATGATCGGCTACAGCGGCGCGACGCCCGTGCCGGTCAGCCCGCGCGAGGAGGACGGGTTCGGCTATCGCGCCGCCGATATCCTGGACCGTATCACACCGAGGACGCGCCTCCTGATCCTCAACAGCCCGAACAACCCCACGGGCGGCGTGATGACCCGGGCGGAGACGGACGCGCTGGTCGCGGGGCTGGAGGACTGGCCGGAGGTGGCGGTCCTGTCGGACGAGATCTACAGCCGCATGCTCTACGACGGGCGCGACCACGTCTCGCTGCTCGGCTATCCGTCGCTCGCGGACAGGCTGATCGTGCTGGACGGCTGGTCGAAGACCTACGCGATGACCGGCTGGCGTCTGGGCTATTCGGTCTGGCCCGAGGCGCTGGTGGACGCCGCCGAGCGGCTCTGCGTGAACAACCATTCCTGCGTCAACGCGGCCACGCAATACGCCGGGATCGAGGCGCTGACCGGCCCGCAGGACGCGGTGGACGCGATGATGGCCGCCTTCGCCCGGCGGCGGCGTCTGATCGTGGACCTGCTGAACGCCGTGCCGGGCGTGCGCTGCCCCGAGCCGGGCGGGGCCTTCTACGTCTTCCCGAACATCGAGGGGACGGGGATGAACGGGCGGGATCTGCAGGTGCGCCTGCTGGAGGAGGCCGGGGTCGCCGCCATCGCCGGGAGCAGCTTCGGCGACACGGCGGAGGGCAACATCCGCTTTTCCTACGCCAATTCCGAGGAGAACATCCGCACGGCCATCGACCGGATGCGCGGCCTGCTGGCATGATGGCGGACGCCGACAAACCCGACGTGGACGCCGCCTATGCGCTCGATGGCACGGACGGCGTGAAGGCGCTCTACCGCGACTGGGCGCGCACCTACGACGCCGATTTCGTGACCGCCATGGGCTACGTCTACCCGCGCGAGGTGGGGCGGCTGTTCGTCGAGCGGGGCGGGGCGGCGGATGCGCCGGTCCTCGATGTCGGCTGCGGATCGGGAGCGGTGGCCGAGGCTTTGCGGGCCGCATCGGCCGGCGGCGTGGCGCTAGACGGGCTGGACCTGTCGCCGGAGATGCTGGCGGTCGCGGCGGAGAAGGGCCTGTACCGCCGCACCGTCGAGGGCGACCTGCTCGGGCGCCTGCCCATCGCCGACGACGCCTACGGCGCGGTGCTGAGCGCGGGCACGTTCACCCACGGCCATGTCGGTCCGCAGGCGCTGGACGAGGTGCTGCGCGTGGCACGCCCCGGCGCGCTCCTGTGCCTCGGCATCAACGCCGCGCATTTCGAGGCGCACGGCTTCGGCGCAGCCTTCGCGCGGCTGGAGGCGGAAGGTCGGACGGGCGCGGTCGATCTCGTCGACTGCCCGGTCTACGCGGGGGAGACGCACGATCATGCGGACGTGCGGGCACGGGTGGCGGTCTTCAGGAAGGCGTGAAACCCCTGCCCCGCATCGAGTGCGGGGCAGAGGCTGGATCACAGGTCCTCGTAATCCTGGCTGAACGTGTCGCAGACGCCGGTATC
>JAHDDY010000040.1:0-3884 GCA_020629115.1 Paracoccaceae bacterium | reverse complement strand
GGCTGGATCACAGGTCCTCGTAATCCTGGCTGAACGTGTCGCAGACGCCGGTATCGCCGCTCTCCAGCCCGCGATAGAACCAGTTCACCCGCTGTTCGGACGTGCCGTGGGTGAAGGTGGCCGGGTTCACGTGGCCGCGCTGGCGCTCCTGGAGCGTGTCGTCGCCGATGGCGAAGGCGGCGTTGAGCGCCTCGCGCACGTCGCCCTCCTCCAGCACGCCCTTGCTGCGCTGGATGCGGTTCGTCCACACGCCGGAATAGCAGTCGGCCTGCAGTTCCAGCCGTACGGTCGCCTTGTTCGCTTCGAGCTTCGACACGGACTGGCGGTAGCGATGGACGCGCGGGATGGTGCCTTCGAGGTTCTGGACGTGGTGCGCGACCTCGTGCGCGACGACGTAGGCCTGGGCGAAGTCGCCCGACGCGCCGAGGCGGCGGTCCATGATCTGGTAGAAGGCCGGGTCGATGTAGATCTTGCTGTCGGCCGGGCAGTAGAACGGCCCGGAGGCGGCGGTGGCCGGGCCGCAGGGCGACGTGGTGGTGCCGCTGAAGATGACGAGGGTCGGCGGCTGGTAGCGCGCGCCGTTCTCGCGGAAGATGGTGTTCCACACGTCCTCCGTATCGGCGAGGACCACGCCGAGGAACTCGCGCGCGTCGTCGTCGACGCCCGGTCCCGGCTGGCTCGTCTGGTAGCCGCCGCCCGACAGGCCGCTCCCCCCGCCGCCGATGCCGACCATCTGCAGAAGCGGCACGTATTGCGGAAAGAAGATCGAGGCGATGAAGAGGACGATCGCCCCGATCCCGAGGCCGCCCCCCGCGCGCCGGCTCACCCGGCCCCCGCGGCGATCCTCGATGTTGCTGCTGCCCCTGCGCCCACGCCATTTCATGCCGCGCTCTCCCGTCAATGCGTTCGGTTCTATCGAGAACCGATATGGCACGGACGGCGCGCAAGGCGAATATCATCTTGCCGATGCCGGCCCGCGAAAAATTTCCCCGCCCCGCATCGCGCCTGTTCCGCTGCGCGCCGAATTGGTCCACTGTCCCGGTCGCATCGGTGGATAGACGGGTTCGGGCGAGGGCATTCATGCGGCGAGGTATCCTGTTCGCGGTCGTGGCGCTGGCGCTCCTACTGTGCGGCATGACGGTCGAGGTCCGGGCGCAGGTCTCCCTGTCGACCGAGAGCGCCGCCACGGACGTGCCCGCCCTGCCCGACCCGCTCACCCCGGAGGCGGTGAACGAGCTGGTCTCGCGCCTGTCCGATGCCGAGGTGCGCGCGCTGCTGCTCGACCGGCTCGACGCGGTGGCCGAGGCGCAGGACGCCGCGCAGGACATCACGGCCGCCGAGACGCTGGGCGGCGCGCTTGCGGGGGCCGTCGACAGCATCCGCGTCGCCTTCGTCCGCGCGCCGGAGGTGCTGGACGGGGTCGCGCGGGGGTTCGCCAACTTCTTCGCGCCGCGCGGATGGGGCGGCGTGGGGACGGTGGTCGGGTGGACGCTGCTGGCGCTGGCGCTGGGCTACCTCGCCGAACGGATCGTCATCCGCGTGAGCGAGGGCCTGCGCAAGGACGCGGTGCCGGTCTGGCCGGAGAGTCTGGGCGAGACGCTGGTCATGCTGGTCAAGCGCGCCGTCTTCGAGGGGGCCGGGCTGGTCGCCTTCTACTACGTCACGATGGGCGTGCTGGATGCGGCCCTGTCGGATGTCGCGCCGCCCCGGGTGCCGGGGGGCGACGGCGTGCCGGGCATCCGCCATGCGCCCGACGCGCTGATCGCGACGACCTTCGTCAGCGCACTGGTCATGTGGCCGCGGTTCTTCCTGCTGATCTTCCGCTTCGTCCTCGCGCCCTACAAGCCGCACCTGCGCCTGCTGAGCGTCGACGACGCGACCGCGCGGTTCATCTACCGCCAGTCCACGATCGTCTTCGCGCTCTGGGGGACGACGGGGTTCCTCATCCCCTTCCTCGCCACGCACGGCATCCTGATCGGACAGTTGCGCCTCGGGTTCTGGATCAACATCCTGGCCTACGGCACCCTGCTCTACACGACGTGGCGGGCGCGGGAGGGCATCACGCGGATGATGCTCGGCCATGACGAGGACGTGACACCCGGCGAGGCCGCCTTCGCACGCCTCTATCCCTGGCTCGGGATGGGGGTCATCGTCCTCGTGTGGCTGCTGGTCGAGGCCATCGTGGCGCAGCGGCTGTGGCACCTGCTGGACGGGCGGCAGATCGTGACGCTGCTGCTGCTGCTGTTCGCGCCGACCTTCGACACGGCGGTGCGTGGCATCGTCCGCCGCACGACCCGCCCGCCCACGGGCGAGGGCGTGGTGGCGCGGACCGCGCACCTGCGGGCGAAGCGCAGCTATATCCGCATCGGGCGGGTGATCGCGGGCGTGGGGGTCGTCCTCGTCATCGCCCGGCTCTGGGGCATCGACCTGACGAACCTCGCCGCCGCCGGGGTGGGCTTCCGCATCGCCGGGCGGCTGATCGAGGGGATCGTCATCGCGCTGGCCGGCTATCTCCTGTGGGAGGTGTCGTCCCTGTGGATCAACCGCAAGCTGGCCGCCGAGCGCACGGCGATGGGCTTCGACAGCGCGGACGAGAGCATGGGCGACGAGGGCGGGACGGGGGTCTCGCGGCTCGCCACGGTGCTGCCACTGCTGCTGGGGGTGCTGAAGGTCACCATCGCGGTGATCTTCGGTCTGATCGTCATCGGCAATTTCGGGGTCGACACCACGCCGCTGCTGGCCGGGGCGGGCATCGTCGGGCTGGCCATCGGATTCGGCGCGCAGAAGCTGGTGGCCGATATCGTCTCGGGCATCTTCTTCCTCGTGGACGATGCGTTCCGGTCGGGGGAGTATCTCGACGTGGACGGGACGATGGGCACGGTCGAGCAGATCTCCGTCCGCTCGATGCAGTTGCGCCATCACAAGGGCGCGGTGCATACCATCCCCTACGGCGAAATCCCCAAGATCACCAACTATTCCCGCGACTGGGTGATCATGAAGCTGAAGTTCACCGTGCCCTTCGACACCGACCCCAACAAGGTGAAGAAGATCTTCAAGAAGATCGGCGCGGAGATGATGCAGGTGCCCGAATACGCTGAGGATTTCCTTCAGCCGTTCAAGTCCCAGGGTGTGTTTGACTTCGACGACGTGGGCATGATCATCCGGGGCAAGTTCATGGCCAAGCCGGGTCGGCAGTTCGTGCTGCGCAAGGAGGTCTACAACCGCGTCATCAAGGCGTTCGACGAGGCGGGCATCTCCTTCGCCCGCCGCGAGGTGCGCGTCGCCATCCCGGGCATCGAGGGCGCGGCGCTCAACGAGGAACAGCGCGACGCCGTGGCCGCCGCCGCGAGCGAGGCCGCCGACAGCGTCCCGCCCCCCGCCACGGGGGACGACCGTTAGGGCGGGACCGCTATCGCTGGCAGGTCACGTTCTCGAACCCGTCGCAGAAGGTGCGGTTGCAGACCTGCCCGCTGGAGATGACGCGCGTGGGCGTCGCCGCGCCAATATTCTCGGCCTTCCGCACGCGCACCGCCTTCCAGGCTCCGTCGTCCCGGCACCATTCATCGGCGGCGTCCCTGCCGCACTCGCGGCCCCAGACGCGGCACCAGTCCAGACGCCGGTTGCCGACGCGCGGTCGGGGATGCTCCGTGAAGCGGCGTGCCTCCGGATCGCCGGCGACGCGCTCGCAGGACAGGGGAAAGGACCGGCCCCGCCACGT
This sequence comes from Paracoccaceae bacterium, assembly GCA_020629115.1. Classification (GTDB taxonomy): domain Bacteria; phylum Pseudomonadota; class Alphaproteobacteria; order Rhodobacterales; family Rhodobacteraceae; genus JAHDDY01. Next base: position 166 of record JAHDDY010000040.1, on the reverse strand, counting down.
GGAATTGCCCCGCATCACCCCCGGCCTGATGTCTTCCAGCCGCCAGCGGTTCCCATCCGGATGACGGAAGGTGATCAGCCAGTCCGTCTCCTGTCTGAAGGAGCCGAAGCGCACCCAGTCGCCGCCGCGCTGCGTCTCCTCGAACCAGCCGACGGTGGCGATGTCC
>JAHDDY010000039.1:27399-32281 GCA_020629115.1 Paracoccaceae bacterium | reverse complement strand
GCGCCATCCACGGCGCGACCGCGTCCACCCCGATCTTGGGCGCGACGAAGCCCTCGACCTGCCCGATGCCCGGCAGGTCGGCCAGCCGCCAGGCCATGTCGAGCGAGCGCGGGCGCACGTAGAGCCGCGCCCCGTGCGCCCCGGCCCGCCCCGCCAGCATCGCCCGCAGCGCCGCCACCCCGCGCGCCACGTCGCTCTCCCCCAGCGCGTCCTCCAGGCACAATACCACGGACGGCGCCGGAAACGGCGTCTCCCCCGCGAAGAACGCGGGTACCCGGGGATGGATGACCGGCATGTACAGGGTGGCCCCCAGATAGGAGGCTTCGAATTCATCGGATGTCACGGACAGACCGCCCCGACTGCACTGTAAATCACAACCCCATGAAGTGGGCCGCTCCGCGCAAAGGGCAAGTCGGGACGGGCGATGCGACAGGCCCGCGCCCGGACGGGCCGCCGCCGCGGACCGGCGCACACAAATCGTACCCCCGTCCCCGGCGAGGACCGGGGACCTCGCTGCCCCCCGCCCCGCCCCATGAGGCCCCCGCGTGCCCGAAGCGTGGGACAAATCACGCGGGCCGCCATGCCACGCGCAGCGCGACCGGGCCGCGCACGGACAGGCCGCGCTTGTAGACCGGCTCCTCGACCAGCTCGACGGTGCGGAACCGGCGGTGGAGCGCGGCGAAGGTCGCGGCCATCTCCAGCCGGGCGAGGTGGTTGCCGAGGCAGAAATGCGCGCCGCCGCCGAAGGCGACATGCCGGTTCGGCGCGCGGCCCACGTCGAAGCGGTCGGGGGCGTCGAACCGGGCCGGGTCGCGGTTGGCCGCGCCGTAGAGCAGGCCGAACCGCGTCCCGACCGGAAAGTCCCTCCCGCCGACCGTGCAATCGCGGGTCGCGAAGCGGTGGAAGTAGGGGAGGGGGGCCTCGTAGCGGAACATCTCCTGCACCGCCGTGGCCATCAGGCCCGGCTCCGCGCGCAGCCGCCCGTCCTCGTCCGGAAAGCGCAGCAGGCAGTGCAAACCCGAGCCGAGCACGTCGATGGTCGAGCCGTGCCCGGCCATCAGGATCAGCATGGCGGTGGCGATCAGCTCGTCGCCGCTCATCCGCCCCGCGCGGCGGTGTTCCAGCAGGCGTGTCAGCAGGTCGTCGCGCGGGGCCGCCGCGCGCGCCTTCAGCAGGTCGGCGAGGTAGAGGTGGAAATCCCGCGTCGCCGCCTCGGCCCGGCGCTTGCCGTCCGCGTCGCGCCCCACGTCGAAGAAGCGCACCACCTCCTCCGACCAGAAGCGCAGGCGCGGGGCATCCTCCGCCGGGACGCCCAGCACGCCGCCGATGACATGGCCAGGGATGTGCGCCGCGACGTCGCCCGTGAAGTCGATCTCGGCCCGGTCCGCCAGCCCGTCGAGCAGCCTGTCCACGAAATCCGCGATCCCCGCCTCCCGCGCGCGCAGGGCGGCGGGCAGGAACTCGCCGAAGACCAGCCGGCGCAGGCGCGCATGGTCCGCGCCCTCGCTTTCGAGGAGGTTCACCTGCACGAAGCGTTCGTGGTGGGGCATCCCGTCCCAGCCCATGCGCCGCCGCTCGGCCTCGCTCGGCCCGCCGTCCCGCGTGCGGACCATGGCCCGGTCGGTCGCCACCGCCGCCACGTCCGCCGCCCGGGTCAGCATCCACGTCTCCTCCGGCGCGTAGCGATGCGGCCCCCCCGCGCGCATCGCCGCGTAGACGGCGTAGGGGTCGGCGGCGAAGGCGGGGGAGAGGGGGTCGAAGTGCATGGGCCTTGTCCTGGTGGCATCGAGCATGGATCGTTCCGTCGTCCCGTGCCGCCCCGGACCGGCCTCGCGTCATGTGGCGATGCAAGGCATCCGGGGCAGGGCAAGGGGTCTCACAGGCTCCGCGCGATGCGGGCGGCGAGGCGGGCGTTGTTCTTCACCAGCGCGATGTTGGTCGTCAGGCTGCGCCCCCCCGTCAGGTCGGCCATGCGCGCCAGCAGGAACGGCGTCACCGCCTTGCCGGCGATTCCGGCGGCCCCGGCCTCGGCCAGCGCCGTCTCGATGGCCCGCCCGATCTCGTCCGCGGGGATGGCGTCCGCTTCCGGCACCGGATTGGCCACAAGCACGCCCCCCCTCAGCCCGCAGGCCGCGCGCATCCGCTGATGCGCGGCGATCGCCTCCGGGCCATCCAGCCGCAACGGCGCCTCCGGCCCCCCGTCGCGCGACCAGAAGGCGGGCAGGCGGTCGGTGCCGTGGGCGATGACGGGCACACCCAGGGTCTCCAGCACCTCCAGCGTCTTGGGCAGGTCGAGGATGGCCTTGGCCCCGGCGCAGACGACGATGACGTCCGTCCGCGCCAGCTCGTGCAGGTCGGCGGACACGTCGAACGAGGTCTCGGCCCCGCGATGCACCCCGCCGATGCCCCCGGTGGCGAAGACCGCGATCCCGGCCATCGCGGCGGCGATCATGGTCGCGGCCACCGTGGTCGAGCCGGTGCGCCCCTGTGCCAGCGCATAGGCGAAATCGGCGCGCGAGAGCTTCATCACCCCCTCCGTCCGGGCCAGCGCCTCCAGCGCTTCCGGCTCCAGCCCGACATGCAGGCGGCCTTCCAACACCGCCACCGTCGCCGGCTCGGCCCCTTCCGCGCGCACCGTCTCCTCGACCGCGCGGGCCGTCTCGACGTTCTGGGGCCAGGGCATGCCGTGGGTGACGATGGTCGATTCCAGCGCGACGAGGGGGCGGCCCGCGTCGCGGGCGGCCTGGACGGCGGGGGAGAGGATGGGTGTCACGGTCGGGTCTCCGGCGGGGCGATGTCGAACAGGGCAGGGTGCCATGGCCCCTCCACGGCGAGGACGGCCCCCGCCAGACGTATCCCGAAGGCGACCGCCGCGTCCATCGCGCATCCGCCCGTCAGCGCGTGAAGGCACCCCGCCGTCAGCGCATCCCCCGCCCCGGTCGCGTCGACGACATGCGGCACGGGCGGGACGGGATGCCGCGCGGTCGCGCCCCCGTGCCGCGACCACACGTCCCCGCCCCCGTCCGAGGCGACGGCATCGGTCCCGCCGAGGCGCGCGAAGGCGTCGAGCAGGGTTTCCATGGCGCTCCCCTCCGGCATCCCGGTCAGGGCGGCCAGTTCGGCGCGGTTGGTGAAGAGCGTGCCGATCCCGCCGAGCGCGGGGCGCAGGCGCGCGGCCTTCGCCGCCGAGACGGTCATCGCCGCCACCGGCCCCGTCGCGCGCCGCACCAGCGCGGCGACCGCCTCCGCCGGCAGGTTCGCATCGACGAGCACGGGCGCGCCGCCCGCCCCGGCCCCACGCCAGGCGGCCGCCGCGTCGAAGCGATCGTAGATCCCCATATCCGCCAAGGCGACGATCAGGTCCCCGTCCGGGCCGTGGATCGCCGTGTAGCTCGCCGTCGGCGCGCCGTGCCCGTCCTGCAGGGTCAGGCGCACCCCCCGCGCGGCGGCGGCGGCGCGCAGGGTCGCGGCGGCCTCGTCCTCCCCGGCGATGCCGTGCAGATGCGCCGCGCCCCCGAGGGCGGCGACGGTGCAGGCGACGTTGAACGCCGCCCCGCCCGGCCGCTCCACGAACCGCCCCGGATTCGACAGCCCCAGCCGCACGGCCCCCGCGCATCGCCCGCTCCGGTCGACATGCGCCGCGCCGAACAGGTGAAGACGCCGCCCCGCCCCGCCCCGGACGCGCGCGCCGGTCATGGATGCGGCCCCCGCGCGATGGTCGGTCGGATCGCTCATGCCCCCCACGGTATCGGTCCTGTTCCGTTGCACGATGCACCGCGCTGCGGGTTCGACGACGGGATCATCGCAGACCGGGGCGCGCGTTTCCAGTGTCATGGAGCAGGCCCATTCCGGGTCCGCCGCACGGGGCCGTCCGTCCGGCTGCGAACCGGATGAAGCGTTGCGCAAACCGTTGTGTGAGGAAGAGGGTGCCTGCACACTGTCCGAACCGAGAGTTGAAAGAGTACCCGACTTGGAATCCCCCCTCGCATGACCATCGACCGTCGCCGCGTCCATTTCCTCATCCTCGGAGCCGGGGCGGCAACCGCCCTCGGCCCCGGAGCCATGGCGGCCGGAGACCATGAGATGAAACGCAGCTACATGATCGGTCTCACCCGCCGTGCGGATAAACGGGCGGACGGTCATCAGGACGCTGGGGATGAGCGCGATCAGCACGAGCGGTCTTGCCGGCAACAGCGTGCTGCAGGGCGTCAACGATATCGAGCTGGAATTCGCGTCCCTGACCGAAGCATCGCCGGAAGACGACCGCATCCTCAGCGGCCCACGGGAGGATTTCTTCTGCGAGATCACGCGGGCTATCCGCCGACACCGAGGACGAGAAGATACGCTCTTCAACCTCGCCTACGATATGGAGACCGGCACGATCGTCGAGCGCGCCGAGACGCATACGATGGCCCAGGCGGTCACGCAAACCGCATCGCTGCGCACCACGGACGGGATCGGCGAGCAGATGCCGGGCAGAATGTATGCGAAGGGTCTGAAGCCATACGACACGATCGTCGCGCGAAAGACGGCGCGGATCGACGATCCGGCCTTCCGGGCCGGTTTCACTGGCGATCCGGCCTTCGGATGGTCGAGACGCCGGAGCTGCGCGATGCCTATCGCCAGATACACGATGCGATCTCGGCCAACCGCTTCGACATCCTCCTTAAAGATCTTGCTCCCTCCTAGCGCAATGCGGTGCATACGATGCGTATGGGCGACCTCGACAGCTTCCTCGATAGGTCGGATGCCCGTGCCGTCTTTTCCCGCGTTCGGGACAACGGAACCGTCCGGTCCAGCTCCTCGATCGTTTTCTACATGCCGGATGACGGCGTGCTCAAGCCCGCCACGATCGTGAACGCGTGATCCATACGCCGTCCCG